>WGAO01000021.1 GCA_015489065.1 Thermotogaceae bacterium | reverse complement strand
GTATACCGTATATCACATGAACAAGTATCAATCCTGCTATTGATCCATAAAGTTTTATCGATTGGAGAAACCTTATGAGAGGAAAGAGAACACTTTGGTATGGTATGAACATCCCAAAGAGCACAAGGGTAAATATGAGCTTATCCCCTTTGAACCTGACTTTTGAGAAGACATACCCGTTTATTGATCCAAGGAATGCGGATATCAGAGTTGCGGGGATAGTCAGGTAGAAGCTGTTCTTCAAATTTCCACCTATCTTTGAGAAAGCTTTCTTAAACCCCTCAAACGACCAGTGCTTTGGTGGATTCCACATCGTTGATATTCCAACTTCAGATAGAGGCTTGAAAGATGTAGTTATCAGGACATACATTGGGAGGAGGTAATAAATAGCGAAGAATATCATTATCAGATAGGTGATGAGTTTTTTCATCGTCTTACCTCCTCTTTCATAGAACTGACTAGGTACGGCACTATGACAACTGCTACCATTAGAAGCATTATTATCGATATAGCAGAGCCTCTCGCGTATCTGTTGCTTCTGAATGTGAGCTCGAACATGTATATGGATGGCATATCCGTAACGAATCCGGGGCCGCTCCCGGTCATAGCAAATACGAGATCGAATATCTTTAAGGATATATGCCCAAGTATTATCATCGCGCTCAGAGTTATAGGCTTCAAGAGAGGAAACTTTATTCTCCAGAAGACCTGCCAATCAGATGCACCATCAACTTTGGCAGCTTCTTCTATATCGACAGGAATTCCTCTCAAACCTGCAAGGTACATAGCCATCGTGTAGCCAGACATCTGCCAAACCGCGGCTATTATCACCGGGATGAGAGCGAGATTGAAAGGTCCTATATGCTCTGTGCTCGTATACCAACCCCACATGAGATGATCGAGCCCCATCTTTTTCAGAAGGAGATTCACTCCTTGGGGATCACTTGGGATTATTCCAGGTGCGAATATCCAACGCCAAACTGTTCCAGTGACCACGAAGGATATCGCCATGGGGAAAAGATATATGTTTTGGAAAAACTGTGATCCTTTCAGTCCTTTGTCAACTAAGACTGCAAGAAGAAGACCTATACTCATTGAACCTATCAAAAAAAACAGTGTGAAAAAAAGTGTATTCCACAGATCCTTTATAAATCTATCATCCTGGAAAAGTCTTTTGTAATTTCTCAATCCAACGAAATGGTACTCACCCCTGAGAAGTGAAGAGAAGCTGTTCCAATTGGATGTCGAAACTCTGACCGTCCAGAATATAAATCCATAAACAAATATAGCTATGGCTATTATCGAAGGAAGAATCACCAGAAGACCTATCAGTATCTCCTTTTTCATGGAGTATCCCTCCAATCTCGCAGAAAGGGAGGGGAAAGGTCCCCTCCCTTTGAATTCTACAACAAATACCGCTTCACTTTACATTGTAATCGTTGTCTTCTGCTATCATCAGTATCTTCTTGAAAGTCTTATCTACATCTCTTGTTGTAACAAACTCATCTATGGCATCCATAAGAGCCGCAGAGAAGCTCTCTGGAGCAGCAGATCCGTGAATTATGGATGGTGTGAGTTTCTTAGTGGCGAAGTCGTTCATTGACCATCTCAGGTAGACATCGTACTTGCTCTTGTCAGCGTCAAGCCTTGCTGGTATCGATCCCTTGATCGGGTTGAAGACATCCTGAGCTTCTCTTGAAGCTATGAGCTTGAGCCATCTTATAGCGTTCTGTCTGTGGGGAGCACCTTTCGGAAGACCAAAAGTATCAGAGACTACCATGAATGCATCCTGGGTCCCTGGAAGTGCGAACCATCCGAATTCAACTCCAGGTGTCCAGCCAAGCGTTTTGAGGTAGCCTTCCGCCCAATCTCCCATGACCGTTGCTAAAGCTTTACCCTCATAGACCAACCTAACCGCATCCTGCCAGGTCATAGCAGCATGATCTGAGTTTATGTAATCGAGCATTTCTTTCATGATTTCAAGAGCCCTCTTTATAGCGGTGTTGTTGAAAGAAGTCTTTCCTTTCCAAAGTCCATTGTAAGCATCTGGGCCAAGCTCAGCGAGCATCAAACTCTCGAAGAGATGAAGCGCTGTCCATTTGTTCTTATCTCCGAGAGCAAGCCCAACATATCCTTTCTCTTTAGCTCTTTTCAAGTACTCTACAAATCCGTGCCAGGTTTGTGGTGGCTGCTCCATTCCTATCTGAGCAGCGATCTTTTTGTTGTAGAAAACAACATTCGCTCTGTGAACATTGACCGGTATTGAATAAACCTCTCCTTTGTAGCTGCACATATCCAGTATCGCTTTTGGAAATTTATCGAGCGCGTTCATATCCTTAAGTATCCAAGTTACCGGCTCCATCATTCCAGGAATGACATAAGTATCTATGAGCTCCATACCAGCATGAACTTGGAACGAGTCTGGTGGGTTTCCTCCAAGCATTCTTGTTTTAAGAACTGCCTTGGCGTTTGTTCCAGCTCCACCTGCCACAGCTGCGTTGATTATCTTGACATCCGGATAGTACTTATGGAACAGATCGAACAAAGCCATAAGTCCCTCTTCTTCTCCTCCACCAGTCCACCAGCTGAATATCTCAAGCGCATTCTCCTTAGCCCACAATGCACCGGCAAAGAAAAACACACCTACCAGAAGAACCGTCAGAAATTTCCTCACAACTCCACACCTCCCCAAAAGTTTTTTTGTGTTTCGCATGAAGCGCTATAATCTTTCCAGAAATGATTATATAACTTTGAAGTTCGTGTAAAAAATTTCAAATTATTAATACAAACTAAGAGCAAACTCTAGGAGGTAGGTATTTTGTGGATTTTCAGAAGGAAGATTTCAGAGGGATTTTTTTCGCTATCTGATAAAAAATATAGCGCCATTTGGAGCGTTGAAAAAATCCATCTTGGTTTTGTAGTAAAAGGATATATCAAGGGAAAACCCGAAAAATTGGAAATCCTCAGAATAGATGCACCAAGGAAAGCTCTTGCAGGAGGTTGGCAGTCTTGGAGCCCATTCAAAGTTATCGATACGAAAAATCACTCGTTCAAGATTAGAGATTGGAAGTACAAAGACACACCAGCTCTGAGTGAGAATCACCTTTCAGATTATTTGGTAGCGTCCAATGGAATCGTTATCGGCTTTTTATCCTCCAGATTCGCCCATCCGTATTTCGAGATTGATGGCGATCAAATAGTTGCGTATCTGGACTATTTCGACTCGAATTTTGAAAACGAAATTCCAATCGAACCACTTATCGTTCTCAACGAGGGTGATACGCCGCTTCTTCTTGAACTCTATGCCAGAATGATAGCAAAAGATAACTCAGTCAAATTGGAAAAGAAAAAACCAATTGGCTGGAGCAGCTGGTACCAGTATTTTTCAGATCTTGAATGGTCGGATGTTCTGACGAATTTGGAAAAAGCCAAGGATTTCCCTATAGAGATTTTTCAAATAGATGACTCCTACGAGGCAGATATAGGAGATTGGCTTGATACAAGAGCAGGATTTCCAAGCGTGTCGGATATGGCCGAAGTCATAAAGAGAAAAGGCTTCAAACCCGGCATATGGGTGGCTCCTTTCAGCGTCTCGGAAACTTCAAAGCTCTTTAAAGAGCATCCAGATTGGGTTGTTAAAGAGAACGGAAAGCCCAAGATTGCATACAAAAATTGGGGAAAAAACATATACGCTCTTGATCTCTCAAACGAAGAAGTCCTGAATTGGCTGAATGATCTATTCTCAAATTTGAGAAAGATGGGATATAGGTTCTTCAAAATAGATTTTCTCTTCTCAGGTGCGATACCAGGTGAGAGAAAAAGATCGGAATCTCCGATAATTTCTTACAGAAGAGGAATGAAAGCCATAAGAAAAGCAACCAAAGATGCTTTTATCTTAGGATGCGGAGCGCCGCTGATACCATCCACAGGATTTGTTGACGGGATGCGAGTGAGCGAGGATACAGCACCTTATTGGGAAGCAAAGGATGAAGGGATCTCTGCAAAATACGCTCTCAGAAACGATATAACGAGATATTTCTTCCATAAAAGACTGTGGCATAACGATCCGGATTGTCTGATTCTCAGAAAAGATTCCAATATCTCAAAAGAGCAGAGAGAGATCTACGCGATCACTTCTGGAACGCTTGATAACATGATATTTTTGAGTGATGATCTTAGAAAATTGTCTGAGAGTGAAAAGGATCTTTTGGAGAAAACCATATCTCTATCTGGCGGAAAACCGCGAGTCGAGAATATAATGGACACCTCCATGAGATATGAAATAACTTCCAGGGGATCCAATTCTGGGAATATACATCTTGTAGTAGATCTCAAGGAATCAAAATACAAGCTGAATTTTGACAATCATTCAAAAATAGATAGAAGAGTAATGGTTAAAGATAATGGTAGAAATTTCTACTTCTATGGGGAGGTTTTCTGATGCAAGAGCTTCGTTTCAATCCGCTCACTGGCGAGTGGGTGATAGTATCAACAGCCACTCAGAAAAGGCCGGTAAGACCATCGAGCGTAGAATGCCCGATATGCCCTGGAGGATTAGAATTTCAGGACATAAGTGAATACGACATAGCGGTCTTTGAGAACAGATATCCGTCACTTTTAAAGAACCCACCAGAAGTTGAATCTAGAGGGATCTTCAAAAAGGAAAGAGCTTTTGGCGTGTGCGAGGTTGTTGTTTACACGAAAGATCACGATTCTTCTATACCCAAAATGCCCTTATATCAGATCAAAAAACTTGTCAGCGTCTGGAAAGACAGAACAAGGGATCTGTTTGAATTGAGTTTTGTCGAATATGTGTTCATATTTGAGAACCGCGGAAAAGAAGTAGGAGCGTCCCTTTCCCATCCACATGGCCAGATATACGCGTTTCCATTTATACCAAAGAGGATTGAGCTAAAGATAGAAGCCATGAGGAAGTGGTATGAAGAAAGAAAGAAATGCCCTATATGCGAGGTGATAAGTAGCGAACCTGGCGAGAGGACAGTCTATGAAAATGAATCCTTCATTGCCATCGTGCCGTTTTACGCAAGATTTCCGTACGAAGTTCACATATATCCAAAAAGGCACATCAGTACAATACTGGAGTTATCAGAGAAAGAAGAGTCAGATCTTGCAGATTCTATAAAAACAATAGTGATGAAATACGATAAACTCTTCGATCAGGAGTTTCCATACATGATGATGCTCTTTCAGGCTCCACCCAAAGAAGATGTAGATCATTTCTTTCACTTTCACATAGAATTCAATCCACCAAAAAGAGACAAGGATAAACTCAAATGGATGGCGAGTGTTGAGACTGGAACATGGACTTTCATAAATCCCGTAGCACCAGAGGAAGCCGCCCAAAAGCTGCGGGAGGTGAAGATTTGACCGTATCATCTCCAGGAAGAGTAAACATAATAGGTGAACATGTCGATTACAACGACGGATTTGTTCTTCCATTCGCTATAAGTAAAAGAACTTGGGTTGATGCAAAACGATCTGAGAAATTCGTTATCTCTTCAAGGGGCTATGGTAGAGTAGAGATATCTAGCCTTAAAAAAACCGGGAAGTGGACAGATTATGTTACCGGGGTTCTGAAAGAGTTGGAATCGTCGGGGTTTAAAGTACCACCTGTTGAAATAAAAATCTGGAGCGATCTTCCAGCTGGAAGCGGACTTTCAAGCTCGGCAGCTCTTGAGACGGCAGTCGCTTTCGCGATCTCAGAACTCCTGAATCTCAAACTAGGCAAGATGGATATAGTCAACATTTCAGTAAGAGCTGAGAGAAATTTCGTCGGTGTTCAGTGCGGGGTAATGGATCAGTATACTGCAGTATTTTCAAGGAAAGGGCAAGCAATGCTCCTTGACACTATGAAGATTACCCATGAATACATACCTCTCAATCTAAATGGCTTATCGTTCGCTTTAATAGATTCCAAAGTCAAGCATTCCCTATCCTCCGGCGAGTACAACAAAAGGAGAGAGGAAACAAGAAGAGTTCTTGAAATATTGAA
This sequence comes from Thermotogaceae bacterium, assembly GCA_015489065.1. Taxonomy (GTDB): domain Bacteria; phylum Thermotogota; class Thermotogae; order Thermotogales; family Thermotogaceae; genus WGAO01. The sequence goes on along the minus strand of WGAO01000021.1, from coordinate 48,043 downwards.
AAAATCTTCATACAGAGATGTGAAAATAAAAGATTTAGAAAAGATCAGCGATACCGTTCTCAAAAAGCGGGCAATTCATGTTCTGGAAGAGACAAAAAGAGTCGTAAGGGCAGCGGAGTTTTTAAGATCTGGAAAAATGAAAGATCTGGGAGAGCTCCTTTACGAATCTCACGAGAGTCTTTCAGAGCTTTACGAAGTATCGTGCGATGAGACAGACTTCATAGTGGAATTTTTGAAGAAAAACGGAATCATCGGAGCGAGAATGATTGGTGGGGGATTTGGAGGAAATGTCCTGGTCTTAGATAGAGAAGAAAAAATAAAAAGGATCTTCAAAAAGATGAGCGATGAATACTTTAAAGCTTTCAAAACAAAGCCAACTCTGATGATGATAGAGAGTGATGATGGAGCGAGAATTGAAGGGAGGGATTGATTGTGTATTCATTTGAGGCTTTTCTGCCTACAAAGATAGTCTTTGGAAAGGGAAGAGTTAACGACCTTCCGAAACATGTTAAGGGTATGGGAAAGAAAGCGATGATAGTTACTGGAAGAAGCAGCACGAAAAAATCTGGTCTTCTCGACAGAGTTGTTAAACTCCTTAAAGATACCGGAATTGATTCGATCGTTTTTGACAAGGTCATACCCAATCCAATACTGGAGATCGTGGACGAAGGAGCAGAAATAGCAAAAAAAGAAGATGTCGATCTCATAATCGGGCTTGGCGGCGGGAGCGCAATAGATAGCTCAAAAGCTATTTCAATTACAGCTTGCAGTGGTGGAAGCTACTGGGACTACACGAGGGTTGGGAAAGCAAAAAAGCCCCAATGCGCGCTTCCAATAGTCGCAATTCCGACGACCCACGGAACTGGAACAGAAGCTGATCCGTTCATGGTTATAACTAACAGAAAGACCAAGGAGAAACTAGGACAGGGATTCGGAGAGCTGACTTTCCCGAAAGTTTCCATAGTCGATCCAGAGACGATGGTAACCCTGCCGCCAGACCAGACTGCCTATACATCGATGGATGCTTTCTATCACTCGCTCGAAGCTTTCTTGAATGTAAACGCTTATCCGTACTCCGATGTACTCGCAATTGATTCGATGAAAAGAGTCGCGTCAAATTTGAGAGTTGCCTATGAAAACGGAAGCAATATCGAAGCTAGGACTGAGCTCGCATGGGCGAGCACAGAAGCGGGAATAACCGAGACACTCACGGGAGTTGTGATAAACCACGCACTTGAGCATGGACTGAGCGGTTTCAACGAAAAGGTAACCCACGGGCTCGGACTTTGCACACTCGGACCATCTTTTCTTGAGTACATATACGATCACGCTTACGAAAGAATAGCGATATTCGGAAGAGAAGTCTTCGGGGTGATCGAGTACAACGATAAGAGAGCCGCAACACTTGCTATAAAGAAGCTATGGGAATTTCAGGAGGTATTCAGATGCAACGTACCGATAAGAGAGCTTGGTATATCCAAGGATGACTTCGAAGAGATGGCTAAAGTGGTTTACAAAATGTTCAAAGAGCTTGCTGAGATGACTCCCGGAAATCCCAAAGTAGAAGATTTTGTGAAAATATACGAAATGGCGTGGTGAGATATGGATAATGAAAAATGGTGAGCCGCGATGGCTCACCATTCTATTAATTAAAATGTGTAAGTTCCGCTCTTGAGAGTCCAAGTTCTGCTCCAGAGGGTATAGCTCTTAGAACCTATGTTTCCGCAAAGGCTTTTGAGCCACCCGGCCATCTGAACTCCACCAGTGAGTTTCAATCCACCCTTTACGGTGTATCCAACCTGGTTTTGAGATGTTCCAGCTGAGGCGTTCGCCTGCCCTTTAAGCCAAGGCGTCAGCTGAACGTACGGTCCAGCCACATCGTATATGTACCCGCTGAAAGTCACCGGGAGCTCTCCTTTGGCCCAAGCGTTGACCTTCGCGTTAGCTGAGAAATTCACCCCAGAGTAGCTGTAAGACTTGCTGAAAGATTTACTCCATCCACCTTGATATTTAAATGTGACATTCGTGTATACATCAAACCTCGTGTAGACACTTTCAGTTATCGATCCAGACACTCCAACGCTCGCGTTTGCTTTAACTGATCCTTCTAAAACTATTATGACAGGTGTACCGGACACCCAGAATGTGAACCACCTGTCTTTACTCAAAAGAGTTTTCGACCAGCTTTTGCTCTTCGATGAGCCGGCATTGAGCTTGAGAGACAACTTTGTATATGGATTTATCGTGATCTTACCTTCGAACTTCTTGAACTTGTATCTGAAATGCCAGCCATGTCTTTCCCATTTGTGTTCCCACTTTATATGAACTTTGAAATTCGTTCCAGCTGTTATACCGGGAGTTAGACACACATTACCACTGCAGAATTTATAGCTCTTACCTGCAGAGAAGTTATAGCTCCACCCCTTTGAGAAATCCCACTTTGGGTTGTAACTAATCGGTTTTGTGAGATGCTTTGGGTCGATCTTCGGATGGGCAAATATCAGATCGAAAGCACCTATATCTCTGAGCATGTCGAAAATCCATTCGTTCTTTCCAGAAACTATATCATCCGGAGCCTCCCAGGATGTTACTTCTTCCTCCTTCACGACAATCTCTTCACCCTTTACCTTGACTTCTCCTGCCAGAATGTTTCCCTTTCCGTAATCTTTCTTCCATTCGGTGATTACCTTCTTTGAGAAAATCGGCTCTAAAGAAAGCACTTTGCTACCTTTCGGAAGATATATGTGAGTGACCTTGAGAGTATCCAGTTTCTTATCCGAAACGCTCAACACGAAAGCACTCTCGAAGAATTTACCATCCATGAAAGTCTCGAAATACCTCTGCAGGTCATTGGTGGATTTGTAATGTTTTCTCGAAAAGATGAAAATTTCATCACGGTTTGAGAATTTGTATATTCCTGGAACCTTGAAAGTTATGATTCTGTCAAATCCATTCCTTGCTTTAACGCTCTCAATACGTATATCGTTTGGTGAAACAGTCGTTCCGTAAAACAAATAAAACTGCTCTGAGAAATCTTTGAGAAACTCTTTTCTCAAATCCCGATATTTTCTCATCTGCTCGTCATGAACTTCGTATATTTTCGCAAGGTCGCTTTTGTAAATTTTCTCCTCGATCTTCACGGATGCTTCTCCTTTGTATCCCATATGTATCTCCATGTTTATTACCCTGTCATACGAAAATATGAGAGCAGCTAAAAGAAGGATCACAAGGATGAAAATCTTAAACCGCATAATCCCCACCCCTTTCAAGATTTTAGAAACCCCAGAGGCGGGAAGAAACACAGGGAAGGCTTTAGAGGAGAAAAATTATACAGACAGCCCCAGGTAAAGAAAAAGGGGGCGCATCAGCGCCCCCTTAGATTCCCATCACTCCTTTTGAAATCTTGCACTATCGTCGTAGCTCTTGATAACTCCTCCAAGAACCTCTTTTATGTACTTGGCTATGGCATCAGAAAGAGTGAATCCAGTGTCGTATCCCTGAGAAGCCCACTCCTTGAGCATCGAGTAGCCGTCTCCTCCACCAGCTAAGTAGCTGTTCGTGGCGAAGACATAGGTCTTGTTTGGATCAAGCGGTTTTCCGTTGATCTTAACATCGACCACTTTTCCATTCTTGATCTTAACAGTCATTCCAGATATCTGTGGCCAAGCTCCTTTTCCTGGCTGTATTGTGGCAGTGTACTCTAAGATTTTCATTATCTGATCTCCCTTGAGTTTCATAACATATATAGTGTTTCCAAATGGGTGAACTGTGAGGATATCTCTCATCGTTATCGGTCCGGGTTTCAAAGAAGCTCTTATTCCTCCTCCGTTAGTGAGAGCAACATCGGCCTTTGCCTTCCATCTGATGGCATCAGCCACCAAGTTACCAAGGTTGGTGCTCCTGCTCCTTATGTGCTCTCTTTCACCGTCCAGGAATATCTTCGTAATGCCTACAACCTTGTCCAGCTCCTTTCCTCCGAGAACTTTAAACCCAGCAAGAGCCTTCTCTATCATTGGATCCGGCTTAATCTCTTTCCAGACATAGGAGTACTCTTTAGTAGCTTTGTTGTATTTTTTGAGGTTTATCGGATAAGCTTTCCAGCCTTTCACAGTGACTTTTCCATCTTCCACATCCAGATCAAGCCTTCCAAGCCACTTGGTGTAATATCCAGCTTCAACTATGGTTATTCCGTTTATCTTCTTCATTCCGAGATCGTGCGAGTGGCCGTCAACTATGACAACTTTATTGCAATGAATCTTTCTGGCAAGCGAGAAGCTCGTGTTGTAGTTTCCTTTAGGCTCTCCCCAGCCAAGGTGTGTGAGGAGGATTATAACATCGACTTTGTCCTTCAACCCGTTTATGTACTTCTGAGCGATCTTAGCGGCGTCTACAATGTCGAGGTCCTCTATATAGAGCGGCTCAAGCACCTTTGTCTCTTCGGTGGTAAGACCTATGATAGCAACCTTTAAGTTTCCAAAATCTTTTATAACATACGGCTTAGCTATGAGGTTTTTCCCTCTGTAAACTGGAATCTTATAAGTAAAGCCAGCCTTCACCATGAGTTCGTTTGTTTTGTTGAACTTCTTGAAATTCTCGACGAACTTCTGCCAGCTCATTCCTTTGCCCATCGTCTTCCAGATGTTCCAAAGCGTATCACCTTTTTTAACGGTATATTCTTTGTACCATATGGGTTTTGTCAAAATGTTTGCAGCGAGCATGGGAAATTCCGCAAGCTTCATTTGCATCTCTAGAACATCCCTAGGTTTGTCAAACTCATGGTTTCCAAGGGTCATAGCATCTACACCCATCATGTTCATAGCGGTTATATCTGGAACTGCTTTTAGAAGATCTGACTCCGGAACACCTGTGTTGACATCACCAGCATGGAGAAGAAGAACATCTCCTCCCTCTTTCTGAACTTCCTGCCTAATCTGATTTACAAGTGAAGCTATAGCAGCAAAACCACCTATGCCAGGGTTGTGCCACTCGTTGAACGCCCATGCATGACCGTGAGTATCGTTCATATGCAAAATGGTGAGTTGAGTGGAAAATGCCAAAACCACCAAAGTTGCTACTAGAACTGCCAAAAGCTTCTTCATAAAACCACCTCCTCTCGTTTATTCATATTTCCTCTACCTCAAAGCCCATTTTTTCCAGATCTTCTCTGCTCTTGTCAGTCGCTACCACAACTTCACCATGACTGATTATTCCTACCCCTATCTCGGAGAGTTTTTCTATGTCATCAGATCCTTTAATAATGTAGAATCTCATATTTTCCTCTGGTATTTCATGTCTTTTAGCCTTTTCCCGTAGGTATCTCAGCTTTATGTCGTCCATCCAGAGCATCTTCTCACTTGGAACCATGAGGTATATATCTTTCAGAATTGTACTAGCACCTTCTGCGAGAACTTTTAAAACTGCTTTGTCAGTGCTTGAAAATCCGTCTCTCTTGTAAAACTTCATCTTACCACCATCGTCAGTCTCTATGAAAAATTCTTCACCGGTCTTTTCTCCCATCTCAACAGACACACCTCTGAAGAAAACCTCCATACCGTTCACACCGACATTCTCTGCAGCATATTTGTAAACAAGGTCATAAACTTCTCCAGGGCTATCAATTTTCCTCAACTCTTTTGAAAATTCTCCTATAGCCGTTATTGATTCATAAAGTCTTCTTATATTTTTCTCTCTTTCTATCAATTCACGCTCGTACTCGAAATTCTCAAAGCTTTCCTTTATCATTCTAGAAATTATTTCTATGTACAAGTCTCTGATTTCTTCGTTCAAAAAATCTTCCGTTATGGGAGATCCTACGAATATAACCAGTTTTCTGTTTTTTCCAAAGCTTATCGGAATAGATAGCCAGACGAATTCCGGAAATCCCTCTATTTTTCCGGGTTTCCATATCTCATCCTTAACCTCCACACTGAGTACTGCTGGAACATCAATTTCCCTGATTGAAGCCAAAGACTTCAAAAGAAGATCTTCACCATCAAATTCGTAAACAACCGACCATGTGGCCTGGAGCATTTCTCTAATCATATCCACTGTCATGTTTATAAGTTCATCTTCATCGTGTATAGAAAGAGACCTAACTGCGTATTCGCCCAGAGATTCCATTACAAACCTCATCTGATTTAACATTTTTCCAAGGAAAATTTCCTTTTCTTTGCTTCTGAAAGCTTCCCTGGATTTATTAAGAATTTTCATTATAGAAGTGAGAAGGGCTTTCTCTTCTGGCGTAAATGGATCATCTCTTCTAAGAAATATCAAATACTTGTTCACCATATTGTCACTAATCGGTATTATCAAGCCGTCGATTCCAGATACTTTTTCTGCGTCCATCATGTAAGAAACTTTTGCCGCGTCACTTATGTCAGATGACTTCACCACCTCTGGAAAATCTTTTGCTCCGATATTCATAACTAGAGAATACCCCTCATCCGTCAGCTCATAGAGAGCGGAAGAAGCTACGAATAGCTCACTTATTGCGTCTATGATCATAGAAAGGAGTATATCCATAGGCAACGGCTCAAGAAGTGACGATATTATCGTATCCATTCCTTCAAGTTGATATATGTGACGAGTTATCCTGTTCTCAAGTCTTTCTACGGATTTAATCTTCTCTGAAAGTTTCTCTATATTTACGATTTCCTCAAAATTTTCAGGAACTTCTTTAAGAAGGTAATAGATTTCATCTGTGACCTTTACCAGTTCATACTCTGGAAATTCCCTCTTTATATCCTCTTCTGAATCATAAACAGCGTGACTTGGGATAACTCCAGAGGATTCTATGACTATGAATTCTCCTCCACTTTTCTGGAAAACAACCACATCACCTATCTCATCGGCAATGAGGGTTTCTATAACAGGTGTTCCAAGATTAAGTAGTAGCTCTTTCCATTTCACATTCATTCCCCCTTGATGGAAATATTATACAAAACGAAGTGCTCCCAAACCAATTTTGGTGGAAAATCGTCCATCGACTTTGTGATATTATAAAGTCTGACAAAAAAGAAGGGGGGGTAATCCGTGAAGCACGCTCTTATAAAGGAAGCAGAAGAGAAAATGAAAAAAACCTTGAAAGCCATAGAGGACGAACTCAAGAAAATGAGAACAGGAAGACCTTCTCCAGCTGTCTTGGAAGAGATAAAAGTCGATTACTATGGGACACTAACACCTATTAATCAGTTGGCTACTGTAAGTGTCTCTGAGGAGAGAACGCTTTTAGTAAAACCATGGGACAAATCGATTATAAAGTCGATAGAAAAAGCGATATTGGCATCAGATCTTGGGATAAATCCTCAAAGTGATGGAAATGTTATAAGACTTGTATTCCCAACTCCTACGACCGAGCAGAGACAAAAATGGGTTAAAAAAGCAAAAGAAATAGTTGAAGAGGGAAAGATAGCTGTTAGAAACATAAGAAGAGAGATAAGGGAAAAGATAAAGAAAGATAAAAACGACGGAAAGATTCCAGAAGACGATGCTAAGAGGTTAGAAGATGAACTCCAAAAACTCACAGATGAATACATAGAAAAACTGGAAGAAGTCTTCAAGAAAAAGGAAGAAGAAATAATGGAGTTCTGACCATGCACATCGCAATAATAATGGATGGAAATGGAAGATGGGCTAAAGAGAAAGGCTTACCAAGAGTAGAAGGCCATAGGAGAGGAGCGCTGAAAGTCGAAGATGTTACGGAGTGGTCAGCTGATCTTGGTGTAAGGTATCTCACACTTTATGCGTTTTCTACGGAAAATTGGAGAAGGCCTTGGGAAGAGGTTTCCTTTCTCTTCAACCTCTTTGTGGAGTTCATGAAGATGAAAATAAGAAAGATGAAAAGAGAAGGTGTCAGAGTCAGGATTATAGGAAGAAAGGAAAAACTTCCAAAAGAGGTTGTTGAAGTGTGGGATTGGGCAGAAAACGAGACGAAAAGTAACAATAAGATAGATTTAATAATAGCTCTCAATTACGGTGGAAGATCTGAGATAATCGATGCCGTAAACAGAATCATATCAGAGAATATCGAAAAAGCAGATGAAGATATACTGAGATCGCATCTCTATGCACCGGATGTCCCAGATCCAGACATAGTTGTGAGAACATCTGGTGAGATGAGAATCAGCAATTTCCTGCTTTGGCAGATAGCTTACTCTGAGCTGTTCTTTGTTGATAAATACTGGCCGGATTTCGAAAAAGAGGATTTGGAGAGAATCTTAGAAGAATTTAGAGGACGCCACAGGAGGTTCGGAGGATTATGAAGGATCTCAAAGTTAGATTTATAACTGCGATAGTGGTTGCGCCAGTTGTGGTGGCATGTTTTGTATCGTATGAAAGTCTTGTTGGACTTGTAGCCTCCATAGTCCTGCTCACAAGTTTCGAGCTTATGAGTTTTTCCATGAAAAATGAAAAAAAATCGTATATAGCTTATTTAACAGCTCTCTCGACATTCTATCCTATAATATACGGCTTGTGGCTAAAAGAATATCCGAATGTCACTCTCTCGATCATCTTTCTGATTGGAGCCGTATCGATAATGATAGTAAGGAAGAACTACTCCAAGGCTTTTGTCGACTATTCAGCATTCTTTACAGCACTTCTTTACATATCTTTTGGATTGTCATTTTTCATGCCGATATACAGAGAAAATGGCGGTGCAGTTGCACTTTTGGTTTTGACCTCCACATGGGCATTTGACTCATTTGCATATTTCTTTGGCTTGTCATTCGGAAAACACAAGATATTTCAAGAGTATACAAACAAGAGCTGGGAAGGTGTCTTTGGAGGATTTTTGGGAACTATATTGTATGTTTCCATCTATTCCTTCATCTCAAAACTTCTTGGTTTCAATCATCTTGGAGTGATTCAAGTGATCGTGTTTTCCGTGATAATCTCCGTTATGGACACGCTCGGAGATGTGTTCGAGTCCTCTTTAAAGAGATACTTCGGTGTAAAAGATGCCGGGATAATAATGCCAGGTCACGGGGGGATGCTAGACAGAGTCGACGGGCTTTTGTTCGCAACTCCGGTGGTTTACATGTATCTTCACTTCTTTGGATAACTTCGGGTGATGAGAATGAAGGTTTTCTTAATGCTCATAATGACATTCACAACGCTTTATGCTGGAGTTTTCCTGAAATTCGAGACAACGAACCTCTCATTAAACACTTTTGACATCGAAGCTAGCCTTATCTCCAGTAATTTTGATGCTTTTGCAAATCTGAGCATATCGAACAATGAGAAATATTACGATCCATATCACTCAAGATTTTACTTTGGATACAATTTTAATGGATTTGGAGGGTTATATCTGAAATTCAAGAATATCTCCTTCAAGGCAGGAAAAATCCTTCAGAGGGACGAAGTTGATTCTCCATATTCCCTATTTCTGAATTCCCAAAGAAATCCTTATGTATCGATGTCGCTCATTTATGAAAACAACTTGTTTTTCTTCAAAACCGTATGGATAGAATTAACAAAAAGTGTGGATGTTAAAAATTCTGTATATTCTTACACTTTTCCGGATCGCGGTATGAATTACAGAGTGATCGGAATAGAGCATGGCGACTTTAAATTCGGTTACCAAGAGTCGGTTATCTATACAGACAGGACTTTTGATTTCGAGTATTTCTTCAATCCGCTGCCGAACTTCTTCACACAATACATAAACTTCGTTGGTAGGCCATTTAGACAGGGAACGAATGACAGCTCGATACTTGGATTCTTCATGAGCTACCGCTCTAAAATTCTGTATGTTTATCTTCAAATTCTCGTCGACGATTTGAATATGAACAGATTTTATGGAGGTTTTCAAAATCCCGATAAAATCGGATGGTCTGTGGGTGGGAAGTTTTCAACTCCGATTGGAAGATTTTTTGTATATCACGCCGGAACTACAAAGTACACATTTGAACCCTCAACATCTGATATAGACGATCAATACTATCACTACCCTGATGTCATTGCTCCAGTTGGAAATTCAACAAGAGTGATTTCAATCGAAGAGAATTGTGTTGGATACAAGTATGGAGAGAACACGGTCTCTTTTTTAGCAGGCTTGGATAAAGAGATAATTGGTTTCAAAACAAATCTGCAATTCGAATTAGCATTATCGGGGTCGAAATCCCCTGTTGTGCCATGGCAGGGATATGGAAAAATACCCCAGGGGACTCATCTGTTAGACGAATACCCTGTAGAAAAAATTTTCAGAATATCCGGAAGCATCAAAAAACAATGGAATAACCTTTCAGTAAGCTCAAAAATAGAATATGAGCATATCGAAAATCCGCTCACGCTCGTTAAGAACATCTATAAACCGTCTGAAGGACTTAAAAACTTTATCCGCTTATCATTTGGCCTGTCCTACTCATTTTGAAGGGCAGAAGAAAAAGCGCTCAACATTGTCCAGATCTCTAAAAAATTTCACATCTCTGCAGAGAGATCTAACGATTTCCTTTGAGTGCTCACTTCCAGAAAATTCCATGAATGTATCCCATTTCCTTTTGTATCTTTTGAAGTACTCCCTTATAAAATCCATGCCATCACTTCCTGAAAAAACGGCCTCTATGGGTTCATACTTCACTTCTACAGGAATATTGAAATTAGTTTCCACATATGGAGGATTTGAAATTACAAGCTCTATTTCACCGAAAAAATCTTCAAATGGCTCTAAGAACTCACCTCTTGAAAAAGTCACAAGTTGAAAAACTCCCAATTTCTTTGCATTTTCCTTTGATAAAAGAATTGCTTTCTCATTTATATCACTTCCAAAAACTCTAACACCTGCAAACTTTGCGAGGGAAATGGATATAACTCCACTTCCAACACCGATCTCGGCAACGGTTTTTATATTTTTCGATCTTATGTAATCAAGAGCAATTTCAACGAGAGTTTCTGTCTCGTATCGGGGTATGAAAACACCATCTCTCACGGTGAATTCCATGCCCATGAATTCCTTAACTCCAAGTATGTACTGCAAAGGATAACCGGATTTTCTCAAAGATATCTTTCTGGATATCTCTCTGTAAACATCTTCCGATATCTCTTTATCTAAATTAGACAAAACCCACGCCTTTGTCTTCTTCAAGGCGTGGGCTATTATCAGTATCTCATCTGTCAAATACTCACCGTCTATGAGATCTCCTATTTTCATATGCCCATCGCTTTTCTTATCTCTGGATCCATCATTTCTGGAGACCACGGGGGATCGAATGTGAGTTCCACCTCGACTTCGTTTGCACCAAGTTCTTTCAATTTTCTCTCCACATCGGAAACTATCATCGGGCCGAGCGGACACATTGGAGTCGTAAGAGTCATAAGGATTTTCACATTGTTATTATCATCCACTTCTATGTTGTATATCAAACCCAATGACACAACATCAAGGCCAACTTCATAATCTATAACATCCTTAAGGGCTTCTTTGATTTTTTCTTCGGTCAACCTATTTTCTGGCATATTCTTCACCTCCAGAGCGAATTCTACCACATTTCTTGCTGTCAAGCACCTGCCATATAAGGTTTGAGTTTCATGGAAACCATCTCGTCTTTGAAATTGATATCGAATATGACGAATTTTTTCAAAAATGGTGTTATCTTGTGGGGAAATATTCTAAGTTCATCACCATCGTATTCAAAAATCCCTCCTGAGTGATCTTTTATTATCTTCTTTATCATAGACATCGCATCAATGGAAAATATAACAGGATCTTCTGGAGAAGATTGGGTGTGTTTCAATTTGAACTTTATAGAAATGGGTATCTTCATAAACCCCATGATTTTGCTAGTCAGAATGATGTTTAAAACCTGGTCTTTCCTTTCAATCTTAACCTCATGGAATTCTCCAAAGCTTTCTATAAACTTTTTTATAAGATCATAACCAACATCTACGTTTATGTAATCCAACAAAATCCCTCCTCAGACTCCAAAAACTTCCTTTGACGCTTTCAAGAACTCTTCACTCATCTCGTCAAAGAGATTTACAATCCTAACTTTTTTCACAGAGGTTTCAGGATAATCTTTGAAGAATTTTTCTATCGCTTTGAGCATTATTCTAGTCCCCTTATCTTTTGGAAATCCAAATATTCCCATGCTTATCGCCGGCATGGCAATACTTTCAATTCCAAGTTCGTGTGCGCGCAAAAGTGCATTGTAGACTGCTTGAAAAAGCTTATCCTCTTCTCCATTGTTTCCACCTCTCCAAACCGGCCCAACTGTATGGATTACATATTTCGCCTTCAAATTCCCAGCTCCAGTTACTGCAGCTTGGCCTGTTGGAACAGGTCCATGTTTTTTCACATACTCATTTGATTCCCTCTGTATCTCGTATCCACCAGCTCTGATTATAGCTGCAGCAACTCCACCACCATGTTGAAGATGAGAATTTGCGGCGTTCACTATAGCATCTGTGGATTCATCGGTGATATCTCCAGTAACTATTTCTATCTCCTTATCATTCAAAATTATTACTTTTTTAACCTTCCCCACTGCAGATCACCCCTATTTTTTGTACTGTTTTAATTATACCCCTATATCTTTCAAATGGTATAATCAAACAAATAAAATAATATGGAAAGAAGGTTGAAGGACGGTGAGGTGGGTATACGAAGATGTAAATCGAAATGAGATCGAAAAGATCTCAAGTTTTTTTGGGATACCAAAGCTTGCTTCTGAAATTATCCTCAGAAGGAAGATTGAGGATATTGAGAATTATCTATATCCAACTGAAAAATTCGTCTACGATCCATTCCTTATGACAGATATGGATAAAGCTGTAGATATACTAATAGAGGCCTGGAAGAAGAAAAAGAAAATATTGATACATGGAGATTATGATGTAGATGGAATAACAGGTGCATCTCTCCTCTATTCCTTTATGAAGAAAAAGGGCTGGAAAGTTGATGTGTACATTCCAGATAGAATGAACGAAGGATATGGAATAAGTCTTCAAGCGGTTAGAGATTTTGCAAAAAACAACGGGGACATCCTTCTAACTGTTGACTGTGGATCAACGGCTGTAGAGGAGCTGGAAGAAGCAAAAAGGCTAGGGCTCACAGTCGTCGTCACAGATCACCATGAAGTCAAAGACATCCTCCCTCCAGCTGATGCATTGGTGAATCCCCACAGACCAGGAGATAGGTATCCATTTAAAGAACTCGCTGGAGTTGGTGTAGCGTTCAAACTTATTCAAGCTCTCGCTGATAGATTTGGTATGAGTTTCGAGGATATCAAAGATTGTTTGGATCTAGTCGCACTTGGAACGGTAGCAGATATGGTAACTCTGTCAGACGAGAACAGATTCTATGTGAAAGAAGGATTAAAAATCCTAGGAAAATCCAGAAAAAGACCAGGTCTAAGAAAATTGGTCAGTAAATTAGGGCTCAATGAGATAAGATCAAAAGATATAAGCTACAAAATCGCGCCACGACTCAACGCCGCTGGAAGAATGGGAACTGCAATGGATGCTTTCAGATTAGTGGTGTCAGAAAGTGAACAGGAAGCAGAAAAGATGGTGGAAAAGCTTTTAAGTCACAATCTTCTTCGTCAAGAAATAGAGACGAGTATATTCAAAGAAGCTGTTGAGATGGTGGAAGAGAGAGAGCTCCACAAAGGATCTGTGATAGTTGTTGGAGGAGAAAACTGGCATGTTGGCGTAATAGGAATAGTGGCAAGTAGGATAGCGAACAAGTACGGAAAACCAGCACTCGTGATATCGTTCAGTAATGGCTTAGGGAAAGGCTCTGCAAGGAGCGTTAATGGAGCAAACATATACGAGGTATTCCAGAAATTTGAGGGACTCTTTGAGGAATTCGGCGGGCATACAATGGCTGTTGGATTCACGATAAAGCGGTCTGAATATGAAAAGCTCAGAGATTTCATGAGAGAAGTAGATCTCAAAGTCGAGGAGAAAGCAATCAACATAGATGCGGAAATAAATCCTCGTGATATAAATCCAGAGCTTTTCGAGGTCATAGACCTATTCGAACCGTTTGGTCTTGGGAATCCTCCACTGGTTTTCCTTATGAAGAATTTGGATATAAAGAAAGCCTCTTTCTTCAATGGAGGAAACTCAGTGAATCTAACTCTCAGAAGAGATGGGAGAAATGTAAACGCCGTTTGGATGGGAATAGATAAAGACTTTTCCACAATGATAAGACAAGGAGCAGCGAAAATGGATGTTCTCTGTGAAATTGAACCCAATTTTCTGTCGCCAAAGCTCAAGGTTGTCGATGCGAAATTTAAGAGCGGAATAGATGAAATAGATTCAATGGTGGATCTCAAAACAAGGAGCAAGTTTGACAAAGAAGAGATAATAATGAAAAAACGAGGAAGTCTGGTAGACGAGATAGAAGATAGGAGTGCTGTATTCGTTGATATAAGAACGAGGAACTCCATACTGATGAAACTCGTTGGAAAGAAAAAATTCATTGTTTGCTGCAAAACGATGAAAGAACATATAGCAAACAGTTTGCGAAGACACATTGAGATAAACGATGAAGATTTTCTAACTATAGAAGAATTTTTAGAAGAAGAAATTGACTCCGAGATCGTTGTATTAGAACCTCAGATACTCCTCAAGATGAGGGGAATTGAGGAAGTTGAGGAATTCATAAAGAGAATTTCAAAGATGAGTAAAATAGCGATAGGAACAAGAATACCAGACGGGATCAGGCCTCTGCTCGTTGACATGAGGTTCAAGAAACTCAGAGTAAAACTTAAGAAACTAAAGGTTAGAATACAAATGCAGAGCGGTTTTAAGCCTTTTTCTAAGTCATTTGCTATAGTATCCAGAAATCCAGAAGAATACAAAGATCTCACGTCGGGCCAATATTACTCAAACGATATGAATAGATTTCAGAGAGCTTCCATAGTGAATTTGATAAAAAGAAAAGCTTTGAAAAAGTTCGCAACTACACCATCTACAGACGGCCTTCCGACATTTATACCGGGAAACGAGGTTTTTTTTCTATCAAAACCCAGAACACTCTACGAACTTTTAGATGCTGTCCATCCTGTGTTGGATGACAAAACTTTCGTTTTGTCTCTCAACTATGACGAAGAAAAATTCGAATTAGATGGTCTCGATGAAATATATTATGAGAATATCACCAGGAAAATCTTGGAAAAGGGTACAAGAAGTATCTTGAGGCATCTCCAAGATCCCGGTGAGATAATATGATACTCGCAATAGATTTTGGACAAAAGAGATTCGGTTACGCTTACGGTGAAATCCAACCATCCAATATAGGTGTGACCTCTAAAAAAGGAATAGAAAAAATGGCAGTGGATCTCAAGCCTTCCGTTATCGTGGTTGGACTGCCTTTGTCCATGAGCGGAAGATACTCCTGCCAGACCTTTGAGAGCATAGATTTCGCCAAAAAGTTAAAAGACAAGGGATTTGATGTGAGAATGGTGGACGAGAGGCTCTCTACAAAGATCGCACACGAAATACTCAGGAAGTCGAAAAACAGTAAACCGGTGGACGCTGTGAGCGCTTCTCTGATATTCGAGAACTTCATCAGAAATCCAGATGCCGCTTTGAAAATTCCAGACGACCTTCCAAAATTCGACATAGATCATATAGATGGAAAAAGAGTCCTCATCCATAACATACCAGATGTATCAATTCTTGACAGGATAAAGGCTAAAAAAATAGATGTTCTCCAGGAGAATCCCTACATAGCTTACCTTTTCAAAAAAAGAGTGAATTTTGTCGAAAGATTTGAGGAATTTTTAGAAGGTGATTACGATATAATCATAACTGCAGAGCCGGAGAAGGTGGAAAACCTTCTGTCAAGAGGCGGAAAGATCGTGTGCCCGTAGCTCAGCTGGATAGAGCGCCGGACTCCGGATCCGGAAGTCGCGGGTTCAAATCCCGCCGGGCACACTGAAAAAATCAGAGGAGGTGAACGAGTTGAGAAAAAAGAGAGTAGTCATAATGGGAGCAGCTGGAAGGGATTTTCATAACTTCAACACATATTTTAGAGATAACGAGGAGTATGAAGTAGTTGCTTTTACGGCCACCCAAATACCGGATATAGAAGGAAGAATTTATCCTCCAGAGCTGGCTGGAAAACTCTATCCAAATGGAATCCCTATACTCGCAGAGGAAGATCTTCCAAAGATAATAAAGGAGAAAAAAGTCGATGAAGTTGTTCTTGCATACTCAGATCTTCCCTTTGACTATGTCATGACGAAAGCCTCTATAGTTTTAGCAGCTGGAGCGGACTTTAAGCTGATGGGACCTGATAATACCATGATAGAGTCGAAAAAACCCGTGATAGCCGTTGGAGCAATAAGAACTGGATGTGGAAAAAGCCAGACAACAAGAAGAATTCTCGACATTCTGAGATCTATGGGCAAAAAAGTTGTCTCAGTAAGACATCCAATGCCCTATGGAGATTTGGTTAAGCAGAAAGTGCAGAGGTTTGAAACTTATGAAGACCTGGATAAGTACGAATGCACGATAGAAGAGAGAGAAGAATATGAGCCTCACATAGACAGAGGCTCGATAATATATGCCGGGGTTGACTACGAAGCGATTCTTGAAGAAGTCTACAAAGACGATCCAGATGTGGTGCTCTGGGATGGAGGAAACAACGACTTTCCGTTCTACAAACCTGATCTGTTTGTAGTAGTAGTCGATCCGCACCGGCCTGGCCATGAAGTTTCGTACTATCCTGGAATGACGAATCTTTTGATGGCTGATGTCATAGTGATAAACAAAGAAGAGACCGCGGACCTTTCTGGAATAGAGACCGTGAGAAAAAATATAGAGAAATGGAATCCAAGTGCCGTTGTTGTCGATGCAGCGAGCCCGATATTCGTAGACGATCCGAACCTCATAAAGGGCAAGAGAGTCTTAATAGTAGAAGACGGCCCGACTCTAACGCATGGCGAGATGAGATACGGAGCAGGATACATAGCTGCAAAGAAATTCGGAGCGGCCGAGATAATAGATCCAAGACCGTTTGCTGTTGGATCGATAGTAGATACTTACAAGAAGTACCAGCACCTTGATGTGATACTCCCAGCCATGGGATATGGCGAGAAGCAAATGAAAGAGCTTGAGGAAACTATAAATAGTTCAGATGCAGATCTCGTGATCATTGGAACACCGATAGATTTAAGGAGAGTCATAAATCTCAACAAGCCAGCAGTCAGGGTTAGATACGAACTTCAGGAAATTGGAAAGCCTGATCTTGAGGAGATAATAAAAGAGTTCTTTGAAAAATTAGAAAAGTAATTGAGATCTGGAGGAAATGCACAGGGCGGCTGCTTAGCCGCCACTTTTTTAGACAAAATTTCAAGGAGGTGTTTCCATGAAAAAGCTGCTTTTGCTTGTTCCACTCATAGTCATAGCAATTTTGATATCTTCATGTAGTGTAAATCCTGAAAAAGCCTTGCAGAACCTTCAGAAACCAAAGATAAAGCTCAAAACTTCGGTAAATATCCCGGTGATCGCTACAGAGGTCAATACTGGCAAACTGATAATGAGCAACTTGGAGAATCTGAAAAGCACCATAGAAGGATTGGATGTTATAGAGGGAAGTCCCGTTAAGATAACATACAACGCAACTATATTTGAATTAAAACCAAATGACATAAGCTCTCAGATACCGGAGCTTTCAGAAGAGATACCGATAAACTTTGGAGTAAACCTACCAACGATAGGTGAGATAAATCAATCGGTGAGTATAAATACTCCAAGTTTCTCTTCTCAGGATATAAGCATCCACGTAGATGGACTTCTTGCAGGAAATATCACAACCGATTCAACAGAGCTTTCTCTCGATCTTGGTATTGATTCATCAAAACTTGTTGCTTTCAAAGTAAATGGAGCGATAGTTATTTCCGCGAGTTTTCCGTGGGATGACGTCAACCTTGCAAGCGTTGATGCCACCGTTACAGACGGAAACGGAAACGTAGTAGTAAGTGGAAGCTACACCGCCAAGAACAACGAAGCATTGATAGATCTCAGCGGAAAAGAACTTGAAGTTGGAGACGGCTCGATGAAGATAGAATACTCCCTGACCATACACTCTGATTCTAACCACGGAGAAGGGGATATAATGCTCTCGATAAATCCAGATCTTGATATTATCTACCTAGAAGGACTTAAGCTGAACTTTAATCAAAGCGTAGACAAACCATCTAAAGTCGAAGAACTCGATATCGAGAGCGGGAAATTAGTCATAGAAAGCCCTCAGCTTGAATTTGCCAGCGTCAATGGAAGTGTTGGCGGCAATTCCATGAGCGTTGAAAGCGGAAAGATAGTAGCAGACCTTGGTAGTGTGAATCTTCCTGTGAGCGTGAGCATAGATACTGTCGATGCCACCGTGAAATCTTTAGATAGGCAAGTAGATATCAACGGAGCTTTGGAAGACCTTGAGGTCGCCACGCTTGTGTATCTGAGCAGTGACCTTGCTGTATCTTCCTCGAAAAATGTTCCACTTGGAGAGCTTTCTCAACTCATAAAGAGCATCTCTTTCTCTGGCGGAACGATAAAGCTTGAGTACGATTCAACACTTCCGATGAATGTCAATGTTGTCTTGAAATCAAGCGACTTCGATCCGGAGCTCAACAAATCCTTCGTCATCGAGAAAAAGAGCTCCTCAGATGTAACACTTGTCGATCTGAGTGGTGAAAGACTCTTAATAGACAACAGCTTTGACATATCTTTTGAAGCCTCACCTGAAAATTACGACGGGGAAAAACTCACGCTAAGGAATGTAACACTTGGAAGTAACCTTGGGATCAGCGCGACAATAACCATAGGTGGAATAGAGCTCAGCAAAGTCGTTTTGAACTCAACTACTCTGATCTATAGTGGAGATCTTTCAATAGATGATATGATGAAAGGAATTCTTCCTTATATGAGCATGTCTGCCACTTTGAATTCAAATGTGGATATAAATGGAACGATAGAAGCAACCTTTGGAAACGAAAGTGGATCTGCAGATCTGGAATCGGGATCTTTGAACGATCTCATAGAAGCATTCAAAAACGCCGTTTCAGATATGAAAGGAAACAACCTGAATTATGATGTTGCTCTTAACATAAACGAGGCAACGATAGACATTAGCAAACCACTTTACGCAAAAGTTGAAGCTGAGGTGCCGCTTGAGCTCGATCTTAAAGATAAGGAAATAAAGGTGCCGCTCAGCGATCTTATCAAGCCCGTGGATATCTCCAGCCTTCACGAATCCGATGCAGAAGTGCTCGCAGCAACTCTTACAATAGAAGGAACGAACACAAGCGGAATCACTCCAAAGATAGAAATAAAAGTTGGATCGAGTGAAAGCGAAGTAGATTTAAAAGATGGTGCTTTTAAAAGTGAAATATCAGTATCAAAAGAAGATCTATCAGGTGATACGCTTCCCATCAGCGCAACAGCTATGTTATCTGGTCATCAACTCATATCAAGTGACGGAATAATAGATCTTAAAGTGAAACTAAGCGCCGATCTTTCCGTCACCACCGGAGGGGGTGAAGGAGAATGAAAAAAATGCTGCTTTTGGTTTTGATCCCTGTTATATATTTTGGTTTCAACAATTCTCTTATATTTGAAAACCCGGTGATGATCTTTGACAGTCCAAGAAAGTACATAGATCTTTCAGATTTTCAAATGGGCGTTAGTTTGGATCAGAATCTTTTCTCGATAAAAGACATAATCACGATGGCGGAAGGATCTGAAGTAGTCCTTGACAAGTCAAAACTGGAGCTGATGAAAGATGGTTTTAAACTCTCTCCAGTTGTATCTATGGACGAATACGCCGGACTTGGATTTGGATCTTTCAAGTTGGGAATGGTTACAAACTTGAAAAGCAATATATCTATGAAACTTCCGTACGAAATGATGGAAGTTCTGTTTGGAAATGTTGAAACAACCGATACGAAAGAATCCACGTTCAACATATTCAACGGAGGGATTGTTGCAAAAGCCGGTCTCAACTTGGGATTTGGGATTGGGAAGAACATAAAGATAGGAATTGCAGGCGGGCTGTACGTACCAATACTGTGGTTTGATGAAAGTTCAAAAGCTCATTTCCTTTACAGATCTGACGAAGATACCGCAACGGTTGAGATGAAAATCGATGGAGATGTTAGGCTTTTGAGTGCTCTTTCAAGCTTGCAAAATTTAGAAAATTTAGATGCAAATAAACTCATCAGCAGCGGTGGATACTACATAAGTTTGGGAGCTTCTGCCAAGTTTGGAAACTTGAAAATAACAGGCGGGATAAACGACATATCAATTCAACCTGCAAAGCTTTCCTACGAGGGATATTCAAAAGTGAGCTTTGAAGCGAGTCTTGTAAACCTTGAACTTAACCAGAGCAATCCAACAATGGAAATTCCAGAAGATCTCACGAATCTGCCAAGTCCTGAGAAAGTTTTAATACCAATGAAGCTTTTCGCAGCAGCAAATTACAAACTATCTCTCTTAAATCTGGGGGTTCACTTTAAATCCACAACGGATTTCGAGGATAAAGAATTTGGAGGCTACATCGACCTTGCAAATATCCTGTGGATTGATATGACGAACATGGGCCCAGCCTGGAAAAAAACACTTGGTTTGAATTTGGATCTCAGAATTCTTAGATTATCCGCATCAATTGGAGCAATAGATTACGCAGGTCTCTTTAATTTCGACACTTCAAAGATGACTGGTATTACAATCTCAGCTGGATTTGGAATGGGATTTTGAAATTATTAGAAAACGATGAGAGGGGCTTAAAAAGCCCCTCTTTTTCATTAGGAGGTGGTAGGCGTGTATACAGCAAGCTTTCAAGTAATTCCCATAAAAACAAAAGATTTAGAATCTACCATCGATAGAGTGATCAGATTAATAAGAAATTCTGGCTTGAAATATGAAGTCAACGCACATTCAACCGTTGTGGAAGGAGAGCTGGAAGATCTTCTGAACCTTCAATTTGAGATAATAAAAGTTTGCGAAAATATGTGCGAAAGATGCGTTTTCACATTCCAGATAGATATCAAGCGTGGAGGAGTGAAAATCGATGACAAGGTCAGAAAATACCGAATGGAATCCTGATGATTACGATCTTTGGTATGAGAAAGAACCGGGAAAGACTATCGATCTCATAGAGACCGAATGTGCTCTTTCGCTTCTTCTTCCGATAAATGGAAAGAGAGTTTTGGATGTCGGGTGCGGTACTGGAAATTTTACAAAGAAGCTTTCATGCCTTGGCTACGATGCGGTTGGAATAGATCCAAGCGACGAAATGATTAAAAAAGCTTTGAAAAAAGGCTTAAGCTGCACCAAAGGATACGCGGAAAATCTACCGTTTGATGACAAAAGCTTCGATGCTGTAATATCTGTTGCCGCGGTTGAGTTCTTCTCAGACAGAAGAAAAGCTATCAGTGAGATGCTCAGAGTTGTTAAAAAGGGCGGAAAGGTAGTAGTCTGCTTTATAACGGGAGCTTGGGCAAAATATTATAAATCCAAAAAAAGCGGAGCTTTGTTAAAAGCAAACTTTCCAAAAGTCGAGGATTTTCTACCATTTGCCGAAAAAGCCAAGTTCTGCTTAAGGTCAAAGCCTGGGAAGAATGTAGATTTTTCAAATGAGAAAACAGTGGAAGAAGCGGGATTCGCATGTGTCCTCATAGAGAAATGATCCTTATTACAACTCCAGTAGCTATGCCTACGGCAAGAAATGGCCCAAATGGAATAGTTTTTCCCAACTTTAATCCTTTATGGGCAAAAATAGAGTATATAAGACCGCTGATCGCTGCTACAAGGAGGGCTATATCGAGTGTGAAAAAGTCAAGAGCCACACTTCCAGCACCTATCATCAGAACATCTCCAAGTCCTATTCCTTTCCTAACAAGGTTGAAAATCAGAAATATCCCAACGCCGATCCCCGCACTTACAAGCCCAACAACTATCGAGTGGAGTCTCCAGGCAAAAAGAAAGGAAAAAAATAAAAGAGATATGTTCAAAGCGTCATGTATTCCCATATACTCAAGATCCATGAAAGATATCGCTATAAGGCTTGAGAATATTCCGAAAAGAGATATAACAGTAACCAGATCGTTAGTTAAATAAATTGAAAACACATAAGCTAATGCGTTTAGAATCTCCACTAAGAGGTACCTGAGAGGTATCTTCGCCCCGCAGTAGCGGCATCTTCCTTTTAAAATTATGTAGCTTACTATCGGAATATTGTCTTTCCAAGAGAGTTTATGTTTACATACTGGACAGAACGAATAAGGAGGATCCCATAACTTGAGATCCTCCTTAGGTAGCCTATACACTACAACATTGAGAAAGCTTCCGATTACCGCACCAACCACACCACTCAGGATATACCACACTCAGCCATTTCCTCCTCAGTTAAGAACTCACCAAAAAGCTCCTTTTTACCATAGTAGTACCACACATTGTTGTCTTTTATTTCCTCTATTATCTCCTTTGCTTTATCTTTCATACCTAATTTTATATACGGAACTATGAGGAGAAGTTTTATGTGTGTATTAAGCTTGGTGCTGCTGAGTTTCTCTTCCAGAACCTTCAAGACTTTCTCATATTCTCCCCTTGCGAGGAGTATCTTTGCCCAAACCTCAACATCGCTATTGTATTTGGGTTGCATTGAGGCTATCTTATCTTCAACCTCTTTTGCCTTGTCCTTTTGGCCCAGCTTTTCGTATATCTCCTTCATCTCATAGAGAGCCAGAATACTGTCTGGATCTCTGTGAAGGAGTCTAGAAAGAGTGTTGATGGCCTTTTGATGATTTCCCATCTTCTCGTAAGCTTCTGCGAGCATAAAGTATGTAAGCTTATTTTCGGGAGCTTTTTCTATTTCCTTCTCCCAATAATAAGCTGCTTTTTCGTAATCCCCAAGGTTGTAATATCCTTCTCCTAAGGAGGAATAAGCTTCTATAAGCCACGGATCGATATCTATCGCCTTTTCCAAGTAGACGAGACCTTCTTCAACTCTCCCTTGCTCTATAAGAAGAGAGCCTTTAAGCTCATAAGCGGGAGCGTAGTGCGGATCAAAATCGAGCATGAAACTTATTATCTCGTGTGCGATATCGTAGAGTCCTCTATCTGCATAATCGAGCGCAAGATCGTAAAGACCGTTAAGCGATATGTGATTCATATCGGAGACTTTTATATTCACTTCATCCAGCCATTCCTTGAGCTCTGGAAAGGAAATAGGGCTGTAAATTTCTTCTCCAAGTTGTGATAGATTCTCTTCAATCTTCTTGCAGGTATTGATCTCAGATCTCATTATTTCATTGCCACCCAGATCTTCCTCCATGGCCTCCCAATCGCCTTCGTAGAAGAGATCCCTTATGATCACAGCCAAAGGTGTGTTGATTGTTATTACAACTTCAAAAGATTCGTCTTTAACTTTTACTAAATCTTTCATCCTATCCCCTCCTCAAAGAACATATATACTGCATCCAAAAACATCGGGTCCAGTGTGTGAAGCTACAGTCGGTGAAACTCTTATCTCTCCAAATTTTACAACTTTATTGCCCAAAGCTTCAAAAACTTTCTCCTTTATGCTCATAGCTCTTTCTTTCATTTCATCGGTCCCCCACCCGATCACGAACTCGATACTTCTACCACTGGCAAAATCAATTATATTCTTCACCATCTTATCTATTACTCTTCTCTTCCCTCTGACCTTTCCAAGTGGAGAGACCTCCCCTTCATCGTCCACTGTAAGCACTGGAAGGATGTTCATCAAAGTTCCTATGAGCCCTTTTGCCTTTCCAATCCTTCCATTCTTTATGAGAAATTTCAAAGAAGACACACTGAATTGAAGGAGCATCCTTTTCCTTATATCCCAAAACTTCTTCTCCAATTCCTCGAAAGATGCTCCTTTTTCAAATAGCTCTATCATCTTAGTATTCACCATACCAGATCCAACTGAAACAGATCTGACATCAAAAGCCTTGACCTTCAATTTCACCTTGTCGACAACCTTCTTGAAAGACTGCCAAAATCCACTCATCTTTTCTGGAAGGTGGAGTGCGAGAACTTCTTCAACACCCTCTTCCTCAAGTTCCCTGTATATATTCAAGGTCTCTTCAGGTGGTGGATAGGAAGTTCTGAGATCCATAGTTTTCGTAGCTAACTTGTAGTAATCTTCCTTTGATATTGTTTTTCCATCTGAATATTCCTTACCATCTATGTAAACTTTAAAATGAACAATTTTAACTGGGAGCATCGTCTCAAAATACGGTGGCATATCTGCTAGGCTGTCTATAACAACTGCTCTCTTTTTCATAAGATCACCTCTCACTCACTTTGGAAGTCAAAACAACTACTCTTTCTCCGTCGCAGTAGAGAAATCCCCCTGAAACCCCCAGCTTTTCTCTGTCTTCTCCATCTACAACTTCAACTTCACTAACCGCGAGATGTGTAATTATGGGAGCTCGTCTTGGGAGAACTCCCATAGCTCCTTCAACCGTCCTGAAATTAACCAGGTCACCTTCCCTCTCGAAAACTTTTCCTTTAGGGGTGAAAACCTGGAGCTTTATCTTCATGTCAATGCACCTGCCCGGCTTCTCTCTTGAGCTTTTCCGCCTTCTCCAGAGCTTCTTCTATGGTGCCGACCATGTAGAAAGCCTGCTCAGGAAGATCATCGTACTTCCCTTCAAGTATTTCTTTAAAGCCTCTCACTGTCTCGCTTATTGGCACATAAACTCCAGGCTGACCTGTGAATCTCTCTGCTATGTGAGTTGGTTGAGTTAAAAATCTCTCAATCTTTCTTGCTCTCTGAACTATGATCTTGTCTTCCTCTGATAGCTCTTCCATACCCAGTATTGCTATTATGTCCTGAAGATCTTTGTATCTCTGAAGAACTTCCTGAACTCCTCTTGCCACTCTGTAGTGCTCCTCACCAACAACCGCAGGATCTAGAACTTTTGAAGACGAATCGAGAGGGTCAACCGCCGGGTAAAGCCCGAGCTCTGCTCTCCTTCTTGCCAAGACAACGAACGCATCAAGATGCGCAAATGTAGTAGCCGGTGCTGGATCTGTTATATCATCTGCGGGAACATATATCGCTTGAACAGATGTTATAGAACCGTTCTTAGTCGATGTGATTCTTTCCTGGAGTTCCCCCATGTCAGTCGAGAGAGTCGGCTGATAACCAACGGCAGATGGCATCCTACCAAGAAGTGCTGAGACTTCAGAACCTGCCTGCACAAACCTGAATATGTTGTCTATGAAAAGAAGGACATCTCTTCTCTCAACATCTCTGAAGTACTCCGCTATCGTAAGAGCTGTAAGTGCAACTCTGAATCTCGCACCGGGAGGTT
Organism: Thermotogaceae bacterium; assembly: GCA_015489065.1. Taxonomy (GTDB): domain Bacteria; phylum Thermotogota; class Thermotogae; order Thermotogales; family Thermotogaceae; genus WGAO01. Next base: position 22,745 of record WGAO01000021.1, on the reverse strand, counting down.
CGTTCATCTGGCCGAACACAAGGACCGTGTTTTCCAAAACTCCAGCTTCCTGCATTTCAAGCCAAAGATCATTTCCTTCTCTTGTTCTCTCACCAACCCCAGCAAACATTGAAAAACCCTTATGCTCTATCGCGATATTTCTTATTAATTCCATAACAAGAACGGTCTTTCCAACACCAGCTCCACCGAAAAATCCTATCTTTCCACCTTTTGGAAAAGGAGCTAGAAGATCTATAACTTTAAGCCCTGTCTCAAGTATCTCGATCTCAACTTTCTGATCGGTTATCTTCGGAGCAGGCCTGTGTATCGGCCACCAATCATCAGCTGGAACATCTCCTCTTTCATCTATTGGTTCACCTATGACATTGAACATCCTGCCCAATATCTTCTTTCCAACTGGAGCTTTTATCGGCTCGCCAGTGTCGACGACTTCAAGTCCTCTGACAAGTCCATCAGTTGTGTCCATAGCAACTGTCCTGACTATGTTATCTCCTAAAAGCTGCTCAACTTCCAGCACGAGCTTTTGCCCAGACTGCGGGTTGGTAAGTTCAAGCGCGTTGAATATATCCGGAAGTTCCCCTTCTGGAAATCTAACATCTACAACAGGACCTATTACTCTCACTATCTTCCCCTTCGTTCCCTTAGCCACTCAAATCACCCCTTATCCTGCCTCTTCTATCTCTTTAAGGGCTTCCGCACCGTTGACTATCTCTATTATTTCCTGAGTTATAGAAGCTTGTCTTGCTTTGTTGTATTCAAGAGTCAGTGTCCTTATCATCTCATTGGCATTATCCGTTGCGTTCTTCATCGCGTTTTGGCGTGCGTAGTACTCACTCACCTTTGTTTCGAACATGTAGCTAAGTATCTTAGAAGACAAATAGAAATACAAGAAAGAATCTATCATCTTTCCAACATCTGGTTCGAATTCTACATTTTCGTCACCACCAGAAATCTCTATTGGAACGAGAGTTTCCACCCTCGGCCTCTGTATAAGAGCATTCATAAACTTCCCGTAGACTACATCTACTTTTCCAACATTCTCATCTGTCACCATAGACATGATATGACTGGCTATTTCAGAAGAGATCCTGATATCCGGCATGTCATAGAGTTTTTCATATCCTTTTAAGAGCTTATCTCTCCTGAAATGAGACACTCCTCTTGACCCAATAACAATGTAGCCATGAAAATCTGCTAACTCTTTAGTCCTCTCTTCAGCAGCTTTGTGAATCTCCGTGTTGAAAGCTCCGCAAAGTCCCATATCAGAACTTATCACCAGTACAACCTCTTTTCCATATCCCTTCAAAAGTGGGTGTTCTATCTCTTTGAAATCCATTTTAGACTTGATTCTCTCAAGTTCTTCCATGTACTCCTTAAATTTCCTAAATTCCCTCTCCAATTTCCTAACCTTTGCCCTCGCCACCATTTCCATGGCGCGGGTAATCTTCATCAAGCTTCTTGTAGCTTCTACTTTTTTCTTTATAGCCCTGAGCTTCCCTCTGCTCATCAGGCTTCAACCCCTATCTCCTTTTTGAATCTCTCTTTAAAGCTCTCTATCGCTCTCTTCAATTTTTCTTCGGTATCCTCAGAAAGATTCTTCGACTCTCTTATATCATTGAGGATATCCTGGTGCTCCTCCCTCATAAACTTCAAAAATTCTCTCTCGAATTTCTTAACCGCATCTATCGGTAGATCGTCAAGATATCCGTTTATACCAGCGTATATAACGACGACTTGCTCCTCAACCGGCATCGGTTGATACTGCTCCTGTTTTAAAAGCTCCATGAGGTGCTGCCCTCTGATTATCTGAGCTCTTGTAGTGGGATCGAGCTCGGTGGCAAACTGCGCAAATGTCTCAAGTTCTCTGTACTGAGCAAGATCTAACCTTAACATCCCCGCGACCTTTTTCATCGCCTTTATCTGCGCGGCACCACCAACCCTTGAAACTGAAAGCCCTACATTTATAGCTGGCCTGAAACCTGCATAGAAAAGTCCTGGCTCGAGATATATCTGACCATCGGTTATGGATATAACATTTGTTGGAATGTAGGCAGATACATCGTTAGCCTGAGTCTCTATTATCGGTAGGGCTGTCATCGATCCACCACCGTACTTGTCATCAAGCCTTGCCGCTCTTTCAAGGAGTCTTGAATGAAGATAGAATATGTCACCTGGGTATGCTTCCCTTCCGGGAGGTCTTCTGAGAAGCAATGAGAGCTGTCTGTAAGCCACGGCGTGCTTTGAAAGATCGTCGTACACGACTAGTGCGTCTTTTCCGTTGAACATGAAGTACTCACCCATAGCCGCTCCAGCGTAAGGAGCTAGATACTGAAGTGAAGCTGGATCTGCCGCAGAAGCGACGACAACTGTGGTATACTCCATAGCCCCATATTGCTCCAATTTATCTATTATCCTGGCAACAGCTGCAGCCTTTTGACCTATAGCAACATATATGCAATATACCCCCTTACCTTTCTGATTTATTATCGTATCTATCGCTATTGCTGTCTTTCCAGTCCCTCTATCGCCTATTATGAGCTCTCTCTGGCCTCTTCCTATTGGTATCATTGAATCTATCGCTTTAATACCTGTCTGGAGAGGTGTATCGACTGGCTTTCTGTATATAACACCGGGAGCCTTAACTTCAACGTTTCGAAACTCCTTAGCTTCTATTGGACCTTTTCCATCGAGAGGTTCTCCTAGAGGGTTTACAACCCTTCCAAGGAGCTCCTCACCAACAGGAACCTGTATAATCTTTTTTAACCTTCTAACGGAATGACCTTCTTTTATGTTTTCATAATCACCAAGTATTATTATTCCCACATTATCTTCCTCTAAATTGAAAGCAAGTCCTTTAACTCCCGTCTCAACGAATTCAACGAGCTCATTTGCCATGACATTGTTCAGACCATAGGCTCTTGCTATTCCATCACCAACTTGTATAACTTTTCCGGTATCCTCTAAATTTATCTCTTCTTTGAATTCACTTATCTTTTGCTCCAAAATCTTTGTGAGCTCTCCGGGTGAGAGTCTCAAAGAGCATCACCCCTTTCCGAATATCTCCCTAGCTATCTTAGAGAGCCTTCCTTTGACACTTATGTCGTAGCTCATTCCCTGAAATTCCAATCTCACACCAGCTATTAGATCTTCGGAGATGTGTTCCCTGAAAACGGGATCTCTTAAGGAATGTTTTTTGACAAATTTCGCCAGTTTTTCCTCTTCTTCTTTTGAGAGTTTAATAGGTGTGTAAACCTCAACTGGTATCTTGCCTTTAGATTCTACTTTCATATCCCTATAGATCATGAGAATCATAGGGAGATATTTTTGCCTCTTTCTCTCAAAAACTATCTGAAGAAAATTTTCAAAAGATTTATCGACCTCCGCGGCTTCTAGAAATTCCATAATCTTTTTGTGCTTCTTATACGCACTTATAGTCGGATCGTCGAAGAAATCTCTGAGAGAATTGTAAATTTCCACACTCAAGAGCAGGAGCTTCTCGTATAGATCTTCCTTACCCTGATCTATCGCTACATTCAAGAGAGCTCTGGCGTACCTCCCCGCAACCGCGGAATATTTCATTTTTTCAGCTCCTTATCGATCATCTTTATGAGATACTCTCTCTTCGCCTTTTCGTCCAGAACTCCTGAGAGTATCTTAATAGATAGAGCCACTGCTAGTTCTCCTGCCTTTGCCTTGACTTCCTCGAATATCTTCTCTTTCTCCATTTCCGCTTGCTTTTTCGCAGATTCGATTATTCTGCTGGCCTCCTCTTTCGCCTCATCCCTTGCTCTTGAAACTATCTCTTCAGCTTCTTTCCTGGCTTTGCTAACGATCTCCTCAGCTGTTTTTCTAGCTTCTTTCAGCTCCTCAGAAACCTGTTTCCTAAGCTCCTCAGCTTCCTTCCTTGCCCTCTCTGCAGACGACATATCCTCTTCTATCTTTTTCTTTCTCTCGTCGGCTATCTGCAAAAAAGGTTTGTACAACATTTTGTACAGTATGTACATAAGTATGAGAAGCATAAGGAGCATCACTACAGACGTCCAGTTGAAATTTATCAACTGCGGTTTCATGGCATCCACGAAAATCCCCTCCTCTTCAGAGGGCAAATATTATAAGAAAAGCTATCAACAGAGAGTATATTCCCGTACTCTCTGCAACTGCGTCAGCAAGGAGCATTCTCGTGGTTATAGCTCCCATCATCTCAGGCTGCCTCGCCATAGCATCCATAGCGTGTGCTCCTATGTTACCCTCACCAACACCAGGCCCTATGGCTCCTATCCCCATAGCGAGGCCTGCCCCGATAGCTTTTCCTGCCAGGTATATAGCTTGCGCGAGATCCATCTTATCCATGTAGATCCCTCCTTCAGGTTAATTGTGCACTTATGTAAGCTATAGCCAATATCGAAAACACCAAAGCCTGGATCGTGCCAACAAACAATCCAAAGAATCCCCAGAGGAAAATGGGAAGCAGGAAATACTTAACCATGTACGAGAATATGTAAGTCAGAATAGCTCCACCAGCTATGTTTCCAAAAAGCCTCAAAGAGTGCGATATTGGCTTTGCAAGTTCGCCTATCAGATTCATAGGCATCATTATTGGATTCGGTTCAAACCAGCCCTTTAGCCATGTTTTAAATCCTTTCGCTTTTATTGCAAAAGCGTGACTTATCACGAAAACAAGCAAAGCATAAGTAAGGTTTGTGTTTAAATCAGCGGTTGGAACCTGCCATGTGTCTGTGAAGATCCCTATCTCAGTGAGTTTTCCATTCTCCCAACCTGTAAAAACTATCCCAGGAAAGCTCCCAAGCATATTCGAAACCCAAACAAACATGAATATAGTCATCGCAACTACAAAAGTCGAGCGAACAAATCGTGGATCAGGCACGGTATCCTCGACCATCTCATAAAAAGTATCGAAAAGCCACTCGATTATTGATTGTTTCCTATCTGGAACCAGTTTCATTTCTCTAACAGACAAAGCTATCCAAACTACAATGAGAAAAACTATGACGGCATTTATAAGAGTAGCGGGATTAAATGCAAAACCTCCAATGTTGACTACCCATCTGTGACCAAGCGTACTGAAAGCTTCATCCATCGGAGGAATGTGCTTTAAACTTATAAACCAAGCGATAAAGTAAACAGCAAAAATTATGCTGAGAAATATCTTATCCCGTTTGTTCACGCCCTCTCCCTCCAGCCAACTATGTAAGCTGAGAGTTTCATGTTCATAAGTCCTACAAAAACCCCAAGCAGAGTCGCTACAGAAATCAATCCTCCTGCAAGCATCAGAGCTCCACTGAAAGCATATCTACCGGTGTAGCCTCTGATCCATCTTCTCTTTTTAAGAGATCGCTTTATATCATACCATAACGAAAAAGTATTTACTAAAGCTCCGCCTCCTCCTATGAAAGCCCCTATGGTAAACCTTGGATAAAAAAACACAGCCGCCAAACCTTCAGCCGCTGTGAGAATCACTATCATCGTTATCATCTTTTTTATCAAGCTTTTCATACCTCTCCGCTTCTTTTAAAAGCTCTCTAATACCGTTGTAAATCCCAGAAATAGTTCCAAGAAAAAGTGAAATAACAAAGATGACATTATTATCGAAAGTGTACTTATCTATTAACCACCCTATGAAACCGGCAACTGCTATGTTAGCGATCACTGTAGCTCCAAAAGCCGTTATCAAATTGAGTTTTGCAAAATCTTTTAAACCTTTCATTTTTTCATAACTAAGTTCAGCTCCACATCTTCAGGTTTAAAGAGCTGAACGGGAAGCTTAAGTATTACTCCCTCAACTGATACTTTTATCTCCTTACCTGTTATAACAGTCGGAGGGGTTATATCAGTTTTGTATCCTATCTTCTCTAGATTAACAGCGAGAGACCCTGTCGTCATATTTCCAAGCTCTCCAAGAGCTGACAGTGCAAGATCATCAAGTTGGCCATACTCCATCCCCATCATTCTAGAAACTATCTGGAGGGCAGTATCTTCGTTGAAAGAATATATCATGTTACCTTCTATATCACCAACGAATCCCAGAACCGTAACGATAGAGTACTTTGGGTCTATGTCTTTAGCAACCTGAGGTTTTCCGAGTTTCGGTTCGAGCTGGAGCACCTGTGTAAATATTCCTACCACGGATGTGAGAAGAGCGTTTACAATTCTTGCATCCATGTGTTTCCCCCCTAACCTCCTGCATCTTTATAGGTGTATTTTAAAACAATTTCTGAAAATTTGGAAATTGTTTTCACAATTCTGTAGAATTTTGTCAAGGAGGTGAAAGAGTATGAAGGAGATGACTAGGAAATTCCTGAGCGATGCTTTTGCGGGCGAATCGATGGCACATATGAAGTATACGATATTCGCCGAGGAAGCTGAGAAACGAGGGAAAAAGAACCTAGCAAGACTTTTCAGAGCAATAGCTTATGCGGAATATGTTCATGCAAGAAACCATCTTAGGGAATTAGGCGGGATAGGTGACGACGAGAAGAACCTTCAGACAGCCATAGATGGAGAAACATTTGAAGTAGAAGAAATGTATCCGGTTTACAATGAGACAGCAAAACTTCAAGAAGAAAAAGGAGCAGAAGTGAGTACAAAGTTTGCAATGGAAGCTGAGAAAATCCACGCTCAGATGTACAAAAAAGCGAAAGAAATGGTGGAAAAGGGAGAAGATTACGAAGATAAGAAAATATACATATGCCCGGTCTGTGGATACACAGTAGAAGGAGAGGTTCCAGACAGATGTCCAATCTGCGGAGCGAAAGGAGAGACCTTCAAAGAATTCTAAAGAAGATCCTGATAGTAGATCTAGAGAATAAGAAATTCGAAATAGCAAATCTGAAAGCACATTCTATAGGTGGGAGCTCTCTTGCAAGAGAGCTCCTTTTGACTTTCAAGAACTCCTTGATAATAACGCCAGGACTCCTAACCGGAACTTCCGCTCCTACAGGTGGAAGATATTCCCTTGGGATGAAAACAGATTACGGACACCATATATCATCGATAGGTGGATTCATAGGAGCTTATATAAGAGGATATGGAATTGATGGTGTTGTAATCACTGGAAAATCCGAAGAAAAACTGATCCTCAAGTTTTCTCCAAACAAGGTATATTTTGATTCAGCATCAGATTTTCTCGGAAAAAGCATTTTCCAAATTGCCAATGCTTTGGAAAAAAACGGGAAGAAGACGATAATAGTCGGACCAGCCGGGGAGAGAGGTTCAGACATATCCTCTCTTATATCTGAAAGATTCAGATCTTTCGGAAAAGGATCCGGAAAGTCTCTGTTTGAAATGGGAGTAAAAGCTCTTGTATTCTTTCCATCGCAAAGCACTCTTGAAAATAAGAAATTCATTAAAGAAGCCTTAAAGATCAGAGAGAAACTCAAAGCTAAGGATAAAAGCGTTAGAAGATACGGACACCCTTGTTATGGGTGTCCTATAAGTTGTGCAGCAATGGAAGGAAGACTCAAAAAAGGGGTTTCCCGGATACTCAAAAATTATGAAAATGCTGAAAAGATAGTCGACATGGCAAACGACTTTGGCGTGGATATTTTCGGAGCGTATTTAGCTTCCAAGACATGTGGATGTTCTATAGAAACGGTTATAAAAATGGCGAAAGATGGGAAAAGTTTTAATGTGAAATACCAAGATCGCCCTGTCGATGATTGGAAAGATTATCTTGACTCCCTTGGAATTTGTGTGGACGCCTCTAAATTTCTCAAAAAAGAAGACATCGAAAACCTTCATAAATTCTTCATTGAGAAAGCCTAAATTTTTGGATTAAGTGACAAATGAAGGGTATAATCTACAAATGGTGGGAGTTTGAAAATTTTCACCATGGAGGTGATATCATGAGGAAATTTTTGGTGATGTCTGCAGTAGCGCTCGCAATCATGGCAATGGCTGTAATAAAAATCGGAGTTGTGTTTCCAATGACTGGAAATCTTTCGGCTGTGGGAGAAGCAGCCTGGAATGGTTTGAAACTGGCTCATGAGGAGAAGCCAACCGTTCTCGGGCAGAAGGTAGAGCTCATATTGGCTGACAACAGATCCGAGAAAACCGAGTCTGCGAACGCTTTTCAAAGGCTCATAAGCAAGGAGAAAGTCGTTGCGATAATAGGAGCAATGAGCTCTGGAAATACCCTTGCAGGTGCACCAATAGCGGAAGAGAATCATGTTCCAATGATATCACCTTGGGCAACAAACCCACTTGTCACGCAGAACAGAAAATATGTCAACAGAGCTTGTTTCATCGATCCATTCCAGGGGGCTGCAGCAGCAATATTTGCCTACAAAGAGCTCGGATCGAGAAATGTTGCCATATTCATGGATGTTGAGCAAGACTACTGCGTTGGACTTGCCAATTTCTTTGCAAGAAAATTCAAGAAATTCAGTGGCACAAAGACTCACAGACTGTTTTACAAGACTGGGGACCAAGATTTTTCTGCTCAGATAGCTGCGGCAATGGGATATGGAGTTGATACCATATACATACCAGGTTACTACACAGAAGCGGCGCTTATAGCGAGACAAGCCAGGCAAATGGGATTCACCGGGAAATTGCTGGCTGGGGATGGCGTCGAATTTCCAGAGCTCGTCAAAATAGGTGGAAAAGCAGTCGAAGGAATGTACTTCACAACCCACTATCACCCAAAAGGAGCCGCCACGGAAGCTTCCAAGATATTCGTCAAGAAGTACAAAGAGAGATACGGAGAAGATCCTTCCGCAGCGGCAGCGCTCTCTTACGACGCCTATATGATACTCCTTAAAGCTATAGAAATGGCAGGAAGCGCTGATCCTGTCAAAATAGCTGAGAACATCAGAAAAATAAAAGACTTTCCAGGGGTTACCGGAGTGATAACGATAGATGCAAACGGAAACGCCATAAAACCAGTCGTGGTAGATGTTGTGAAAGATGGAAAGTTTGAATTCGTCAAGATGATCTTCCCCAAAGATATAATGTAAGAACATAGCGGATAATAAAGAAATGGGGGGCTGCGAATGCAGCCCCTTTGTTGTTTTAAAGAGTCGTGGTTTAATAGATCGCCGGAGGGATTGTATGGATTGGAAAATTGACCTTAGCAGCATAAAGAAGAGAAAAATTCTTGAAGGGAAATTCGAGCTTGAGTGTCTTGAGCTTGATACTGGTTGCATGCCTTTTTTGGAAGATATAAAGGTAAAGATAGTGATCGCCCGCTCTAAAGAGGGATTTGCAGTTGGCGGATATGTTAGGACCGCCATAGAGCATCCATGTACAAGGTGTTTAACACCAGTTAGAGTGAAGATAAATGGTGTAATAGAAGCGCTTTACATTGAGAAAACTCACGAAGATGTTGAAGGAGAATTTCGCCTTGAAAATCTCAAAAACATGATATACTATACGAGTCCGGTAGTAGATCTATCGGACAGGATTGTTGAGGCAATGATAGTAGAGATTCCACAGAAAATTCTATGCAAACCTGATTGTAAGGGTTTGTGTCCTTATTGTGGAATAAATTTGAATGAGCATCCAGATCACGTTTGCGATGAAGCCAAAGAGTTTTCAATAGGAAACAGATTTGTCAAGCTGGCGCAGCTTAAGAGAAAACTTGAGGAGGGATGAGAAATGGCCGTTCCAAAACAGAAGAGATCGAGAAGCAGAACACACAAAAAGAGAGCAAAAATATACAGAGCCATAAGCGTAGCTTATGAGATATGTCCAAACTGTGGAGCGCCAAAGATGCCACACAGAGTCTGCCTGAACTGTGGATACTACAAGGGAAGGCAGGTCTTTGAAGTAGCGGAGTGATAATATGAAGCCAAGAATAGGCCTGGATATAATGGGCGGCGACAGGGCGCCTTCTGAGATCATCGAAGGCGCCCTTTTGGCATTGAAAGAGTTAAATGTAGATTTAGTCGCGTTTGGCGATGAGAAAGTAATAAGAGAAAAGCTCAGAGATGTTGAAATTGTAAGTTCAAGCAATGATCTCAAGATGGATTCAAAGCCCCTTGAAGTTCTCAGAAAGAAAAATTCCTCGATGCACCTTGGACTTCAATATCTGAAGGACGGGAAGATCGATGCTTTCGTCAGTGCAGGTGGGACAGGGCCACTTTTTCTGGGATCTACAAAGATCGTTGGAAAGTTGGAGGGTATAGAAAGACCTGCTCTTGCAGTTCCCGTTCCTTCGATAAACGGTTTCACGGTACTGATAGACAACGGTGCAAACGTTTCTGTCCGTCCGGAACATCTCCTTGATTTCGCAATAATGGGAATAGCATATGCAAAGATTCTTGGAAGGAACGATCCAAAGGTCGGTCTCCTAAATGTAGGGGAGGAAGAGATCAAGGGAACAGATGTTGTTAAGGAAGCTTACAAACTTTTGAAGGAAAAACTCGGAGATTCTTTCTACGGAAATGTCGAAGGAAGGGATATAAATATCGGTACTGTTGATGTTGTTGTAACGGATGGGTTCACCGGAAATGTCGCGATGAAGACCATGGAAGGTGTTGGGAAACTGGTTTCTACTGCCTTGAAAAAATCCATTAAAGAATCTGGAATCGTTTCTATGATAGGTGCTGCTCTCATGAAAAAAGCTTTTGAGAACTTTAAAAAGCTTCTGGATGCCAGAGAATACGGTGGTGCTTTTATACTAGGTGTGAATGGAATTGTTGTAAAAGCACATGGAAATTCTGACAGAATAGCAATAAAAAACGCCGTAAAAGTTGCTGCCAACGGTGTAAACATGAAACTTCTCGATCTCATAAGGGGTGAAATGAGATGAAGCGAGTAATCGTAGCAGGGAAGTTCAATGTGGACACCTTTTATTATCTAGACTCAATAGAGATAAATTCAAACAATGTTGCTAAGAAATCCATAATTGAGCTCGGTGGAAAAGCATCGAATGTAGCGGTTGCATTGAAAAAATTGGGAGTAGATGTTGTCATAACGGGATGCATTGGTAGTGATTTTTTCGGAGAATTCATCCAGAAAAAGCTCAACGAATTTGAAATTGATACATCACACTTGAAAATCTGTGATGGAGAAAGCGGCAGAACTGCAATAGCTGTAACTAAGAACGGTCAAAATACTATGCTCAACTATCCTGGAGTAAATGAGAAATTCTCCCCTGAGATGATAGACTGGACTTTAGTAGAGGAAGGAGATGCCCTTTTCATACAGTTCGGAATACCAGCTGATACTATATTCGAGTTATCTTCAATGGCAAAAAGAGCCGGAATGATGGTTTATGTAGATCCTTCATATCCTTCAGATATTCCGTGGGACGCCTTTTACTACTTTGACTATATCTCTCCAAATGAAAGAGAGATAATTCAAATAACTGGAAAGAAAGATATCGAAAAGGCTGTGAAACACCTTTTAAAAAAAGGTGTTGAAAGCGTAATAGTGAAGATGGGTGAAAAGGGATCGAAGATTTTCTTTGAAAAGAAATCAATTGAAGTGCCTGCCGTGAAAACTAATGTAGTTGACACTACTGGAGCAGGAGATTCATTCAACGCTGCATTCATATACGGCAGGCTCAGGGGAATGGATGATGAGGAAAGCGCTAAGTTAGCATCACTTGCTGCTTCGATAACGGTTTCTAGAATGGGAACAACCTCTTCCTTCCCTAGCTTTGAAGAGATTCAGTCAGAAATCAAGAGTAGAAATCTGAAAATAAGATTGTAGACCACATCGGATCTTTGTTGTAATATACCCGTTGTAATACTCCTGAGGATCAAAAAGCGTTAGGAGGGATGGACAATGAAGAGGACTTACCAACCTTCAAGGAGAAAGAGAAAGAGAACCCATGGCTTTTTAGCGAGGAGCAGGAGCAAGTCAGGAAGAAAAGTTCTCAAGCGCAGAAGGAGAAAGGGCAGGTGGAGACTCGCCGTCTGACAAAAGAGGAGCGCCTGAGGCTCAAAAGAGACTTCAGAAGAGTTTTCACTAAGGGAAAGTCGGTATCAAACGATTATGTAAGACTCGTTTATTTGGAAAATGGACTTGATCACCCCAGGATAGCCGTTGTAGTCAGAAAGAAAATAGGGAAAGCTGTGTTCAGAAATAGGTTAAGGAGATTGGTAAAGGAGTTCTACAGATTGAACAAAGAAAGATTTCCGAATTATGATGTAGTAGTCCTGTTCAGGGAGAAATCGAAAAATCTGAGAGATGCAAAGCTCGATGATATCGGAAAGATCTTGACGGAACTTCTGGAGAAGCTGAAATGAAGAAAATAATAATCCTTTTAATAAGATTCTATCAAAAGTTCATATCTCCACTCTTTCCACCCTCGTGCAGGTTCTATCCAACCTGCTCAAATTATACGCTTGAGGCTGTAGAGAAATTTGGGGTGATCAAAGGGCTCTACTTGGGCTTCAGGCGCGTTTTGCGTTGTAATCCTCTCAATGAAGGTGGTTACGACCCAGTTCCAGAGGAATTCCATCTCTTTGTCGTGAGGAGGGATAAAAGTTGAGAAAACTGTTGCCGGTAATGATCTTTATAGCAACTGTGGCATTTTCGATGGATTACGATGTCCACAAAAATTTGATAACGGTGGAGAGCAGATTCATAAAGTATGAATTCTCAACAAACGGGCATATGGAAAATGTGTACCACCAAAGGAAACTTATATACTCGTATGATTCCGATGGATTCGATACACCCTCCACACCGACAAACTACAAGGTATGGAAATCCGGTCAGGATGTATATCTTCAGTTCATATACCCAGATTACACAAAAACTTTCCACTTTATCGATGGCCCATACTACGAATTTACCGTGAAGCTCAGCAAGAAAGTCAAGATGAAACTTCCAAGAGTCTGGTATCCAAGTAACGATCGATATGAAGACGATATCTTCATATCATTTTCTCCCAAGAAATATGTCTCGATAGTGAAATTCAGTGGGGAGATGGAAAATCCCGGAATTGTGGAAACAGAAAGCGCTAAAGTTTATCTTGGACCTGGAAAAAAGAATCTCATAAAGGGAGCTTTCCCAGAGGACTATAAGAAAATAATGAATTTATTAAAAGATATGTACGGTGTTTATGACGCCATATTCTACGGTTTAGTATGGTTTTTCGATTATCTCTACAAGCTTACAGGGAATTTCGGATGGGCGATAATACTCTTCACATTTGTAGTTAGGCTAGCGCTCTATCCGCTTTATCACGCCCAAACGAAATCCATGATAAACATGAGAAAGATACAGAAAGATATCGAATACATAAGAAGGAGATACAAAGATCCACAAAGGCAACAGGAAGAGTTGATGAAATTGTACAAAGAAAAAGGCGTCAACCCGATGAGTGGATGTTTGATGATGCTCGTTCAGCTTCCGATATTTTTCATGCTTTGGGGAGTCTTGAGGCACTTCCAAGAAGAGTTTGCTTATGGAAAGGGATTTCTGATCTGGAAGGACCTTTCGGTTGGCGGATTTAAAGAAAACATAGTACTCGTATTGATAACAGTTGTAGCGAGCTTTTACTCTACCTTAATAACCAGTCAAGATGCAAGAAGCGCTTGGCAAGGAATAATGATGTCGATTATTTTCCCATTTTTATTCATATCTCTACCATCTGGACTCTTTATATACTACGCCACCAACACATTGATACAGCTTGCTATAACCTACTACATATACAAGAAGTACAAAATAAAAGGGTTGACGCTCAGAGAGCTTCTTGGTCTATCTAAGAAAGCCTGAGGAGGTGAATTGATGAAAAGCGTCACAGCGACTGGAAAAACTGTGGAAGAAGCAGTAAAGAAAGTTGTGAATGAGTACGCTCTTCAGGATGATGAATACGAAGTCAATGTCATAGAAAAAGGTTCTAAAGGTTTTTTGGGAATGTTTTCAAAAGAAGCAGAAGTTGAGGTCGTTTTTAAGAAGAATTACTTTGAAAGAAAGCTTTCAGAATTTTTAAAGGTAATATTGGAGAAGGCTAAAGGGGTTGAATTGGTCTCAATAAGATCCGATGGTAAGACTTATTTTGTATCAATAGACGGTCCGGAAATCGGAAAACTCATAGGAAAACATGGAAAAACACTTGGAGCGCTTCAACATATACTATCCATATTCTTGAACAGGTTAAGTGATGTTAAGTTGAATGTCGTTATAGATGCAGGAAACTACAGAGAGAGAAGGAAAAAGCAGCTAGAGATAATAGCGAAAGACGCAATCAGACATGTTCTAAAAAACAAGGACAAAGTGGTCTTGGATCCCATGTTCCCGTTCGAGAGGAGAATAGTACACGAAATAGTTAAAAGGTATAGAGGAGTCACGAGCTACTCCATAGGGGTAGAGCCGTATAGAAGGGTAGTCATAGAGTACTCCATGGGAAAAGCGAGAAGGGGTGTTAAAAAGTGAGCGATAAGGTTTCGATAAGAAAGTCATCAAAAGAGGAATTGGAAAAGCTGGGAGTTTTCGACTGGCCTATCTGGGAGAAGGAAGTCAGTGAGTTTGATTGGTACTATGACGAGCCTGAGACTTTCTATGTCATCGAAGGAGAAGTAGAGGTAAGTATTGAAGGAGATGGAACCGTTCGATTCGGCGCAGGAGATTTGGTTACATTCAAGTCCGGTACGAAGTGCACTTGGAGAGTTTTAAAACCTATCAAAAAGCATTATCACTTTGGTGAAGTTTAGAAATCTTTTCCTATAGCAGGGCTCATGTGAGAGAGAACTTTTCTCACATAGCCTTCAAGGAGTGGATTTTTTCCTATTTTCTCTGTCGCTTTTTTGATGGTAGAAGATACTACTGAGGGAGATCTGTTAAATATCTCGGCTATGGCGGTTGTGGAAAGCTTCAAGTAATTCTTAGCAAAGTACATTCCAATTTGCCTTGAAAGAACCGCCGAGATTCGCTTGCTTCTCCCCTTTATTTCAGACGGTGACACATCAAATACTAGTGAAAGAGTTGCAAGGAGTTTCTCTGACAAATCCATCCTATTGGAATCTCTCAAGAGATTTCCGACTATTCCAATAGCTTCGTAAAGATCAAGCTCTTTGTTCTCAATCTCTTGGTATGCTATGAGCTTTATTATCGCTCCCCTGAGCTCTCTTAAAGAACCATCGACATTTTCCGCTAGAAAATCGAGTATCTCATCTTTAAGCTTTCCACCTTCAGTTTTGACTATTTCCCGCGCTATCTTCTTTCGCGTTTCTATATCCGGCACTTCCATCTCGGCAACTATTCCCATTTTGAATCTTGAGACGAGCCTGTCTTGAAAATCTTGGAGTTTATCAGGGGACCTATCGGAGCAGAAAACCATCTGCTTTTTCTTATCCATTAGCTCGTTGAATGTGTTGAAAAGCTCAAACTGTACTCCATTCTTCCCCATTAAAAATTGAACATCATCCATGAGAAGCAGATCAACACCTCTGTACTTATTCTTAAACTCCTGTATTCTGTTCTCGCGAAGTGCGTTTATCATCTCGTTCATAAACCTCTCACTCGTAACATAGACGATTTTGAGATTCGGATTCTTCGAATAGGCTTCGTTACCTATAGCATGGAGAATATGAGTTTTGCCGACTCCCACACCACCGTGAATAAAGAGAGGAGAGAATCTACCCAATTCTTTTGTTATCTTCTTTGCAAATTTGTAAACCTGCTCATTTCCATTCCCAACAACGAAATTCCAAAAAGTCATGCTCGGATTGAGATTCGTGCTCTCAGGAGGAGAGATTTTCGGTATCTCTTCCTTCGTAGGTTGGTCAACTTCGGAATATTCTATCCTAAAAGGAATTTTTCTCCCCACAACATCCTTTATGGCATGCTCTATGACTCTTCTGTATTTCTTTTCGAGCCAGTCTTTTATGAAGAGATTCGACACAATGAATACTGCCTCGGAATCCGAGACACTCTTGATATAAAAAGAAGAGAACCACTTTTTCCAGACTCTCTGATCAACTCTGCTTTTAATGGCTTCCAGTATCTGGTTGTTCACGACTTCTCCTCCAAGTGGCACAATCCGGTAGGACCGAAATTACATTCTACCACCATAATTAGAAAGGTGTTGTTAAAAAAATATGAAGAGATCACAAAAGTAATCTGAAGCACATCTCGTACTGTTTAAAAATACTTCGAAATCCCACTTTAATCGCACTACTGTAAAGAAAATCGTCTTCCGGAACAGAAGACATCGTTATTACCCTTTTTGATGTTTCAGAAAAGAGCTTTTTAACCGATGAAGCTACCATAATTTGGAAGTAGTCAGGATTCTTCACCGGGGAAATATCAACGATGAAGGCGCTGTCGTCAGTTTCTCCCCAAACTAGATAACCTTCCTCACCATCGATGATAATTTTTTCCAAATTGTATCTGTTTCCAGATAGGTATAAAGTCGTCGGATCTCTCTGCCAGTTCGGCTTTCTGGGTATATTAACAAGAGCACTCATAGATGCCCAGTGAATCCAGCCCGTTTCCGTCTTGAGAAACTCCCCATCACCTTGCTCAACAAAGTCTTCTGGCCTTATTGCTAGAGTGTAAAGACTCCTAACCTGTCTAAAACCATTCTTCTCGTAGAATCTAACCGCTCTCATATCATTAGAAGCGACTTCTAATATCACCTGTTCTATTCCTTTCCACTCTAAACGATTTATAGCATGCTGAAGGATCTTCTGTGCAAGGCCAGTACCTCTCTTTTCTTTTACAACACCCATCGCGTCGATTCTTCCCATTTTTTTCCTGATTCCGATGACTATAAAACCGACCGGGGTGTCCTTGTCTAAAAAAACGAATGAATCTTCGAAACTCAATGAATTTTCCTTGGCATCCAATTTGAAATTCAAAACATCCCAATTTATAGGTATGGCGTAATCAGAGAATATTTCGTTGACAAGACTTATGAAATCAGCCAATGGATATTCACTGAGGGGAACTATTTTTTCCACGGATATCACCTCACAAACTGAGATCAAGTCCCCCTTGCTTTTTCTTTGAAGACACCTCGGCAGTGTTTCCGACTCTCTTCATAACTTCCCTCCATGTTTCCAAGAGATCTTCTAAAAATCCTCTGACCTCCCTGAGAGCGTTTATATCTTTCTTGACATTTCCTTCAATGAGTCTCTGGAACAAGTAATTGTACAACGCCCTCAGATTTTTCGCTATTTGTCCACCTTTCTCAATATCCAAAGACAGATTTAGCTCTACAACTATATCTTGGGCTCTCTTTATCTTCTCGTTTGCTTCAACATACTTCTTTTCCTTTATCAATTCTTCTGCCTCTTTCAAAACATCTATTGCTTTCATATAGAGGAGCTCTATGAGCTTCGCTGGACTTGCCGTCTTAACCATGTTTTCTATATATGCATTCTGCCATCTCTGCTGCAAAACCGATCACCTCTCAATTGGTCTTGGATTTAAGTATCTCCAAAACCTTAGAAAAATATTCTTTGTAATAGTTGAGAACAGTTGGAAGTTGCTGCTCTATTATATCTGAGAGATCGATTATATCGCTTCTCTCAAGCCCTCCAACAAAATTCTTCAATATTCCTACAACTTCATCTTCCCTATCTTTCATTCCAACATCGCTAGGGGTTATTTTAGAGACTTTTATCGTGTTCTCTCTGAGATTTTCAACTGCTGTTAAACCGTCCGTAAGATCTTTTATAGCTTTATATCCTTCTTGAGAATTCACTATCATATTCTCAGAAACCTTCGGAAGAAGATTTATCACATTATCTACATATTTGACGACCTCTTCGAGCGTATCTACCAAGAATTCTCTGATGTTCTTAAACTCAACTTCTATTGTGAGCCCCTCTTCATCTATCGTAGCGCCAAGAAGATCATCTACTTTGGAGAGCGGTATTTCGTTTCCATTCACAACAACTTTAGAAAGTACCTTATCGCTGTGCTCCTTTTTCAATTCCTCCATTAGTTCGCCGAAGTTACTGTAATCTTTTGCGTCTATCTCTCTCTCTTCTCCATTAACTATCAATTTAACCATTAAAATCCCTCCTCCAGAGCCTTTTTAGCTCTTACTATAGCAACAATTGTTTTCGAATCAACTATCTCACCGTTCAAACACATATCGTAGACTCTGTCGAAATCCATCTCAATAACTTCTAAAAACTCGTCATCATCGGCTTTTTCTCGCATATCTGTTAGATCCGTTGCGAGATACAGATGTATCTTCTCCGTTGCAAACCCAGGTGATGTGTATATATAGCCCAGATACTTCAGCCTTTTGGGATCTTTCCCTATTTCCTCTCGGAGCTCTTTTTTCATTCTCCACACTGGATCCTCATTATCAGAATCCAACTTTCCAGCCGGAACCTCCAAAAGATGCTGAGCTGCAGCATATCTGTACTGTCTGACGAGATATACCTTACCGTTTTCATAAGGAACAGCCGCAACGGCCCCTCTGTGGTATACGAGTTCCCTGTAACCTTCTCTACCATCTGGAAGAATTATCCTATCAGCTCTGACTTCTATTACTTTCCCCTTGAAAACAACTTTGCTCTCCAATGTTTTCTCTGTGAAATCCATCAAAGCATCCTCCCCATCATGCTCCCTATTGTTGCCATGAGGAGTATCGCATCAAAAACAACCGCATAATCGTCATGGACAAACTTCAAAACTCTTCCACCTACTCTTTCAACTCCCGGTATCATTTCGAGTGCATCGGCAAACTCTGTTTTCGCTGTTTCGACTTTAAGTTCTACTGGAGGTTCAAATCTGTATATTCTCAAGTCCTCTCTCTCTTTTCTTATCGCCCTGTTTGTAGCACTTCTTATATCCTGCTCTAATTTTTTCTTCGAGACAAACTTTGCAGAGTACCTTCCAAGCCCTTCTTTCGTCGCAACATACACCACTCTATCTAAGAAATCCTTCATCTCCTCTTTGAGTGCCGTATCACCAACAATCATCGCAACTGGAACTCCGAGATACCCAGCATAAGCGGCATTTATCAATGCTTCATTCATTCTTATGCCGTTTATCCAAACATTGTGAAAGGTCGTGTTCGAATATGTATGGTCCATCAGAGCATTCATAGAACCTATACCCGCATGATATCCGAAGAAAATCACCCTGTCATAGCTCTCATCAAGTCCTGCCATCATATATCTTTTTCTCGGAAAACCAGATATGAGCTCAATCCTTTCGTCAAGATCTGTGATTGAATACGGTATGTTATCTCCAAGGGCGTGAGAATCTACAACGGTGATCTTTTTTATGTCCTCATACTCTATCATTTCCTCAAGCATCCATCTGAGCTGCTCTTCCAATTCCTTTCTTTTGTAGTGTGGATCACCAAAGGTGACATCTTTCCAGGAATGAATTGCTGCTAAACCTTCCATATCCACAGATATGTAGACTTTCATGCCTTAGCACCTTCTTTCTGAACGGCCTCTTTCACTTTCTCCACGACAAGAGACAAAGGAGTACCCGGTCCAAACACTTCAAATATGCCCATTTCTTTGAGCTTTTCTGCGTCATCAGGAGGTATAATTCCACCAACGAAGACAGGGATATCGATTCCCTCTTCTTTCATTTTTTTCATCATCTTGTCACAGATTCTCATATGCGCTCCTGAGAGTATAGACAAACCTATGATATCGACATCCTCCTGAATAGCCGTCTTTATTATCTGATCGACCGTCTGCCTCAACCCTGTGTATATAACCTCCATCCCGGCATCTCTGAGAGCTCTCGCAACAACCTTAGCTCCTCTATCGTGACCATCTAAACCTGGTTTTGCTATGAGAACCCTTATTTTTCTTTCCATATCAATCCCCCCTGAGAGCTTTTTCAAGCTCTTTTATCGCTTCTTCTATCTTTTGAGGATCTTTCCCTCCTGCTTGAGCGAAGTCTTCTCTTCCTCCACCGCCTCCACCTAGAACCTTCGCCATCCTCTTAGCGAGGTCAACTGCTTTAAATTTACCGATCAAATCTTTTGAAACCTTTACAACAAACGACACTTTATTTGCAGAAACGTTGAACACAACAGCGATACCACTTTTAAGTTTCGAAAGGAGATTATCTGCAGTATTTCTGAGAACATCTCCTGAAACATCCTCAAGTTTTACAACTGCGTAGCTAATGCCGTTTATGTCTTTTCTAACAACTTCAGCACTCTTTGAAAGTTGCTTTGTCTGAAGCTCCTTTATTTTCTTCTCATAATTTTTCATCTGAACTAGAAGCTTTTCCAAACGCTCAACAATCTTCTCCTTAGGAACATCTAAAATCGATCTTATCTCATCAACCAACTCTTCATTCTCTCTGGAATAATCCAGAGCACCGAATCCTGTCACTGCAACTATTCTTCTAACACCAGCGGATATCGCTTCCTCGGAAACTATCTTGAACATTCCTATCTCACCAGTATTAGACACATGAGTTCCGCCACAAAGCTCTTCTGAGAAATCATCAACTCTGACAACTCTGACGGTGTCTCCATACTTCTCCTCAAAGAGGGCCATTGCTCCTTCTTTGACAGCTTCATCATAACTCTTAACTTCTGTCATAACTGGAATGACTTCCATTATCTTCTCGTTGACCAAATTCTCTATTTCAACTATCTCTTTCCTTGACAGCGCTTTGTAGTGTGTAAAATCAAACCTCAATCTCTCTGGAGATACTAAAGAACCTGCCTGCCTTACATGACTCCCAAGGACTTTTCTCAAAGCCGCATGAAGAAGATGGGTCGCCGTGTGATTTCTCATGATAGATTTCCTTCTATCTTTATCAACAACGAGCCTTACTTTTTCACCCTTTCTCAAATATCCTCTCAATACCCTTACAAAATGAACGATAAGACCCTCGACAGGTGATTTGACATCTACAACCTCTGCAAATCCACCCTCCCACTCTATCTTCCCGGTATCCGCAACTTGCCCTCCTTTTTCAGCATAGAAAGGAGTTTTTTTCGTGATGACAGTTCCGCTCTCTCCTTCAGATAGACTTTCGACTTCTTCTCCATCTCTCACCAAAGCAGCTACTTCTGATTCATCCTCCATCTTATCGTATCCGGAGAACTCAACCTTTACTCTTTTGGAAATCTCGTCAAAAACTTTTTCTTTTTTTGAATATTCAACTTCTCCCAAAGCTTTTCTTGCCCTCTCTCTTTGAGCTTCCATTTCCCTGTTAAATCCCTCTATATCCACTTCGACGCCTCTATCCCTAGCTATCTCAAGGGTGAGATCTATTGGAAAACCATAGGTATCGTAAAGCTTAAAGGCATCTTTGCCATCTACTTTCCCTTTTTCGAGAAGCTTTTCAAGCATTTCCATTCCTTGATCTATCGTTTTCAAGAATCGCTTCTCCTCTGCTTTTAGAACCTCCTTAACAACATCCTGCTTTTCAACTATTTCTGGGTACACCTTCCCCATCTTCTCAACGACCGCATCTACTATTTCAAAAAGAACAGGTCTCTTGACACCCAAAAGTGTTGCATGCCTTTGGGCTCTTCTTATTATTCTTCTGAGGACATATCCTCTTCCCTCGTTTGATGGAAATACTCCCTCTGAAATGACAAAAGTAATAGCTCTTATGTGATCCGCTATTACCCTTATCGAGGTATCAGTTTTCTCATCAGTGCCGTACTTTACCCCAAGAACTTTCTGGATCCTGTCTATTATCGGCTTGAATATGTCCGTATCGAAATTCGTGGGAACTTCCTGAAGAACCGCGGCAAGTCTCTCAAGACCGGCTCCAGTATCTATGTTCTTTTTCTCAAGAGGATGGTAGTTTCCGTCCTCATCCATGTAGAGCTCTGTAAAAACGAGATTCCATATCTCCAGGAACTTATCCTCATGTGTCTTTGGTGAGCACTCTTTACATGATGGATCTAAAAGGTAATGAATCTCAGAATCAGGTCCACAAGGTCCAGTCGGTCCAGCAGGTCCCCAGAAATTGTCCTCTTTTCCCATTCTAACTATCTTCTTCTCTGGAAGGCCTATTATTTCGTTCCATATTTTAAAAGATTCATCATCCTCCTCGTATATGGTTACCCAGAGTCTGCTTTCAGGAATTTCCAAAACTCTCGTGACAAACTCCCACGCCCACTCTATAGCTTCTCTTTTAAAGTAATCCCCGAATGAGAAATTACCGAGCATCTCAAAGAAAGTATGATGTCTTGGAGTTCTTCCAACATTCTCTATATCGGTGGTTCTTAAACACTTCTGACAGGTAGTAACTCTTTTATAGACAGGCTCAACCTTTCCCCAAAATATCGGTTTGAACGGGACCATCCCCGCTACCGTGAACATCAGCTGCGGATCATCTGGTATCAGCGATGCGCTTGGAAGAACCTTATGACCTTTACTCTCGAAGAACTTCAGAAACTCCGATCTTATCTCATCACCGCTCAGTTTTCTCATCGACTCCCTCCTCTTGAGGATTTTATCACCTGTATCTACCAGATTTTACCATTGTGGGGAAGTTTATAGAGAGCTATAACTCAGGTTACGAAAATGATAGTCTATATATTGTGTATGCTTATATAATTTGTGATAAAATCTACTTGCTATGTTCAAGAAAATTGACTGTATGTTCAAATCTTCCTCACAAAATTAATTAGAAAAATAACGATAATAAGGAAAACTCAACCTTACTTTTATCTTTATTTTTATCTTTGTAAAACTGTCAATGTTCTCAAAAGTAGAGTTAATACAAGTTAATGCAAAGAACATGCATTTGCAATTTAATATTAAAAATGACCTCTACTTTACTTTTGTGATTCTTGAGAGTGGGAACTTTGATACACTGATAGTAGCAAGAGACAAATACTTTTAACAATAGTTAATAAT
>WGAO01000020.1 GCA_015489065.1 Thermotogaceae bacterium | reverse complement strand
CATCTAAGAGCTTTTTTGTATTGAATTCGGTGGTTCTGCTTATTCTGTTGATTTCTTCAACGAGCTGATCGACTTCTTTTTGAATCTGAGCTCTATCGACATCGGTGTTTGTATCACTTGACGCCTGCACTGCAAGTTCTCTCATTCTTTGAAGGATGGAGTGGACTTCGTTAAGAGCTCCCTCAGCAGTCTGGATGAGAGAGATAGCATCTTGTGAGTTCTTTATCGCCATGTTGATTCCTCTGATTTGCCCTCTCATTTTCTCGCTTATAGCAAGACCGGCTGCGTCATCAGCTGCGCTGTTGATTCTCAGGCCAGAGCTGAGCCTTTGCAAGGTTTTGCTCATAGCCATATTGGTTTGACCGATCTGCCTCCAAGCGTTAAGGGCTGATATGTTGTGGTTGATTCTCATATAACTTCACCTCCTTGTGAATTTTTCCATCCTTGGACCTCGCACAACACAAAACGGCGAGGTGCTCCTCTTTGTCACCCCGCCGCTAAAAATTGAGGATTTCATGCTCTATTATACAATCTTCGCCTTCTCTATCTGCGCTTATATTCTATCAGGAGTTCTCTTGTTATGTCAATAATAATGGCAGTTTTTGCTGTCTATTTACATGATTTCAGGATAATAAATACCTCCCGGAGAATTAAAAATAGGGGGGAATGTATGAGAGAAATTAGAAGGCTCCTCAATAATGGGAAATACGAGGAAATTGTGAGAATGCTTGAGGGCAAGAAGCTTGACGCAGATGAATATGTTGCCCTAGGGGTTGCATACTATATGATGGGCAAGAGGAACAAGGCAATCTCCAATCTTAAGAGGGCGATCAGTATGAATCCAGATCATGAAGATGCACTCTTCAATCTGGCAGAAATATATTTGAATCTTGAGAAGTACATCAAGGCAAAAGAATATGCTTTGAGATTGCTAAAGATTTCTGAAAGCTGGGAAGTTCATGACATATTGGCGAGTTGTTATGAATTTGAAGGATTTTACGACAGGGCTCTAAGCCACTTGTCAAAGGCTATAGAACTAGCTCCTTCTGACGCCTTGAGGTTGCTTAAGGAGAGATTGGATATTTTAAAAAACAAAGTGAGGAAGGCAAGAGAGCATGAAAAATTAGCAATAATAAGCGCTAAGGGACTTGATAATTTTATAGATGACATAGTAAAGGGATTAAGGGATGAATACTGGGTTCAAAGATGGGCTGTAAATAATTCTGAAGATGTCAAAATGGCAATAGATTGGGCAGATATTGTGTGGCTTGAATGGGCAAATGAAGTGGCAATTTTTGGGAGTAATTATTCAGGAATTCTTGATAAGCGAGTTGTGCTTAGACTGCATGGATATGAGTCTTTAAGGAAGGATTTTCTTAATAAGATCAACTGGGAAGTGGTTGACCACGTCATATTCGTTGCAAAGAATGTTATGAATACCGCTATAAGCAACCAACCAAAGATTTCAAAGATCCCCCATAGTTTTATACCGAACGGTATCGATCTTAAGAAATACAGATTTAAGGATAGAAAGGAAGGGTTCAAAGTAGCTTTTTTGGGACATATGAATTATAAGAAGAATCCCATGATGACGGTTCAGATATTGAAGAAACTCGTTGATTTGGATAAAAGATATGTTTTCTACTGGGGAGGAGATATTCAAGATGAGCGTATATGGAGATATCTAAATTACATCCTTGATGATATGAATCTGAAAGAACACTTTATATTTGACGGATGGATAGAGGATACAGATGAATGGCTTGAAGACAAAGATATTTTTTTGTCTACGAGTATTCATGAAGGGTACGGCGTTGCAATAATGGAAGCTATGGCTAAGGGATTAAAACCGGTCATACATAATTTTTATATAGCTAGGGAGTTTTACCCAAGAGAATACATATTCAACACTGTAGATGAGGCCGTAAAGAAGATAGTAGATGAACCTTTTAAATCTAGAGAGTATAGAGGATTTATCGAGAAGTATTCTTTAGAGAAACAACTTCATAGTATAAAGCAAGTAATAAAAAGTCTGGGCAAAGGTAAGGAAGTAATTTGGAAAACGATTGAAGATAATGTCAAGCTTATCGATTGGAAGAGTTTGCCAATTGTTGAAGTGACAGAGAAAAATTTTGAGGATTATATCGAGAGAGTTTTAAGAAAAATAAATGCTCCTATCAGTGTTTTGAAAGTCGATGATATATACATCGATCGAAATGTTGAGTATATGATCGATTTTCTTGAGAAAGTTGTGAAAGAAGGCAAACCCTATCAGAACACGAAATATTATTGGTTTCTAAAGGATGCGTATAAAAGAGGACACTATTCAAGTTTTCCAGAAGAAATCGTATTTAGGTTCTTAAAGTTATATGATGAGATTTTGAGAGATGGATTCATAAGAAAACCGATAGTAACATTTTACAATCCGACAGGGAAAGCTGAGTTCAATGTCATTAAAGATACTGGAGTAGAACTTAAAACTATGGATACTCCAAAAAAGTTTATAGTGGTTAGTGGGCGACACAGATTATCTATAGCGAAGTTTTTAGGAAACAAGACGATCAATTCTTATGTTTTAGAAAATCGCTTTAAAGACCATAATGGGATTAAGGTCATTACTCTGCCTTTTTGGAGGGACTTTATCAGCGCTCATGATAAAGAGTACGAAGAAAAGAGTAATATTACATATGCTGGAAAATTTGATGGAAATTATCATCAAAACAAACTAAATCCCATAAAAAAGAAGCTCATATACGAATATATCTTGTCTAAAAAGCCGAAGCTAGTGGTGGATGTTGGGTGTAATAGAGGTGAGCTTAGTTATGGATTGAAAGAATATGGAATAAGAGTTATAGGAATAGATGTGGCGTCACGAGAAGAGCTTGGCCTTCCAGAAGACTATGAATTTATTCAAATGGATATAGTAAAAGAAGAACTCCCAATAGAGAACGCTGACATAATACTCTTTCTAAGTGTTTATCATCATTTGGTTTATTCATACGGTTTAGAAAAAGCCGACGAGACATTTTGGAAGTTATACCGAAAAACCAGGTATTTGATATTCGATACGGGATCTCCACACGAAAGTGGGATGTGGAGGCAAGGATGGGTTCGAGCGCTGAGAAAACATTTTGGAAGTGAGAGAGAAATATTCGAACATTTTGGTGTTCCTTACAAAATTATCGGAAAATGGGAAACTGGATATGGTGAGAGAACTATCGTGAGCTTTCTGAATGAATAAAAAGGCGGCGGGGCGACAGGATAGGACGCCCACACCGCCGCTTTCAGATTATTACCTCATCAGCTGAAGGACATTCTGAGGTATTGTGTTAGCTTGAGCGAGCATAGCTGTAGCTGACTGCATGAGGATTTGCTGTTTTGTGAAGTTCATCATCTCTTTAGCCATATCGGCATCTCTGATTCTGCTCTCGGCGGCTGTCAAGTTCTCAGATGCCACACCGAGGTTAGCTATGGTGTGTTCAAGCCTGTTCTGGACGGCACCCAGTCTTGCTCTTGCGGTGCTGACTCTGTGTATAGCAGCGTCGACTATCATTATCGCTCTCTCTGCGCTGTTCTGGGTATCGACTTTCAGATTCTGCACACCGAGGGCTTTAGCGCTCATGTCATCTATTCCCATGACCATATTGTGTCCTTCATTCGCTCCTATCTGGAATACAAGCTGCTGATTGGAAGTGTTTATAGTTTCTGCTCTAACCACAGCACTATCTATGACTTCATCTTTTGGAATATCTCCTGCATTGAGCGAGTAATCGAATGAGGAGTTCCACGAAAAGCTGATATTTCCGAGGGTAGCGTGACCAGCGCTAAAGCTTGTAGTAAGGCTATTAGCAGCTTGGGAAGCGTCGTTTGTTATCTCAACTATTCTTACATCCAGTGTGGAGTCTCCATCGAAGTTCCCAACCTCTATGACATATGTTCCTTCAACAACGGTGTTTTGTGCCCCGCCAGGTGAATAAAGACTGGCAGTTTGTATGTTCAGATTTCCTCCAGTAACTACCTTTATATCCTCTCTGTTTCTGAAGTCTTCAACCTTTCCATCTAAGAGCTTTTTTGTATTGAATTCGGTGGTTCTGCTTATTCTGTTGATTTCTTCAACGAGCTGATCGACTTCTTTTTGAATCTGAGCTCTATCGACATCGGTGTTTGTATCACTTGACGCCTGCACTGCAAGTTCTCTCATT
>WGAO01000019.1 GCA_015489065.1 Thermotogaceae bacterium | reverse complement strand
TGGCAAGTTAGTGGTAGAAACAATTTAAAGTTTTCAGAAAGAATAGAAATAGATGTCTGGTACATTAGAAATTGGAACTTATGGCTTGATTGGACAATTTTAGTAAAAACACTAAAAGTATTATATACTAGGCATGGTGCAAAATAGATTAATCACTATTTATATGCCAAGATGGGTAGTTTGAAAAATGATCTAGTAAGTATTTTGGAAAAATGCGATAGGAACGACCTAAACGAAAGGCTATATACTTTGTAAATGATGAGATAAGAGAGTAAGGAATGGATGAATACTGGCGCTTTCTTATAAGATAAGTCAACTCTGACCGTACATAGGCCATTCCTCGATTATTTATCTTTGAGTTTTTTGATGCAACCCAGTCTTCAATCCACTTATTTTCTGAGAAGAAAGTTCCGATATCAAAATAACGTTTAAAAAGTTGTACTTGATTGTAGTAATGAGAATGAAATACGATTGCCTCTGGACAATAAACAATACTTTGATCATCACGTAATGCACGTGCCGCAAATTCCATATCCTCACTGACAATCAATTCCTTTGTAAAGCCTCCAACTTTTCTAAAGTATTCTCCATCATACATACTACAGCTGTTGGAGTTGAAAAAAGACAATATACCAAGATCTTTGACGTTTTCCGCAGTTTGTATTCTTGGGGTTGATGGATAATTAAAGTATCGTGCGTGACTTTCGATTGGGGAGGCATCTGGGTATGGTAGTTGTCGAGCGTAAGAAACAACAGCATTATTCTCTTTTAGACAACGATACAGATTTTGAATCAGGCTATCGTCCCTGGGAAGGATATCCTGGGTGATAAAGAGATAGAAATCTACAGAAGTATATTGAAGTGCCAGATTTCTAGTTGTTGAATGATTGAAGTCTTTCTTCTTAATAATTTGGACGTTAACATTGTATTTTTTGGCAATATCGACAGTTTTATCTTTGGAGGATGAATCTATAATCAGAAGCGGATAACCTTGTAGTCGATCGAGAAGCTTCTCCAAATAGGGTTCTGCATTATAAGTTGGAAGAACGATGAGCCCTTTCAAAGTCATTTCTCCCAACATCGTTTTTCAAGACAAGCAAACAGCGCGTCGGCTGTAAGCGGCTGAATGACTGTACCTTTGGAATATTCCCGTGTACGTTCTGCGGGAGCACCAATATCAAATACAATCAAAGGGAGTCCCATCTCCATAACCTCTTCTGTTGTGTAACTGAATGTTTCCGGACAGATAGAAGGAATAATGCACAGATCAATGTGAAAAGATTCCATAAGTTTTGGAAGATCTTTACGACGATATCTCCCATGCTCAATAAAATAAGGAGAGTGGATAGTGTTGTCTATCTCACCAAAGAGATGCAGGTATATGGGTATTTTCTTTTTCTCTATTTTCTCAACAACGTTCTGGACGATGAAGGAACCTTTTGCATAGTTGATTCCGCCAAGTATAGCGACATTGGTTACATTCGGATGTCTAGCTCGTGTAGTGGCCTCGACTTTTCTCAATCCAGAAACCTTGTGGGGCTGCACATGGCACTTTTCGCTAAGATCGGGATAAATTTTTTGAAAAATCTCTCTCGATGATTCTGAAAAACATATAATCTGAGAGGCCTTTCCCAATAAACTTTTCCAATTCTTTCGCCATAGGGAAATGTCTTCACAGTCACTGAAAGTTTTAAAAATATCTTGGTGTGCTTTAAGGCAGTTGTGACAGATGTCTTTGGACTCAGGGAGTTCGCAAAATCTTCCCTTGTCATTGATCAATGTGAAACTCGGACACACGGCATAATAGTCATGGAAAGGAACCGTTAATTGGAGGGATTTGGTCTGAACGAGTCTGTTAAGCGTTGCTAGGACATTGAGAGGCTTTAGGAAGCCCACAATTGAATTGAGGTAAAGTTCTTCGATATCAAAAGTATCGATAAGCGTGTCGAGTATGTTCAAATCTTTAAGTAGATATGTATAGCGTTCTTTCGTGTCAAGGTAGAAGCTTATTGAGTAACGTTGTAGAATTCTATTGAAAGTCAATAATACAATGTACTTTTTCCTCGAAAGATATTCCTCTGTAAGTTGCTCCCGATAGAGGTTTGCTCCCCCGCCAAATTCATGATCTACTATAAGCACATGAGAGATTGCCTCGTGAGCTTTTAATCGCAACCAGATAAATTCTCGGAGTCGCTTGAGAGGATCTTTTCTAATAAAATCCTGAATCATCGCTTCGTATTCGGGGTATCGTTTGTTGAGGATCATCGAATTTTTTTTCATAAGAGCCTCTTTTTCCCGAGAAGGGAAAGATCCTCCATGCTTGTGATACACAAAAAGGTTGCCGGCTATTTTATGATGATAGCCCTGTCGTACGGCGCGCATGCACCAATCATTCTCCTCTCCATATCCCCGGCCATATACGGGATCGAATGGTCCGATTTCTTTCAAGGCTTTTTGGTTGATTCCCATACAAAACCCTACCGCAGTCGGAAGGTCTATGTTGCAAGTCGATGGATCGATTTGTTGAAAAAGACGATCCATGGTATCAACATTCCATCCCTCCGGAAGAGGATTGTCTTCAAGCCAATGAGGGAAACTGCAGATTGTCCCCGCATTGGTCATCGGGGTTACACTGGCG
>WGAO01000018.1 GCA_015489065.1 Thermotogaceae bacterium | reverse complement strand
GTATAAGGAAAAGAGAAACAGATCCATTTGAGGAGATGAGAAAGCGTCTTGAGGAAGACAAAGCGAAGGGATTAACACCAGTGATAGTCTTCGATGAGCTTCAGAAGTTAAAGGATATCTACCTGAATGGAGGAAGTCAAAGGCCGCTGATAAAGGAGCTGTTTAACTTCTTCGTCAGGCTCACAAAAGTCTTGCATCTATCACACGTGATAGTAATGACATCAGACACTTTTTTCATAGAGCAAGTCTACACAGATTCAACACTCGTGAATACCTCGGTATTCTACAGAGTCGATTACTTTGATGATAAAACAACGAAAAACATTTTGATATCTGAAGGTTTTAACGGCAAAGAAGCGGATAGATTTACCAAAATAGTGGGTGGTGTGCCTTGGATGATGGAAAGGATACTGACATATGAAGATATTGAAGAAGGTTTGAACGATATGTACAGAATAATAAAGGGATCTTTTGGAGAGCTATTAGGAGACATATACACACAAGGTTGGTATAAAGAAGCGAAAAGGGTTTTGGAAAAGCTGATCGGAGGAGAGGATATAAAGGTTAGAGGTGAGGATAGAGAGACGGTGAAAAAGCTTGTAGAGCTTGAGGTGCTTTACTACGATCCGCTTGATGGAGACTTGAGATTCCAAACGAAGCTGCACGAAAGAGCAGCCAGAGAACTTCTGGAGGTGGAATGAATGAAATTCTGGGACAGAGAAAAGGAAAAGAGATGGCTAAAGCATTACTTGTTGACAGAACCAAATTCTATATTGTTCGTATACGGTCCCAAATCGAGCGGAAAGACTACGCTTCTGATGAAAGTAGTAGAAGAGCTCTCGAGAGATACCATCAAGACATACTGGTATGACCTAAGAGGGAAAGTTATATCAGGTTACGAAGATGTGCTAAGAGTATTTTTCAGAGAGAAGGGATGGGGGAAAAAAGTACTTGATGGAATATCGAAGATGCTAAAGATTGATTTGAACTTTTTTGAGCTTGATGGGGGAGAACTTTTGAAAGTCATTAACAAAGAAGTAGATGCGTTCGAAATTATGGAGGATAGGTTAAGCACGGATAAAAATTCAGGAAAAAGGCCAGTGATAGTGTTTGATGAATTGCAGAAGCTCAAAGACATATACTTAAATGGAGGAAGTCAAAGACCGCTTATAAAGGAACTGTTTAATTTCTTCGTGCGCCTTACAAAAGTCCTTCACCTTGCTCACGTGATAGTAATGACATCAGATACTTTCTTCATTGAACAGGTATATTTCGATTCAACACTTGAGAACACATCTCGGTATTACTCAGTAGATTACTTTGATGATAAGACTGCAAAAGATATCTTGATATCAGAAGGCATATCTGAAAGAGAATCTGAAAAGATAGTAGAAATATCAGGGGGAGTTCCATGGATACTGAGAGAAGTGATAAAGGATGAAAATCCAATTGAAGTGGTAAACGAACTTTACAAGCAGACAAAATCTAAGATGATAGAACTTATAGGTCATGATGAAAGATACTTGAATATACTGAAGGAAGTGGCGGGAGAGAAGAATCTTTACGGTACGAAAGACGATATTCTAAAAGAACTTGTTGAAAGGGAGATACTCTTCATGGATCCTGTGAACGGTGAGATAAGATTTCAGACAAGACTACATGAAAGAGCAGCGAGAGAGGTGTTGAAAGCAATACGATGAGATTGTGAGACAAAGAAAAAGAGAATAAATAGCTAAAGTGTATTATGGATCTAATATCACATTTAAAACCTTCGAGACGCTTTTGTACCACTTGAGGTGTTCTATATCAAAAAATTTGTTATCTGCATTTATCGCGAAAGGTATTCCGCGGGATTTCAGAGCTTGCGACATAAAGCTTGCAAAGTTTGTTATCTCACCAAGAGAATAATCGCCACCAGCGGGAGACCCGTCGGGGAATTTTCTATCTTTGTGCGATTTGTTGTAGTTGCTCGGCATCCAAGCACCGACCCAAGTAAGCATTCCGAGCTTTTTCGCATTTGAAAGGGCGCATTCTATCTTGTCGATTATCAATTTCTTCTCTTTTTGTGTTCCAATGGTCCAGAGCTTCTTTGGATTTTTCTTGCTCGGTCCTGAGGCGTAAAAGTGCCACTGGATCATAATGTAGTCATCTTTTGGGAATTTCAGATACTTTATGTAGCATGGATTTGAAATATCGTTTGGCGTTACAAAAATGATCCTGTATGGATCTATTTTTCTTATGACTGGCAATACTCTTTCGTAGAATTCGTTCAGAAGATCGTTGTGATGCTTAATGTTTTTGTTTGTCTCTATTATCAAATCATATGACAGATAGTACGGATATCCCTTGAAAACTTCCGCTATTTTCTTCCACCAATTTACAGCTTCTTCCAGCGTTTTCTCACTCGGATTTTCCATAAAATCAGCTGCCGAATAAGCAACAACCGGTAAAAGACCCGCTTTTAAAGATTCATCAACTGCAACTTTGAGAGCTCTCATTGCATCTGAATCTTTCAAAACATCATCATTCGCCCTTATCCTAACGTGGGAGAATCCCCTCTTTTTGAACATCTCTGGAACGCTGATTCCGCTATCGTAGGCTTTCAGGAAAGCCGTTCGGACTCTTTTGAATGTCACCCAGTTGACATTTATGCCAACTCCCATCATCTTCTGGTACTCAACAGGTTTTATGGGTTTTGCAAGTAAAGTTAAAGATATCAAAAGAATCATCAGAAGGAGCTTTTTTGCCATGAATATTCCCTCCCTTCACCAAGGAACGGAAATCTTTCCGAGAGCTGCTCTCCTTTTAGCCCCCGTGACTGATGTAAGATTGGAAAAATGTCCTTTTGCAAACTCGTTTCCAAGAAGAGCAAACCATATAGCTTCTTTAAAATCAGAGAATTTCTTTGAAAAAACAAACGTTCTGATTCCAATCTCAGATAACTCTTTCTTTATGAACTTCAAAAGAGCAGGATTTTTCGCGCCGCCACCTGATAGATAGACTCTCTTTACGGCATATTTTGGAAAAACGTACATCTCGTACGATTTTCTCATGGTGAGAGCTGTGTAGTATGTAACGGTAGCTATGAGATCGTATGAATTACCTATGTCGAATTTCTTTAGAAAATCAGAGTTGTAGTATTCTTTTCCCGTGCTCTTTGGAGGATTTTTCCATACATACTCATCGGATCTTAAAACTCTCTTTGCTATGTCCTCATGGACATTTCCGAGAGTTGCCAGATGCCCACTTTTATCGTAATCTATACCAAATTCCTCCCTTGCAACGATATCTATGAGAGCGTTTCCAGGCCCTGTGTCAAAAGCCAGAACATCTTCCGGTGATTTTCCAACGACCGTGAGGTTGCTTATCCCTCCTATGTTGTTAAGGGCTATCGTTTTAGATTTTGAAAAAATGCAATAGTCAATGTAAGGAGTTATCGGGGCGCCTTCACCACCGACCGCTATGTCTTTGCTTCTGAAATCAGACAATACGATCTTTCCAGTCTGGATCGCAACGATATCCGCGTTCCCGATTTGAAAGGATTTCTTCTTTGGAGAGTGCCAAACGGTTTGACCGTGCATAGCTATGAGATCTACCTCGGGGAGATGACGACATTTTCTCAATGCTTTGACATGCTCTAAAGCTATGTCTACATCAAGCTCTGAGAGAATTTCGACATCTTGATCTTTCAGGAATTTTTCTATCTTCAATTTAACGCTCTCTGGATACGGATGAAAGCAAAGCTCTAAAACTCTGTACCTCAGAGATGTAAACACTCCGTTAACTTTAACTATCGCGACATCTACACCGTCAAAAGAAGTCCCTGACATCATGCCAGCGATCGTGAGCTCTTTTTCTGGAGGAAATAATTTTATGAGCACGATACTACCACCTTGTTTCCTGCTCTTCTTCTGAATTCGTTCATCAAAAATTTTGACCTCTGGGTATCTGATATGTTCACCCTGTTTGTGAGCAAAACAGCTCCGCAATTCTTTTTAGGATCATACCAAAGATATGTACCCGTGTACCCTGTGTGGCCAAAGCTACCGTCAGATATAATTTCTGGAAAGACTTCGCTAAGTCCCATTTTTATCTTCCATCCGAGTCCTCTGTGATCTTCCAAACTTGGCGTGAAATCCTTTATCGCAAGAACGACTATCGATTGATGAATTATCTTTCCGTTTATGTAAGCTATCATGAAGTTTGCCAAGTCTTCAGCTGTTGAGAAAAGTCCGGCGTTTCCAGAAACCCCGCCAAGAGCTCTTGCGTTTGGATCATGAACAATTCCCTTGAAAGTCGTAGGTGCTATTTTTCCAGATTTTGGATTGTAAGAAGATCTTTTCATTCCGGCGGGATTGAAAATGTATTCTTTTGCCAAATCATCGAGTGATTTCCCTGTGATCTTCTCAAGAAGGAATCCAAGGATTATGTATCCCATGCAGCTATAAACAACAGATTTTCCGGTCTCGTAAGATTTGAAGATTTTGAAAACGTATTCTTTTGGATTTTGAACACTAGTCAAGTCAACGTAAGGAGGTAGCCCGGATGTATGAGTCAGAAGGTCAAAAACTCTCAGAGATCCCTTCCAGTCGTCTTTGAGCTCTTCGAAAAACTCTCCGATTCTGCTCTGAAGCGACAATTTTCCTGTCTCAACCATTTTGAGAGCAAGCGGTGCAGTTATGACTACTTTCGTTAAAGAGGCGACATCGTACATCGTCTCAGAATCCACCGGCTCTCCACCAATCTCCAAACTACCAAAATACTCTTCATGTATAACGCCGTCTTTTCTAAAGACTGCAAGAGCTCCTCCTGGAAACACTTCATCAAGAAAATTTTCCACAATTCCTTCAAGCATCGCTGCTACCTCCTATCTGTAGAGAATGATATCCTCTATGAATTCCTTGTAGTCTTTTGGTTCTCCCACATCCAGTTTTGACAGGTTATTTATAAAATCCTTTATTCCAGCGAGTCTGTCAAGGTGGCTGTTAACTTTGAACTTGTCGTATTTTTTAAAATATTTTAAAAGCTCCAAGACAACTGATAGATAATCATCGCTTGGCTTTGGAAAAAATTCAATTCCATGGCATACCCTACCAGCGTATTCTCTGTAAAAAGGTATGAAGCTTCTCATTCTGAAGTCTATCTCTGGATGTTTTTCCTTCATATAGTCGTAAAGATCGTATGGATCTATCCACGGAGCTCCGATGAGTTCAAATGGCTTTGTCGTTCCCCTTCCGTGACTCAGATTTGTCCCTTCCAGAAACACCATTCCAGTGTAAGCTAGAAGAGATGAGAAGGTCGGAAGATTCGGTGATGGCATGTTCCAGACAAGTGTTGTTTTATGAAATTCTTCCCCATGCCAACCTGTGATCTTGGATATCTTCAGATTTATATCCATATCGTAAAGCTTTTTGTAATACATTGCGAGCTCTCCCGTGGTCAAACCATACCTAATTGGAAGAAAGTGATCACCGACGAAAGAGCTCATCTCCTTTGGTATTCTATTTCCAGATATCTTTCTTCCGAGTGGATTTATCCTGTCAAGCACCAAAAACTCGATCCCCATCTTTGAAGCCGTTTCCATAGTGTAATAAAGCGTGTTTATGTATGTGAAAAATCTCAAGCCAACATCTTGTATATCGTAGATAACGATGTCTAGATCATCAAAATCTTCTTCTGAAGGAGTCTTTTTATCACTGTAAAGACTGATTATCGGATATCCATATTTTGGGTGGCGGGAGCTTTCTATAATTTTTCCATCTAAGTCTCCATAAAGTCCGTGCTCTGGGGTGAATACTTTTTTAACATTGATGCCTTCAATTGCAAATATATCTAATATGTGGCGAAATTTAATATCTATTGCAGAGAAGTTCGTTATGACGCCTGTTTTCTTATTTTTGATAGATTTGAAATCCAGATTGTCTATGCCTTGATAGATCATATTCAAGCCTCCCTTTAATTTTGTGGGAGCTATTTGTATATGGTATCATAAATTTATCATATCAAAATTACAAATTTAGGAGTGTTGAATATGCTGGATGAATATCTCGACAAATTAGAGACAGAGAGACCCAATCCAAACACTGTTGACATAGATTCGCTGGAAATAGAGGATATTCTGAAAAAGATAAATGAGGAAGATGAAAAGATAGCTCCGGCTATAAGAGAAGAGATCCCTCAGATAGCAGAAGTGGTTCGA
Organism: Thermotogaceae bacterium; assembly: GCA_015489065.1. Taxonomy (GTDB): domain Bacteria; phylum Thermotogota; class Thermotogae; order Thermotogales; family Thermotogaceae; genus WGAO01. The sequence continues at coordinate 8,936 of WGAO01000018.1, read as the reverse complement.
ATGTGCGTTGATTCCATAAAGAGTGGAGGAAGGGTCATTTATGTTGGAGCTGGCACAAGTGGCAGGATAGCGTTTGTTGACGCTGTGGAAACGGTTCCAACTTTTAACGCTCCAGAGGGCCTTTTCTATCCGATAATAGCTGGTGGAAAAGAAGCGCTTTGGCGGTCTCTTGAAAATGTGGAGGACAAGGAAGAGTATGGAGAGAAGGATTTAGAGAAAGCAAATGTAAATAGTAGAGACATTGTTATAGGAATAACCGCAAGTGGAAGAACTCCGTATGTTGGGGGGGCTTTGAAAAAAGCCCGGGAAGCTGGCGCAAGGACAGCACTTCTGTGTAATGTGGAAAACCCGCTGTTTGCTGACAGAGCAGATGTTGTTTTGTCAATAAGAACGGGACCAGAAGTCATCACCGGAAGTACGAGAATGAAGGCGGGAACATCGCAAAAAATGGTTTTGAACATGATAAGCACGGCAACTATGATAAAGCTTGGAAAAGTTTATAAGAACTATATGGTAGATCTGCAAGTTCTCAATGAGAAACTCAGAAAACGGGCTGTTAGGATAATATCGGAAGTTACAGGAGTTGACCGTGAAGTAGCATGGGAATATCTTAAAAAAGCGGATATGAGACCAAAGCTAGCCATATTGATGATATCCTCTGGAAAGAGTAAAGAAGAGTGTGAAAAAGCGTTGAGAGAGGTTGAAAATCTCTCAAGTGCTCTTGGAATTTTGAAGAGGTAGGTGATTTGATGAGTGACAGTTATCCGGTGCCGCTCTATTACAAGATATACCGGGATCTCAGAGAGAAGATAGTGAACGGATATTTTAAAGATGGGAAGATCCCAACCGAGAAAGAGTTATGTAAAGAATATGGTGTTAGTAGAATGACGATAAGAAAAGCCTTGGAGCAGCTTATAATGGAAGGTCTCATAGAGAGAAAGAAAGGTAAGGGAACTTTTGTAAAGAAGAAGGGGAGTGAAGAAAAACTCTCAAAGCTCTCCGGATTCACTGAGGAGGTTGGAAGAGATAGGGTGACATCGAAAGTTTTGTCCAACAAGCTTGTGAGAATACCTTTTGAAGCCAAGGATAAGTTCGGGCTCCCTGAAGATGCACTCGTTCTGCTACTCAAGAGAGTTAGATACATAGATGGGGAAGCCGTAGCGGTGGAAGAGGCGTATTTGAATCCAGGTATTGATGTCCGGATACTCAAGATAATAGAAATGGATATGTCGAACAGATCGCTTTATGAATTTTTGAGAAATGATTTGGGTATTTCTTTAGACCATGCTGAAGAGACCATAGAAGTTGTCAACCTTTCATCGAGCCACGCAAAACTTCTCGATCAACCGTCTGGGAAATGTGCACTTTTGAGGAAAAGATATACATACACTTCTGATGACAAATGTATTGAGTATGTGCAGTCGGTTTACATAGGTGATAAGTTCAAATTTCAAGTTATCAGGAGGTAGTCTGTGAAGGTAATTGGAATGGATATCGGAGGAAGTTCCGTCAGAGCAGTTCTAAGAAATAAATACGGGGTTAAGAAAATAATTATAAATCGTGGTATGAACCTCGCATCTGTGAGTGAAAAAGAGATTGAAGAAATTTTATCAAAGGTTAGGGAGTCATTCGGAAGTGTAGATGTTATCAATATCGGAGCTTCGGGAGCTGGTACCAAGAATAGATCTGAAAAACTCTTGCGAGTTCTAGAAAAGTTGTTCCCGGATTCCAGATTCTTTTTAAAGAGTGATATTGAAGTGATTGCAAAGCTCTGTGCTGAAAAAGAGAACGCAGTTATCGTTATAGCTGGAACAGGAAGTGTTGTTGTGTCGACATCTGGGAAAAGAAAAGGAGGATGGGGATATCTTTTTGACGATGAAGGAGGAGCGTTTTCCATAGCTTTGAAAATAATCAAAAGAGCTTTTGAGTTTCATGACGGTTTGATAGAACATGACGAGATATTTGACAGACTCCTTGATCACTTCAAAGTTAATTCTTTCCAGGAATTATCGAATATTCAGGTGGAGAGAAATTTTCATAAAAAGATAGCGTCTTTCACATCAAATCTGATATTCACCCCGCTCGTCATGGAAATCCTGAATGAAGAGATGGAAAAATTGGCTAGAAGAGTAAAAGCTTTGGCCGCTGAGGAATCAACAGATCTTGTGTATGCATACGGTGGGGTGTTTTCAAGCAGAAAGATTTTCGAGATTTTTAGAGAAAAACTGTTGGGATTTGTTGTAAAGAAATGTGATATAGATGTAGCTGATGAGCTTTCAAAAAGGAGGAACGGAATTTGAATATAATTGTTCTGGTCAAACAAGTGCCGGATACCGATAAAGTCAAGATAGATCCTGAGAGTGGAACGATGGTCAGGGAAGGCTTTGAAGCTGTTATGAATACTTTCGATCTCCACGCTTTAGAGCTTGCTCTTCGAATAAAGGAAATGGTTGGCGGGAGTGTACGTGTGATAAGCATGGGACCTCCAAACACGGAAGATATATTGAGAGAGGCACTCGCTTTGGGGGCTGACAGGGCCACTCTTGTGAGTGATAGGATATTTGCGGGTTCAGATACACTCGCCACGAGTCTTGTTTTAAAAAGAGCCATTGAGAGGTACGAATTTGATCTGATATTAGCTGGTGAAAAGGCCACTGACGGTGAGACTGGTCAAGTTGGTCCGGAAGTTGGAGCTATGATGAATCTTCCAGTTATAACTTATGTATCGAAACTCTTGGATATAAAAAAAGACAGTCTGATAGTTGAGAGATCTGTTGAGGATGGCTTGGAAGAGTGGGAAGTTCGTCTTCCAGCTCTTCTGACAGTCTCCAGATCTGTATCAGAACCGAGATTTCCAACGCTTTCCGGTAAGAAAAGAGCTTTGAAAATGGATATAGAGACTCTTGGATTTTCTGATCTTGGATTGAAAGCAGATCAAGTTGGTCTCAGAGGATCACCGACAAGGGTTGTAAAAGTCTTTAATGTATCAGTCACAAGGAAAGCTGATATGTACGAGGGAAAAAGAGTCTCTGAAGGAATAGATAGAGTAGTTGAAATTCTCAGGAGGTTTTCAAGATGATACTGATTTTGGGAAATAAGGTGGAAAGGTCAGTATTAGAACTCATTGGAAAAGCTATAAATCTATCTGAGAAATCCGGCATGAAAGTTGGAGTTTTTCTAATTGGAGGAAGAGAGCTTGAAAATGCGGAAAGGCTTTTGGACTATGGAGTAGATCAAGTATTTGTAGTATCTGATGAGAGGCTTGAAAGATTTGTTTCCGATGTGTATTTGAGGGTATCTGAAAGGATTATAAAAGATATGGATCCTGAGATAATCCTCTCTCCAGCAGACACATTCGGTAGAAGCTTAATGCCGATGATAGCTGCAAAGCTTGAGACGGGTTTAACCGCAGATTGTACAGAGCTTGATTTTGATGAAAAAGGTAATTTCCTTCAAACGAGACCTGCGATAGGCGGAAATATAATGGCAACTATAGTCATACCGTATCACAAGCCAAAGATGGCTACCGTTAGGCCGAGAACCTTCAATATCGCAAAGGAGATTGGAAGAAAAAAAGGCGCTAAACTCGAATTTTTGAAAATTCCAGATGAGTACTTTGAATCAAATGTAAGGTTGCTTTCTTTTAAGGAGAAAAGAGACGAGGTAAATATACAAGAAGCTGATGTGATAGTGGCTGCTGGAAAAGGTTTGAGAAGAAAAGAAAATATGGAGATTGTAAGAGAACTTGCCGGACTTGTAGGAGGGGCTGTCGGTGCAAGTAGGGCAATAGTTGATGCCAAATGGATATCTCACGATCACCAGGTTGGACTGAGCGGAAAGACAGTCAAGCCAAAAGTATACATAGCCGCCGGAATATCTGGGGCTGTTCAGCACATAGCCGGGATGCAAACTTCGGAGATGATAATTGCGATAAACAAAGATAAATTTGCCCCGATATTCAAAGTCGCTGACATAGGAATAGTAGCAGACGCTAAAAGCACACTTGAGGAGATAATAAGGAGGTTAAGGTCGCGGTGAAGTTCGGAAAAGTCGATAGAAATATTTCGAAAAGGCTCAAAGAAATTGTTGGAAATGAGAATGTTAGGATGGAAGAGGATTATCTTGAGAAATATTCAAAAGATGAAACATCTGGTGTGATCACGAAAAAACCGGATGTTGTTGTGTTTCCAACGAGCGTAGAGCAAGTATCTGAAATCGTCAAGCTTGCCAATGAATATCTGGTGCCGATAACTCCTAGAGGCGCTGGAACAGGGCTATCTGGAGGAGCTATTCCAATTCATGGAGGAATAGTGCTATCTCTTGAGAAGATGAACAGAATAGTCGAATTCGATCCAACCAACATGACCGTCACCGTGGAGCCCGGTGTAATAACAGATGAGATACAAAAGCTTGCTGAAGAGCACAATCTTTATTACGCTGGGGATCCGGCAAGCAGTGAAAGTTCCTCAATAGGTGGAAACATAGCGGAGAACGCCGGAGGAACGAGGGTCATAAAGTACGGTCCAACAAGTCACCATGTTCTTGGGATGGAGTTGGTCACGCCAACGGGTGAAATCGTCAGATATGGTGGCAAAATGGTGAAGAATGTTATGGGGTATGACATGATCAGGCTTATCGTTGGATCTGAGGGAACTTTGGGAATAGTCACTAAGATAATACTTCGTCTCATACCTAAGCCGAAATACTTCGCGACACTTTTGATTCCTTTTGAAAAGCTGGAGGATTCGATAAAATCTGTTCCAGAGGTGATTCCAACTCTTGGCGTGCTTCCATCTTCTATAGAGCTTATGGACAAAGAATCTGTTGAAATGTCGAAGAATTTCTTAAATGAGAACATACCAAACATGGACGCAGAGGCTCACCTGATAATCGAGCTTGACTCACCAGACAAGGAAAGTTTGGTCAAAGAATACATGAAACTCGGAGATGAGCTGATGAAAATGGGAGCGATCGAGGTATATGTTGCTGACAATAGATACCAAAGATCTAGGATATGGAAATTCAGAAAAGCGATAGCTGAGGGGATAATAGCCTTTCGTCCTGTTCACTGTATGGAAGATGTGAGCGTTCCGATATCAGGGATGCCCGATGTTGTGAAAGCTTCTTACGGTATAGCCAGAAAGAGAGATTTAGAGGTTCTTGTATTTGGGCATGTTGGTGATGGAAACATGCATGTGACTTTCCTCAAGCCGGTTGATATGGAGAACCGGGTTTGGAAGGAAAAATTGGAGGAAGCTTTGAAAGATCTGTACGAATTAACAAGCAAACTCGGTGGATCGATAACTGGAGAGCATGGCGTTGGTCTTAAGAGGAGAAAATACTTGGGGATTTTTCTTTCGGATCATGAGATAGAATTCATGAGAAAGATTAAAAAAGCTCTCGATCCGAAAGGCATACTGAATCCTGGAAAGATCTTCTAAAAGTTCTCATACAAGTAATTCACCACTGAATTTTCAAAGGCCTTGGGATCTGATCTTTCTTTCATGTAGTTATTCTCAAATATCGAAAAGACTATGATCTTTCCAGATTTTGTTTTTAAAAATCCTGCAAGTCCAGATACACCCGTCATAGTCCCGGTTTTTCCCCATAAATCGAATGGAAACCTTCCGCTAATCGTTCCAGATCCCTTTGAGTATGAGAGAATTTCAAAGAGTTCTCCTCCAAGGCTTTTGTGTAAATATTTCAGCAGATCGACTGTCATTTTTGGGGAGATCATGTTGTATCTCGAAAGTCCCGGACCATCCACAATGGTGAAATCGTTTATTCCATAACCTATCGTTGACTTCACGGTTCTGATCATAGCAGCTATGGAGTTATTTATAGTTCCCTTTTTAAGGAGTTTTGCACCAACATCGCGAAAAATCATCTCGGCTATTTGGTTATCACTGCTCTTTATCATGTATTTTAGGATATCTCTCAAAGGTTGAGATCTATAAACATAAACGGGAGTTTTCTTCTTAGAAATGTACCTTAATATCATCTTTCCCGAAACTCTTACTCCTGAATTTTCCAGGTCTCTTTTTAAAGATTCGTAAAAATTTTTCACCGCAGATAACTCATCTGCTTTTCCAAAGAACTTGACCTTTATATTCAGAGCACCTATGACGGGGTTTGGATCGTCCCACATCCATCCTCTACCAAAGTACTCCCTTCTATCAAAAAGCTTATCGTCCAAAATTATGTTGTGAACTTCCTTCAAATTCAGTTTTTTCACCAATGCATCAACGATTTTTCTCAAATTCGATGGATATATCATTGGATCTCCAGATCCCTTCACCATCAGGTTACCTTTTTCGTAATAAAACTTGGTTTCAAATCTGTAATTCAATCCAAGATTTCTAACAGCTGCTAAAAGCGTGAAAAGCTTAGTTACGGAAGCTGGAGTGAAAAGCTCTTCTGAATTCTCACACAAAACTACTTTTCCATTGTCAAGAAATTCTGCATAAATTCCGTAGAATCCGTTGAACTTAAAGGCAAAGAAAACGGCAGAGATTAGTAAAGCCGCTATTACAATTTTTCTCATTCCTTAACAGCTCCTCTCGTCAATCCGGATATTATCTGCTTTTGGAAGGCGAGAAAAACGGCTATAACTGGTATGGTTGCTATACTCGATCCAGCCATGAGGTGTACATAGTCTATCCCATGTATCGTATTGAAGTACGCTATACCTATTGGGAGAGTTCTCATGTTGTCTGTGTTTGTAAATATGAGTGGATAAACAAAAGAGTTCCAGGTTGTCAGAAAAGTATTTATTCCGAGAACCGCTATCGCTGGCTTAGATATTGGGAAAAGTACCTTGAAAAGTATCTTGAAATCTCCTGCACCGTCTATCATGGCTGCTTCATCCAGAGACTTAGGCAAGCCATCGAAATATTGTTTCATAAGAAATATTCCAAACCCCTGAACAGAAAACGGAAGGATGAGTGCCCAATATGTGTTGTAAAACCCTATTTTCTTTATGAGTATGAAGAGTGGAATCATCAAGACCTGTGCGGGTATCATCATGGTGGCTATTATAACGAGAAGCACGAGGTTAGATCCTTTAAACCCCTTTCTCGACAGGGCATAAGCCACCATTGAATCTAAAATTATGTTTAAGAATGTTACAGAGAAGGTCACAATAACGCTGTTTAGAAAATATCTATCGAAATTTGCGCTTTTCCATACATCTACATAGTTTCTAAGAGTAACTTTTTTTGGAATCAAACTGTCCCAAGTTGGAAGTATATTCCCTTCTGGTTTTACAGAAGTTGCGAACATTATATACAAAGGAAAAAGAGTGGTTGTCAGCACAAATATAAGCAGGGTGTATGCAATAAATTGTTTGGTTCTGTATCTCCAATCTTTTCTTATAACCATCCATCTTCACCTCTGATACCTTACAAGAAGTTTCTGAACAATTGTAAACGACAGTATTATGAGAAACAGTACGTAGGACATAGCTGCAGCGTATCCCATCTTCATTTTGTGGAATCCCGTCTCGTACAGATAATAAACAACAGTGGTGGTGGCTCTTAAAGGTCCTCCTTGCGTCATAACATACACCTCTATAAATATTTGAAACGATCTGATTGTGTTTATCACTAGGACAAACAGCAGCATCGGTGATACAAGAGGAAGGGTGATCTTTCTAAAAAGATAAAATCCCTTTGCACCATCTATCGCAGCAGCCTCGTATATCTGGCGATCTATCGATTGCAATCCAGCCAAAAAGAGAATAGTGTAGTAGCCGAAGCTTGCCCATATATCCATGGCCATAATGGCTGGAAGAGCATATCTTGGATCCGCGAGTATTCCCCTACCGTATTTTAAATCTGCTCCAAAGAATTTTATGAGAGCTGTCAAGTATCCGTTTGGAGAGTATAGGTATGAGAATATCGTTGCTATAACAACCATAGAAGTGACAACCGGCATGAAGTATCCGGATTGAAATATCTGTTTTCCGCGTATGTTGAGGGAACTTACCAGAACTGATGCTATCAAAAGCGAAATGGCAGTCGTTATGGGGACTGTTATTACAACAAAAAGAACGGTATTCTTCAATGCAATTGCAAATGTTGGGTCAGAAAAAAGATGATGATAATTTCTCAGGCCCACAAATCTCGGTGGTCTTCCTCTTATTGGGTTGTATCTTGTGAAAGATAGATAAAACGAAAAAAGAATCGGATAGAGCTTGAAAGTAAGAAATGATGCTATCCATGGAGATAAAAGTATGAATATGTTTACGGTGTTTCTGATCTTTTTCTTTCTGCTCACCATTGGATATCACCTTGACAATGGACGGGGAGAGCCCCGTCCAGTATTTCAGTCTCCGTATTCCTCTTCAAATTCTTCCAGTATCTCGTTTATCTCTTCCTCAGCCCTATCCATCGCTTCTTTCGCGCTCATGGCACCGTTGTAGACTTGTGTGATGTACTCTGTCAGCACTTCTTGAATCTCAACCCATTTCGGGTGAGCTGGAGGAGTCTTGGTGAACTGAAGCTGATTCATTATCACACAGAATCCCGGTTGTTTCTTAAAGAACTCGTCGTCTTTAACCGATTTATCGGCAGGTATCAGAGTGGGAATCCTAGAAGATATCGCCATTGCTGAGTTTTTCTCAACGATAAACTTCGCCAGCATTTCGGCTTCTTTTGGATGCTTGGTGTTCTTCGGAATAACTATGACTTCCGCTCCACCAAATTGAACAGGCTTTGACCAAAGCTTATCTGGTCTTACGAACATTGCGTAACCAAAATTCAGATCCGGTGCATTTTTCTTAAATGTTTTGATTCTTCCCACATCATCCAGTATTATTCCAACTTTCCCTTGCATAAATGCCTGTCTAACATTCAGATTGGAGTCTATCATGGAGTATTTTGTAAGTTTGGATACAAAATCAAGAGCCTCTATAAATTCTGGTGAGTTTACTGCGG
>WGAO01000017.1 GCA_015489065.1 Thermotogaceae bacterium | reverse complement strand
CGGTAAAGCACTCCTCTTCTATAGCCGCTCTTGCAAGAGATATCGCAGCTGAGATGTTCAAAAATAAGTTCGATTCCCTCGTTATGTACATATCAGGACTTATACACGATATAGGAAAATTGAGAATACCTGTTGAGATCCTTCACAAGCCGGGAAAGTTGAACAAATCCGAAAGATATGTGATGAATTTCCATGTTTCTGGAACTTTTAAGATGCTTTCAAAATACTCCAATTTAGATGAGTTTGCAGCTATAGCATCTTTGCATCACGAGAGGCTTGATGGATCTGGATATCCATGGGGACTCAAGGGAAATGAGATAGGTATAAGAGCGAGAATACTGCAGGTTGCCGATGTTTTCACCGCACTGACAGAGGACAGACCTTACAGAAAAGGAATGATGGGAAAAGATGCTTTGAGAATAATTGAAGATGAGGTTAGCAAAGGAAGGCTAGATGGAGATGTTTACGAAGTCTTAAAAGAGATGGTGAAAAACGATTACAGAATGTCTAAAAACGAAGTTATCTTCATAGAATTCTTTGGAGATATGAGCGAATACGATGCTGTAAGAAAAATTCTTGAGCGCGTATCCTAGTTTTCAAGTTCTTTGATCATATCTTCCAGTCTTTTCCTAGACTCTTCAAATTTCTCTCTGCTCTCTTTATAAAGTTTTATAGCTTCCTCAAAAAGTTCCAGAGCTCTTTCGATATCTATTTCTCCGTTTTCAAGCTCAATTTCAATATTTTCAAGTCTCTTCAGTATTTCCGACAATTTCATCTGCTGTCACCTCCACAATGCCATCTTTCAGAATGATCTTAAGTCTATCCCCTTTCTCTATCTGAGAGATGCTTTTCACAAAATCCCCATCCTTGAGGACCATAGAGTAGCCCATTTTCAAAACTTTTTCTGGTGAGCGTCCTTCTATTGATCTGAAAACGCTCGCAACCCTCTCCGACATCAAGTTTAAGTGAACCTTTAGATTCTTTCCCATGCTCCTTAAGCGATTTTCATAATCTTTTAACACCTCTTCAACACGCTCAGAAATTCTCTCAATTTCTGTTTTCAACTCATCTTGAAACTCCTCAAATATTCTCGAAACGCTGTTGTGTATCCGCCCTATAGATTCCATTATTTTTTCGACAAATTCCTTCTGCTTTGATGTTATAACCTCAGCTGCAGCAGTCGGCGTGTGAGCCCTTTCATCTGCCACCATATCCAATATAACACTGTCTATCTCGTGACCTATTCCTGTTATCAAGTAGTGTGGCAATTTAGTTGCCGCTCTAACAACGGCTTCGTCGTTGAAAGTCCAAAGCTCATCTTTTGATCCACCTCCACGAGCAACTATAACAGCGTCCAACTCTGATTTTGAAGCATCCTCAAAAGCCTTTACGAGTTCTTCCGGAGCTTTTTCACCCTGAACAAAAGTATCAAATACTTCTATTTCGAAATAGTATCCGCTTGTTTTGAAAGTTTTCAGTATGTCAAAAAAGGCTGCAGACCTTTTGGAAACTATCAATCCAATTCGGTATGGAAAATCACCTAAGGTTCTCTTTGGGCGGTTCAGCACCCCTTCTTTTAATAGCTTTTGATAGAGCTTGGTAAATTCGATGGATTTCATTCCATATGTTCCTGTTCTTTCAACATTTTTCACATGGAAGTTGTATCTTCCACCCTTCTTGTAAACTCTGATGCTCCCATAAACAGACACAATCTCCCCATCCACCAATTTGAAATTTCCAGCTCCAAACAAAACACAGGGGAGCCTCGAAGACTCCCCCACCAAATTGAAATAAAGTGTGTTTTTACTGAGTTTGGAATTCGCAACCTCTCCTATAACCCATATTCCATCAAGATACGGATCTCCTTCTATAAGATCTGAAATCATGTCAGTTACCTCGTCAACTGAGTAGAAACTCTCTCCAAAATCATTAAATTCATTCATTTTTTCCTGCAAGTCTCTCAGCAGCCCTGACAACATGTTCCATCAAGAGTGATGTCGTCACTCTGCCAACTCCACCTGGAACCGGTGTCAACTGCGCCTTTTTCTCGACCTCTGGATCAACATCTCCTACGAGCTGGTCATCCACGACATTTATACCGACATCTATTACTATCGCTCCTTCGCCAACCATATCTGGTGTAATGAGTTTCGCTCTTCCAGCTGCAACTATCAAAGCATCGGCGCTTCTGGTCACTTCTGGTAGATTTTTCGTTTTCGAATGACAAACTGTGACAGTCGCGTCTCTTCCTTTTTTGAGAAGCATTATCTCGACCGGTTTTCCAACGGTTACACTTCTTCCAACAACAACGACATTTTTCCCTCTGATTTCAGTAACATTTTCCAATATCCTGACAGCGGCCTCTGCTGTGCACGGTGGAAAATATTCTTTCTCATATATCAACATTCCCAAGTTATATGGAGTTCTTCCTTCGACATCCTTCTCCGGAGGTATTCTCAGAGTGAGTTCGAATTCGTCTATTCCTTTGGGAAGCGGATGAGTCAAAAATATACCGTGGACTTTGTCATCGTTAGCCAAAGTAGATATGACTTTTAAAAGCTCATCCATTGTGGAGCCTTCCATCACCTCAAATTCAATACCGAGTTTCTTGGCTTTTTTTGCCTGAGAATTGAGATAAGTCACCGTGGATGGATCGGGTTTCGAAGTTATAGCCACCAACTTCGGTGAAAATCCCAACTTTTCTATCCTTTCTTTTACATCTGCGTCGATCGCTTTGGATATGCTCTTGCAGTCTATGAGCATGTTATCCCTCCTTTCGAATTTGATTATATAACTCAAATCAACCACTCGTCGAGAACCTTTCCTTCAAACATCATCATTCTGATCTCTCCAATCATGTAAAGAGATCCTGCCACAACTACAGCATCAGCTGGATCATTCAAAGCTTTTTGAAACGCACTCCAAGGATTCTCTATTGCCTCACACGGAACATGCTTTTTCTTAAACATATCGCAAACCTCATACCACCTGCGTGCTCTGTGACTCCTGGGACGCGTTACATAAACCTTGCCAAAAAAGTGCTTCAGCTTATCGACCATCTTCTCTCGAGATTTGTCGTCTAATATCCCTATGACCCCGACAAGAGTCTTTCTGTCAAAATAATCATCAAGTGACATGGCTAGATTAGCTGCTCCAGACTCGTTGTGTGCACCATCCATAACTACATCTTTTCCAGAATATCTCACGACTTCGAATCTTCCTGGATTTACAACATTTTTGAGGGCTCTTCTAAGAGATTTCTCCTCTAATTCTCCCAATACTTCTAAAGCCCTAATCGCAACGGATGCATTCTTTATCTGATGTCTTCCGTTGAGCTTTATCACCAAGTCTTCGTAAAAGCCTTCTCCTCTGTAGTTGAATGTGTTCTCGTTCAGTTTCAATTTAACATTGCAGAAAAAGAAATCTCTTTCCAAAACAGAGAGCTTGCTCCTTCGCTCTTTTGCTACTTTCTCTATGACATCTAGTGGTTCCTTTTTTATCTCGCCAGTCACAACTGGAATTCCCTCTTTTATGATTCCAGCTTTCTCAAAAGCTATCTTCTCAAGAGTGTCTCCGAGTATGTTCATATGATCGTAGTCCACAGTGGTTATTATCGAAACAGCCGGTTTTACAACATTTGTTGCATCTAGTCTTCCTCCAAGTCCAACTTCTACAACCGCCCAATCTACATTCTTCCTTTTAAAGTAGCTGAAAGCCATTGCTGTTGTAACTTCAAAAAAGCTCGGCATCCAATCTCTTCCGAGCTCGTCAAGTTTTCGAACTTTTTCCATTACCTCCTTGAAGATCTCAACAACTTCCTCTTCCTCAATCTTTCTGTTATTCACTTCCATCCTCTCTCTGAATGTGTAAAGATGAGGAGAAAAGAACGCGCCTACATTTTTTCCAGACTCAAGAAGCGCTTTGTAGATCATCCTGGATGTAGAGCCTTTCCCGTTCGTCCCGGTTACATGGACAACCTTATAGGAATTTTGAGGATTACCCAAAAGATCTAAAAGTTTTTCTATCCTACCGAGTCCTAAATCGAGCTTCACTTTTCCATGTGGTCTTTTGTTGTAAAGAATGTTCAAAACATCGATGTATTTCACACAACATCACCAACTGTTTGATGGAGAAACATTTCTCTGTATAATCCTCCTTTCCTCATGAGATCTTCGTGCGTTCCTTCCTCGATTATACTTCCACCGTCAAGAACATATATCCAATCCGCATCCTGAAGAACTTTCAATCTGTGGGTTATAACAACTAGAGTTTTTCCAACCATTTTGGTTCTCAAAGAGCTTATTATCTCTTCTTCTGTTTCGGGATCTACCGCAGATAGACAATCGTCAAACAAGTAGAGATCAACATCTCTGACAAGAGCTCTTGCTATCATTACTCTCTGGCGCTGTCCACCAGAGAGCGTTATACCCCTTTCCCCAACTTTTGTGTATATTCCCTCAGGCAGTTTCTCGATCTCATCCAAAACTCCTGCTGTTTTTAAAGCTTCTTTTACACTTTCCTCTGGGATGTTTTCACCAAGAGTGACATTTCTGTATATCGTATCCGAGAACAAAAATCCCTCCTGCGGAACATACGCTATCCTTCTTCTCAAACTTTTGCCGTTGATATCGTTTATATCTACACCGTTTACAAATATTCTCTCTCTCTCCACTGGCAGGAATTTCAGAATGGCTTTTGCTAGCGTACTCTTTCCAGATCCTACGGTCCCAACTATTCCAATGAAATTTCCCTCGTTTATAACCATATTTATCCTTCTCAAAACGAACCTTTGATCGCCAGGGTATCTGTAATCAAGGTCATTAATCTCAACATATCTTATTTTTTCAACAATAACCGAGTCGGGCTTTTCTTTTACAAAGGGCTCACTGTTTAGAATCTGATACACTCTCTTCAGAGAGGCTCTTCCCTGTTGAATTATGTTTACAACCCATCCAAACGCCGTCATAGGCCATACGAGCATACCAAGATATGAGTTGAACGCTATGAAATCACCTATAGTTATCTCTCCAGATATCGTCATTTTCCCACCCAAAAAGAGCGATAGGAACGCTGAAATGCTACCAATTACCCTGACCATGGGCCAAAATATCCCGCTCACTAAGACTAGCTTCATCCTAGCTCTAAGATTTTCCCAAGCTCTTTCTTCAAACATCCTCTCGAATTCGTCTATTACCGAGAAACTCTTTATTATTCTAACAGCTGAGACACTTTCCTCTGTGAAGCCGGAAAGTTTAGAAAAAGATTCCTGAACTTGGGCAAAAGTTTTGTGTATAACTTTCCCAAAAAATATAACAACAACGCTGATAAAGAGCATTGGTACTATCACAGAACCTGTCAGCTTCCAATTCACGAAAGTTCCCATCATTACTATTGACATCACGCTCATAAAAGCTGCATCTGTGCTTATCACGACCCCAGCTGAGAGCATTCTCCAGACTGCTCTCAAGTCATTGGTAAATCTAGACATGAGTTCTCCTCTATTCATCTTTCCGTAGAATATCGGGTCGAGTTCAAGAAGCTTATCAAAAAGCTCTCTCATCGCTTGCTTTTCAAATCGCCTGGCGCTTCCTATTATCATCATTCTCCAGACAAATCTTCCCAGAAAAACCGCTAGGGCAAGACCAATTATCCAAGCGACGAATATCTTAACTGATATCATAAGAGACTCATCTGAGAAGATCATGTAGAGAGAAAATGGTGGAGGACTGGTGTAAAATTCCACTCTATCCACGATTTTTCCGACAAGTCTCGGAACGTAGAGCTGAGCCAGATCTATAGTTATTAGAGATAACACTCCGATTAGATAGTATTTCCAGTTTCTCTTAAGAAAACTCAGTATCACCCTTTATCACCCGGAATATATTACCGATTTTTCCCGATTATTTCTACCTGCGCTGACATCTGAATCATGATGTAAAATATGACCAGAACTCAAATAATCCTTAATAGAAGCTGGTGGAAAAACATGAAAGAAAGAAATGACTATAAGGAGAGAAAATATCTATCCGCTATAGAAGTGGCAAAATATTTAGGAATCAGTGTAAAAGATGTTCATGAATTGCTGAAAACCGGGAAATTGAAGGGATATAGAGCTGCCAGCGGGCAGTACAGGTTTGATTTACAAGATATCAAAACGATAGAGAAAGAGATTACAAGACCAACTCAAACTGTAAAAACAAGTGTTGAAAATATTTTAGAAGTCAATGGAACAACCCAGAGGATTTATATAAAGGATTCCAGAAATATGGAAGAATTAGAAGACAACTCTGTACATCTCATAATAACCTCTCCTCCTTATTTCAATGCAAAACTCTATTCCAGCAATTCTGTAAAAGGGGATCTTGGAAACATACACGATTTGGAAAAGTGGTTTGAAGAAATTAAAAAGGTGTGGAAAGAGGCCTTTAGAGTACTTCAACCCGGAAGAAAAGCATTTATAAACATCATGAATTTGCCAATCAGAACGAAAAATGGATTCAGAAGCTTAAACCTAGTTGGCAGGACTATTGATATATGCGAAGAAATTGGTTTCATTTTTCGGAGAGACATAATATGGCACAAGACGAATTCTGTAAAAGCTCATTTCGGTACATATCCCTATCCAGGAAATATCCTGATCAACTATGCTCATGAGTACATACTGGAATTCGAAAAGCCGGCACCAAAAAATTACAGAAAATATGCTCATATTTCTGAGAAGCAAAAAGAGGCTTCCAAGCTAGAAAAAGATTTTTGGATAGAGATAAAAAAATCCGATGTATGGCTGATGAAACCGGAAAAGAGTGGAAATAATAGAAACCACCCCGCTCCATTCCCATATGAACTGCCTTATAGACTGATAAAGGCATATAGTTATATTGGAGAGACTGTTCTAGATCCATTTTTGGGTTCAGGAACAACATTAGTTGTTGCAAGAGATCTGAAAAGAAATGGGATCGGATATGAAGTAGTTCCAGAGATAGCATTAGAAGCTATTAAAAGAATTATGAATTATCAACAGAAACTACTGTGAAGGTGATAGCATGAGCTCAGAAAAGAAAGATGCCAAACTAGTTTACGCACAGTCAAGTGACATCAAATCGAGAACATACATAGAATATAGAAAAGATATGAAGAAAAAAGCCATATCAGAATTAGAGATAATAGAATGGCTTCAAGAAAAGCTGAAGAATTTGTTTGGTGTGGAGAGAGTCAGAGTTGAGAAGTTTGGAGGAGACCGATTTATATGGTTTTTGAGAAAAGGTGGAATAACCAGAGATCCTGACTTCATAGCGTACATAGGAGAATGTACGAGCAATTGCAAAAAGATATTTATAGAGTTCCAGTACGCTGAAAGGGAAAACTTGAAATATTACGACTTTAAAATTTCCAAAGTAGCGAAAAAAGTCAAAGGGAAGAGAATACCTCATAGCGACAGAATCTTTTTGTATGTTGTGAAAAAATCTCACAAATACGCTTTTATAGAACCAAAATGGATAATGGAACATGGGAAACTGGGAGTTGTTCCTGCTTGGGGAAATAGGCAAGCTTACAGAGTCCCAAGGGAGATTTTCGAGAAGGTTCTCAAATATGATGAAACGCTAGTTCCAGTGATAAAAACAATAGACGCCAAGAATGTTCTTTTGAATTTTCAGCACAGATTGCTGGATATTTGGAAAAACGAGTTAGCAAAGGAATTAGAAAGTATCATCGATAAGGAAAACTTGATAAAAATCCGCCCGAAAACTTTAGAAGGTTTTTTTAGGGTGTGTTTCATTCTAGATCATCTAAGTAAAGCTCCGGAAAATTCAAGTTTGTGGTTGATATATCTTCTGAGTTATGCAAACTCTGAGATAACCCTGAAAGAAATCGCTATGCTCGTCTATTCCATAGATTTCGTTTATTCAAAGGTCACTCATTTGAAAGATCATGAGCTAAAAGAGCTAGAAGAGAAAATACATCTTCTTTTAAAAATCATCGAT
>WGAO01000016.1 GCA_015489065.1 Thermotogaceae bacterium | reverse complement strand
ATAAAAACAATAGACGCCAAGAATGTTCTTTTGAATTTTCAGCACAGATTGCTGGATGTTTGGAAAAACGAGTTAGCAAAGGAATTAGAAAGTATCATCGATAAGGAAAACTTGATAAAAATCCGCCCGAAAACTTTAGAAGGTTTTTTTATGGTGTGTTTCATTCTAGATCATCTAAGTAAAGATCCGGAAAATTCAAATTTGTGGTTGATATATCTTCTGAGTTATGCAAACTCTAAGATAACCCTGAAAGAAATCGCTATACTCGTCTATTCCATAGATTTCGTTTATTCAAAGATCACTCATTTGAAAGATCATGAGCTAAAAGAGCTAGAAGAGAAAATACATCTTCTTTTAAAAATCATCGATGAATATTACGATGAAACTGAAGGGCTTTATAGATCTTCTCCAAAAGAAAGCCCTTTAGAGGAAACGAGATATGCATTGTTCTCCATAAACTTGATCGAAGATATTATTCAGGATGCCATCATTCATCACAACGCTAATTTTGAACCTATCACAAAAATCTATCAAAATGTTAAAAATCCTTTGAAAATATCACAGATAATAGTTAAAAATGAAATAGAGTGACAAAATTCTCATTTTAAAAGCCTCCTTATTCCTCCATCCGCAATGCCTGGTGTTCTGATAAAATCCACTACGGGTGATGAATTTGAGTAGAATAGTAGATCCTTCTGAGAAAGATGATGTTATAGTTCTCAGGCCTCAAACTCTTGATGAGTTTGTCGGTCAGGAGAATGTAAGGAAAAAGCTCTCCATAGCTCTGAGTGCAGCTAAAATGCGCAGAGAGCCGCTCGATCATATACTGCTCGTCGGTCCTCCGGGACTGGGGAAAACCACTCTATCTCAGATAATCGCAAATGAGCTTGGAGTTCAAATACACATAACGAGTGGCCCGATACTAGAGAGACAAGGAGATCTTGCTTCGATTCTTACGAGCCTTGAGAGAGGGGATGTCCTTTTCATAGATGAGATTCACAGAATGTCAAGATCGGTGGAAGAGATCCTGTACTCCGCAGTGGAAGATTTTCAGATAGACATAATGATTGGAAAAGGTGCAGGAGCGAGATCTGTCAGAATTCCACTTCAACCTTTCACTCTCATAGGTGCGACTACAAGAGCAGGACTTTTAACATCACCCCTAAGGAGCAGATTCGGGATGATCTTGGAGCTCGTATTCTACTCATCACAAGAGCTTTCAGAGATAGTTAAGAAAGCTTCTGAAAAGCTAGGTATCTCCATAGATGACGATGCAGCCGTTGAGATAGGTAGAAGATCGAGAGGAACTCCAAGAATCGCACTCAGACTTTTAAAGAGAGTCAGAGATGTTGCTACCGTCGAAAAGATGAACATTATAGACCTTGACACCGTTGAGAAAACGATGAGGATTCTTGAAATAGACGAGCTGGGACTTGATGCCACAGATAGAAGAATAATAAAAACGATGATAGAAATCTACGGTGGAGGTCCAGTTGGTTTGAACGCTCTCGCCGCAACACTTGGAATGGAACCGGACACGATAAGCGAGGTTTACGAGCCGTATCTTCTTCAAGCTGGCTTAATTGCAAGAACGAGTAGGGGAAGGATCGTCACAGATAAAGGATATAGGCATCTTGGATATGAAAGACAAGAAAAACTCTTTTGAGGAGGTAAGGTAAATGGTTAGAACGAGGTTTGCACCAAGTCCTACAGGATACCTCCACGTCGGAGGAGCAAGAACAGCTCTTTTCAATTGGCTTTTCACAAGGAAAGAGAGAGGAAAATTCATCTTAAGGATGGAAGACACAGATCTTGAAAGATCGAGCATTGAATACGAAAAGTTGATAATAGAGGCTATGAAATGGCTAGGTCTTTTGTGGGATGAAGGACCGGATGTGGGAGGAGAATATGGCCCTTACAGACAGAGCGAGAGAAAAAAAGCGAGAATATACGACAGATATGCTAAAGAGCTTATCGATATGAAAAAAGCCGTATATGTCGTCTATGACAAAGAAGATAGAAAGAAAGAACTTTTTGAGACTTTCGATTATCCAGAAGAGTATATTCAAAAAGGCCATGACATTACCATCAAATTTAAAATGCCAAAAGGTGTGAAGATAAAATTCCACGATTTGGCAAAAGGAGATATGGAATTTCTCTCTGACGATATCGGCGATTTCATAATAATGAAATCGAACGGATTCCCAACATACAATTTCGCTGTAGTGGTGGATGATCATCTGATGGAGATAACACATGTGTTTAGAGGAGATGATCATCTTTCAAATACACCAAAGCAACTCGCAATATACGAGAGCTTCGGATGGAAAGCCCCCGTTTTTATGCACATACCACTTATACTTGGAAAGGACAAATCACCACTCAGCAAAAGACACGGCGCCACTTCTGTTGATCATTTCAGGCAAGAAGGGTATCTCCCAGAAGGACTCTTGAACTATCTGGCACTTCTTGGATGGCGGGTTGAGGAAGGAAAAGAAATCTTTAACATATTTGAAAAAGTAGAAGAGTTCGAAACTTCTCTGATATCCAACAAGAATGTTGTGTTCGATTACGAAAAATTAGAGTGGGTCAACGGAAAACATCTGAGATCGATAGATATAGAAAATCTTTGCTATAGGTTCAGAGATTATCTGATGTATCTAAACATGAACGAACTCGTCGACCTTCTTGACAAAGATAAACCCTACTCGATGGAGGTAATCAGTATCTGCAGGGAAAAAGTCAACACGATGAAACAGCTTCTCGATATATCTATGCCATTCTTTATCGAGAGCTTTGAATATGAAGAGAGATACATCGAGGATTACTTGAAAAAAGATTTTGCCGCTCCGATCATTGAAAGAGCTCTTGAAATGTTCAGAAAAAACGATGATTGGACAGTTGAAGGATGCGAGAAAGTTATGAGGGATCTAGCGGCAGAAAAGATTGCTTCAAAGAAAAAGACTTTCCAGACTATAAGAGGAGCTATCCTTGGAAAGCTGGTAACGCCAGGGTTATTTATATCGCTTTCGGTTCTGGGAAAAGACAGGGTCTTAAGAAGACTTGAAAAGGCTTTGAATCTAGCCAGGAGCGTGAAAAATTGATACCGATAGTATACGGTCCGACTGCGGTTGGAAAGACTGAACTGATGCTTAATGTGTGTCAAAGTCTAGATTGCGAGATAATCTCGATGGATTCTCGCCAAATATACCGCTATATGGACATAGGAACAGCGAAGCCAACCAAAGAAGAGCGCGAGATCGTCCCGCACCACATGATAGATATTATCGATCCCGATCAGAATTACAACGCCTTCATGTACAGAAAAGACGCTATAAAAATCATGAGAGATCTGAAATCGCGCGGAAAAATCCCAGTTTTTGTTGGGGGTACAGGTCTTTACGCAGAAGCACTCGTCAGAGGAATATTCGAAGGAGTACCGGCAGATGAAAACATAAGAAAAGAACTCAAAAAGCTCCATGAAAAAGAGCCGGGGATTCTTAGAAAGATGCTTGAGGAATTTGATCCAGAATCCGCAAAGAAGATTCACCCGAACGATTTGAAAAGAACAATCAGAGCTCTTGAGGTATACATAAAAACCGGGGAACGAATTAGTCAGCTTCAAAAAGAAGCCAGACCGGCTGGAGATTTCAAGATAGTAATTCTTTGGAGAGAGAGAAAAGAGCTTTACGAGAGAATAAATCTAAGAGTTGAGAAAATGATAGAAAAAGGATTGATAGACGAAACGAAAAGGCTTCTTGATATGGGATACTCAAAAGATTTGAACTCGTTAAATACGATCGGATACAAAGAAACAATAGAGTTTTTAGAAGGGAAATACGATTTTCAACACTACTTACATATTCTCAAAAGAAACACGAGACATTTTGCAAGGAGGCAGATAATCTGGTCAAAGAGATACAAAGACGCAGTTAAGATAAATCTGACTTTCGAGGAAGATCCAGTTTCCAAACTAAAGAAACTCATTGAGGAGGCTTTATCGAAGTGAGGGATTTTGTACTCGGGCTTATCATGGGAATCGCGAACATCCTTCCTGGAATAAGTGGTGGAACGATAGCCTTCGTTTCTGGAAGGTATTCTGAAATTATCAAAGCTCTTGCTTCGCTCCTGAAGATTAGGATTAGTCGAGAAGAGCTTTGGCTTCTTATAAAAATCGGTGTAGGTGCTCTGGTATCAATAGTTGCTCTATCTAAATTCATAGATGAGCTCTATCAGAACTTTCCGGTTAAGACCTCCTCTTTTTTTGCAGGTCTCATAGCTGGAGGACTCTTCTTTCTTTGGAAAAGAATAGAGTTCAGTTTCAAGGCATCATTGATGATGGCTGCTGGTGCATTATCTATGATGGGAATATCTTTCTTGCCAAAAGGGGATTTCTCAGGAGGTATCTGGTTGCTCATAGGAGGATTCATAGCAGGAGGCGCTATGATACTTCCTGGAATAAGCGGCTCGTCTATGCTGGTGATATTGGGAATATACGATGATGCTGTAGGAGCCGTCGCTAAGATGAATTTTAAAATTCTCACATTTCTTGGAATTGGAGCGCTTCTTGGGATATTCATAATATCCACCCTGATGAAAAGACTTGTTGAGAGGTGGGAAAACGAGACGATATCGTTTCTATATGGATTAACGTTGACAGGACTTTTTTACGTGGTATCAACAAGCTCTTCCATAACATTTCTCATACTGGGGTTTCTGAGCATGTTTGCACTTGAAAAAGTAATATGATCAGGGGGTGAGTTTTTATGTTTCCACGCATGATCATAGATCTCTCAAAAATAAGGAGAAATATCGAGAAATTGTCCGAAAAATTAGGTAAAAGTGGAATAGATATGGTCGGTGTAACAAAACTTTTCATGGGCGAACCTGCACTTGCCAAAGCTTATCTTGAAGCTGGGGCAAAAATCCTGGCTGATTCAAGACATGAAAATATAACAAGGATGAAAAATTCCGGTATAGAAGGTCCATTTATGATTATAAGGATTCCACCACTCTCCCATATCCCAATGCTCAAGGAGACTGTGGAATATTACCTTGTGTCAGAACCAGAAGTAGCTATGAGGATAGATGAAGAGGTCAAAGGTGCAAAGATGATCTACATGGTAGATGTTGGAGATTTAAGAGAGGGTGTTATGTACTATGAAGCTGTTGAGGAAATAGAAAAAGTGAAAAAGACTTTGAAGAATTCTTCAATAATCGGTGTTGGAACTAACATAGGCTGCTTTGGCGGAGTTCTTCCAACGAAAGAGAATCTAAACAGAATTGTAAAGGTGGCAAAATCTGTAGATGCACAGGTTATATCGGTTGGAGGAACAGTATATCTCATATCCTTTGAAAAAGGAGAACTCCCGAAAGAGATAAACCAGATGAGAATAGGAGAAGCCGCGCTCCTTGGAACAGACGTTACTGGAAACAGAGAGATTCCGTATCTTGAGCAAGGAACAGTGATATTTGAAGCTGAGATAATCGAGCTCAAAACAAAGCCTTCTGTTCCAGACGGACCTATAGGATATGACTCTATGGGAAGAAAACCCATTTTTGAAGATAAAGGAAAACGCTTAAGAGCGATAATCGCCGCAGGAGAGCAAGATATAAACCCATCCGGTTTAACGCCTCTTGATGAAGGAGCAGAAGTTATTCACTCATCAAGCGATCACACGATAATAGATGTTACCGAAGTTCAAAGGCCGCTTAAAGTTGGAGATATCTTGCGGTTTCGAATGAATTACTCAGCAACGCTTAGAGCTATGACATCCCCGTATGTTGAGAAGGTGTGGCTTGAATGAAATCCGATGCCCTTAAAATAGTTGAGAGCATTGTAAAAGAGCTCGATCCCTCAAGAGTTCTCAAAGATCATCTTAAGAAGATGAATCTTCCAAAAAATCTGTATGTTGTGGCTATTGGAAAAGCCGCATGGGACATGGCAAAAGCTGCATTAGATTTATTGAATGGAAAGATATCCTCAGGGTTCATCATTACAAAGCACGGACATTCTAAGGGCAATCTGCCAAGGTTTGAAATTAAAGAAGCATCACATCCTGTTCCGGATGAATCGAGCGTGAGAGCTTCTGAGGATCTTCTTAAATTCTTGAAATCCGTCAAAAATGGAACAGTTCTGTTCCTTCTTTCTGGTGGAGCTTCTTCTCTTTTTGAGATCCCGGAAGATGGGCTTTCGATAAAAGATATATCCGAAACGACTTCCAGGCTCTTGAAAAGCGGAGCGAACATATACGAGATCAACGCCGTTAGAAAGAGACTTTCAAAAGTTAAGGGCGGAAAACTTGCAAGGATGTTCGAAAATTTGAAATTCATCGAACTTGTGATATCCGATGTTTTGGGTGACAGAATAGATGTAATAGGTTCTGGACCGCTTCATGAGGACAGATCAACGCCAGAATTTGCGTTAAGAGTTGCAAAAAAATACAACTTGCCTGAGAAAATTCTAAAGTTCATGAATCAGGATTTATCAAGAGAAGTGAAAAATGTGTTCTACGAAATAATAGCCAACGTTGAAAAAGCCTGCAAGGTTGCCAAAAAAGCGGCAGAAGAGTTAGGATACGATGCTAAAATACTTGGGTGTTCTTTTGAAGGAGAAGCGAGGGAACTCGGAAGATTCCTTGGGAAGATAGCAAGAGAAATCTCAGAAAAAGGCAGACCATTTGAAAAACCGTGCGCTATCATCTTGGGAGGCGAGACCACGGTAACTGTCAAAGGAGACGGGAAGGGTGGAAGAAATCAAGAGCTGGCGCTCTCAGCAGCACTTGAGATAGAATC
The DNA here is from genome assembly GCA_015489065.1 of Thermotogaceae bacterium. Classification (GTDB taxonomy): domain Bacteria; phylum Thermotogota; class Thermotogae; order Thermotogales; family Thermotogaceae; genus WGAO01. Next base: position 12,422 of record WGAO01000016.1, on the reverse strand, counting down.
TCTCTCTGATGTAGTTATCGGAGCTTTTGGAACAGATGGAACAGATGGACCTACAGACGCAGCTGGAGCGATAGTTGATGGAGAGAGCGTGAAGAGGATGAGAGAAGCTGGAGTGGATCCAAAAGAATACCTTGAAAGGAATGATTCTTATAGCGCTCTCAGCGCTTCTGGTGACCTTTTAAAAACAGGATCCACAGGGACCAATGTGAACGATGTGTATTTTTCTCTTTGCAGGTAGGTGATGCTTTACGAGATGGTTTGGGTTTTTAGGACTTGTCGCTTTTTGGATATTCACGATAATTGCGATCAGGATCAACTCTAATTGGTTTGATCTCTCAAAGCATACGTACAGCAAACTCGGAAATCCGGAATTAGCAAAGCTTCCCTGGGTATTCTGGCTCGCGCTTATAACTGGCGGATCGATGATAGTCTCTTACGGCATATGGATGACATTTGGAAGCAAGCTTCAAACTATTGGGGGAGCTTATATGATTCTATCGGGAGTCTTCATGGTGCTTATAGCTCCGGTGCACGACGGAAAAAAACCACACGATACACTCGCTTTTTTGACTTTCTTTCTGTTTTACGTAGGAAGTGCGCTCTACGGACTTGGAAGCGAGAAGCTTCTTCAAAAGATCGTTCAGCCATCGATACTAACATTAGCCATCGCTGGGATGTTCTTCAAATGGCCGTCTGATGGATACCTCGAGCTTTACGGAATATCGCTAGGAATGATAAGTAGTTTTTTAATTGGATACAGACCGTAATTTACATGTTCAGCTGGGTAATTATCAAATATTTTTGGATAAGCAATTCAAGAAATCTTTAATCTATTCTCTGATTTTCCTTTTATCCTCTAAATTATCATTCCTTTCTCCCTTACCTTATCTAATATCAAATCCGCTGCGAAGTTTATATCAACCTCGGTTTGCTCTCCCGTTTCCATATCTCTCACAACAACAACATCTCTTTCAAGTTCATTCTCGCCAATTATTACAGATAGGAGTGCTCCTATTCTGTCAGCGTGCTTGAGCTGTGCCCTTAAGCTTCTTTCCATCACATCAAAATCTACCGTGAGTCCTTTCCTTCTGAGATCCTCAGCTATTTCAAGAGCTTCCTCGATGACATCTCCTATATGAGCTATGTATACATGGTGAACTATTGGAGGAGGCACCTCGACTCCTTCCGCTTTCATAGCCAATATAAGGCGCTCTATTCCAGCGGCGAACCCAACTGCTGGAACATGTGGCCCTCCGAGCTCTTCTATGAGCTTGTCGTATCTTCCACCACCAGCTATCGCATCTTGACCCCCAAGCCCTTTGTGTCTGACCTCAAAAACCGTTCTGTTGTAGTAATCAAGACCTCTAACGAGCCTGTGATCCTCCTCAAACTCTATGTTAAGAATCTTTAGATATTTTTTCAGCCTGTTGTAATGCTCTTTACATTCATCGCACAGATAGTCCGTGCTTTTTGGTGCAGCTTTCGCTATTTCTACATCGACTTTGCAGTCAAGGAGCCTGAGTATATTAGTGTTGTATCTTCTCTTGCAATCATCACATACCTCGTCAAGATGACGAGAGTAATATTCTTTCAGCGCTTTCTTGTAGTTCGGCCTACATTTTTCACACCCGATTGAATTTATCACTACTTTAAAGTTCATCAATCCCATCTCTCTGAGCACTCTTACAAGAAGAGTTATCATTTCAACGTCTGCTAATGGAGATTCCGATCCAAAGAGCTCGAATCCGATTTGATGGAATTGTCTCTGCCTTCCCTTCTGAGGCCTTTCGTATCTGAACATCGGTCCTATGTAAAACAATCTCTGAGGGAATCCTCTGTTGATGAGAGAGTTCTCTATAAACGCTCTGACAACGGGAGCTGTTCCTTCAGGTCTGAGTGATATATTCCTTCCACCTTTGTCCTCGAAAGAATACATCTCCTTTTGAACTATGTCGGTCTCGTTCCCTACACCCCTAACAAAAAGTTCTGTCGGTTCTATTATCGGAGTTCTGATTTCCGAGTATCCATAAAGCTTTGCAACTTTCTTGGTGGCATTTTCAATGGCGTACCAATACCCCAAGTCCTCCCCCATTATGTCAACGGTTCCCTTTATACGGGAATACTTCAAAATAATTCACCTCCTTGAGAGAAACCTTGAAACATCTCTAAACAGCTTCGAGACCGCGTATATCACAACCAAAAACTCCAATCTTCCAAGGAACATTCCGATTGTAAGAGTCCACAGAGCTCCTGGATAAAGATCAGGTTGAGTTATTCCACAAGACAATCCAACGCCTGATATGGCTGACGCGAACTCAAACATAGAATTTTGTAAGTTGAATCCGTAAACCGTTAGAATCACAACACCCGTCATGTATGTGAGAAAGTAAAGGGAAAAAACTAGTATGATTTCTCTTATCATACTCTCATCGACTATTTTCTCCTTATCGCCTTTCCATACGACTATCCTTCTGACGGCGTTCTTCGGAAGGGTAAATTTGATTATAGCATCTATTATAACCCTGAGTATCACATAGAGCCTGAACTGCTTCAAACCACCGGATGTAGAATCCATCATACCGCCAAGGATCATGAGTATCGTCAGTATGTACATCCCGGTTGCGAAGTGTTGCCAAGCTGGAAGAGTAAAATCGACTGTGGAAAATCCCGTCCCAGTCAATGCAGATACAGATTGGAATATAGACTCTCTAAATGCATGTGCTTGGGAATGAAAGACTCCATGCATTCCTTTTGCCATCATAACAAATGTCGCCACAAAAACCGTTGAAAGCATAAGCCAAGGCTCACCGTTCTTGACAAACGCCTTGAAATTTCTTTTCCAAAGTGTGTAATGAATACCAAATCCAGTAGTGCCGAGGAACATGAGTATTATCGTTACAAATTCTATGGGAACTGAGTTGTACTCTCCTATACTTCCATATCTCGTGGAAAATCCACCGGTTGCGAGAGCTGTGAGGGAGTGGTTGAACGCATCAAAGGCTGGCATTCCCACAACTATGTATGCAAGTGTCCCAGCAACAGCATAAGTCAGATACATTATCATTATCATCTTTGCAGAATCCTTGATATTTGGAAGGATGTTATCCGTTCTTCCTTCCGCTGAGTAAAGTCCAAATCCACCTGGACCAATTATCGATCCGACCATTATTATCGCAAAGCCTGCCCCTCCTATGTACTGCATAACACTTCTCCAGACGAGTATAAGCTTGGAAACTTTTGTTACATCAACAACTGTAAGTCCTGTCGTAGTCCAACCGCTTGTCGATTCGAAAACTGCTTGAGTGAAGTTCAATATGCCAGCGAATATAAAAGGAAGAGCTGATATGATAACGACGCCTATCCAGGAGAAAAGAACAATCACAGCTCCTTCTTGTATGAGAACAGTTGAAGCTTCTTTTCTTTTAAGGTTTGACATCCATTTAAGAGAAGTCCCTAAAATGAGCGACACTAGGGCAGATTCCATAAAAGGGATACTATTTAAAACTTCCGATGGATAGAAAATCAAAAACACGAGTGGAAATAGAACGATTAGTGAGAACCACTGAAAGAGTGCTCCAAGGTTCCATAAGACTACTTTGTACCTGAACTTGAGGGTGCTGAGATAATCCCCCAATCACTCCACCCCCAAGAGTATCTCGGAAACCTTCGTTTGAACCTTCGGAAGACAAAGTACGAAAACCCTATCACCGGGATTTATCACCGTATCGCCTCTTGGTATTATCACATCTTTCCCTCTGATTACCGCAGCTATTACGCTCTCTGGTGGAAGATTGATATCTTTGAGAGCCTTCCCCTTTACCGGAGAGTTGTATGGGATTTCAAATTTCAGAAAGACTAGCTTTTCTTCCTCTATTGGTATATGTTGCTCTATTTCTTCAGCAAACATAAGAGTTTCTAAAGTTTGATTTATCAGCGATGTCAAGTTAACAACCGTTCCTATACCCAAATTCTTGAACATTTCGACATTCTCTGGATCATTGACGAGTGAAACGACCCTGTCGAGTCCAAATATCCTTTTTGCTATCTGAGCTATCATCAAGTTATCATGATCCCTTGGAGTTAGAACAACGAGTATATCGTCACTCATTGGTTCGGCTTGTTCTAAGACATTCTTCTTACTTCCATCGCCGTTTATTACGAGAGCTTTGAGTTTCTTTACTATTTCATTGCAGAATTTCTCATCTTTGTTTATTACAACAACTCTGTATCCTTTTTCTATTATCGATCTTGCTAGATAATACGAATTCTTTTCTCCCCCAACAATTATTACCTTCACACAATCCCTCCATAAGATTTTATGAGAAAGTCTACGGTATCTATCATCTCACCTATGGGAGTTTTATCTGGGAAAGTATATCCATTTTTGACAAGTCTTTCCAGAGCTTTTAAAACTTCACCGTCCAACTTGCCTTTTTTCACCTCTTCTGATAGGAATTTCAATGTGTCCTCAAAGCTCATTGGAGATCTGTAAGGTCTGTCTTCCGTAAGAGCGACGAAAACATCTGCAACTTGGAGAATTCTCGACTGAACCGATATTTCATTTCCCTCAAGTCGCAGAGGATATCCATTTCCATTGATTCTTTCGTGATGCTGCGATGCCCATTTAGTCCAATCATTATCTTCACCCGAAAAATGCTCCAGAAATTTCATAGTGTAAAAGACATGTTTTCTCATGTAATTGTATTCTTTGTTTGTAAGCACCCCTGGCTTTTCAAGTATGTTGTCTTCTATGGCTAGCTTTCCGGCATCGTGAAAAAGCCCAGCTATGTATAGATACATCTGGTCCCTGACACTCAGATTCATCTCTTTTCCTATCTCTTTTGATATATCGGATATCCTCTCTGAATGCTTTCTCGTGAACGGACTCTTCGAATCGACAATGTACGCCATAAAATATCCGAGTTCCATCAAAATACTCTCATCGATGACCTCCGATTTTCTAATTCTCATCGACAAATTTCTCATGTAAAAATCTACCGGATCTTCTATCGACCACCAAGTGTAATCTTTTTCAACGACTTTCAACGTCGAATCAAATACCTCTGGAAAAAATTGATCCTTGTGTTCCTTAAGCACTTCTTTAACAAGATTTCTCGGTATTTCTGAACCAAGTTTTTCGAACTGAACGGACAAAAGATCCGCTATTGATACAATGTTTGCAAATATGTGACTTGGATTCATTATGTCAAGCTGATCGGCGGGAAGATGATGATAGAAAGCTACATCAGAGTACTCGTAAAGTCCCAAGAAATTTGAGAGTATAAAACCACCAATTGTTGTATGTAAATCACTGAGCTTCTTCACCATACCCTCGTCATATAAAAAGTCTATCTTTTTACTCATCTGGGAAACTTTCGGAACGAGATATCCCACATCGTGAAGAGCTCCGGCTATTCCACCGTAAAGAGCTCTCGATTCGTCCTTAAAGAACTCGTCTGATATGAAATAGGAAAGTATAGAAACCGCCAAGGAATGGCCTCCTATTCCCGGAATATATCCCATTATATCTATCATAAACCTTAAAACAGGGGTGTTCGATTCATAACCAACCATTACATCACCCCTTCGCTTTAGCAAGTATGTAAACTTTCACTTTAGCAGCTCCTGATCTTCTCAGTGCAGAAACCGCATCTCTTATCGTTGCTCCAGTGGTGTAGACATCGTCTATAAGTGTGATTTCCTTTGATGTGCAATGTGAGTAGTACTTTTCAGATAGCTTCTTTCTTTCCAACATATTCTTTCCGTATTGACGGTCATCCTTCGCGGGGATTAAAGCTTTTTTGAGAACCAATCCGGATTTTTTTGACAGGTGCTTTGCAATCAATTTCATATGATCGAATCCTCTCTCTTCCAGAGAAGATGTAGTTGATGGGATGTATGTTAGTAATGGATAGGGAGGGTAATATTCAAATAGCTTTAAGAAAAGCCGAGAAAGAATCTTGTGGAGTCTCCATCTCCCGCTTTTGTATGAGAGTATTAGTTCTCTCAGTTTCCCATCATATATTGAAAAATAGTAAACATCACAGCATTTGTGCTTTTCCACCGTTACAGACGGGCCGGAGGAGGATATCTCGATCCTGCAATTGTCACAAATGAGTGACGAAGGTTTTATATCCGTTCCGCAAATTGCACACTCATTTGGAAAGAAAAAATTCAAAGCTCTCTCAAGATTATCTTTGATTTGCAACTGCTTTTCACCTTCTTTGAGACCTTCGGCGCTATTATCACCTCATACTTAGAACAGTCTATATGTTCAATGGGAAAATTGGCGGATAGAATCTTCCCTTTCTTCAAATTTGATATCTCAGCTATCTTTTCCATCCCACTGATTCTGTCGATTAATCTAGAATTATCAAAAACAGCTACCGTGTATCCAGGAGATAGAGACGAAAACGCACTGGCAAGCTGTTCTATATCTGAAAATTCCACATTTTCCATTTCCAACCTGTATCCAACTCCACCACTGTCGATAAGAATCGATGCACTTTTACTTTTCACAACTACATCGGCATTTCCACCTCTTGACACAACCAGCTTACCTTCTATTGATTTTTCCAATAATCCGTTGAAAATTACAACTTCTCCACTTAATTTCTCATCAAGAGCTAGGGCTGCATATATCGGAACTGCCCTGTTAAATGTAAGTAATGCCCCTTCTGGAATTCTATTTATTGCGAAAACATAGAGAGGTATAAAAGGATTTTCCTTGCCTATAAATACCCTTCCAGATAAATCAGAGAGGTACTCTTCAATATGGCTTTTCTCAAATCTTCTCCTATCCACTTTCCAGAATTTATGGAGGTAATCTGACATTCCAAATAACTCAGAAAGCCTTGTGTGTATTCTTGAAACATATTCAAGGGAATGAAGGAGAGCCTTAGTGGAAAGAAATCTTCTCACGCTCTTAGGAACATCCCCAGCTTTCTCAAAGAGCTCTTCAACAAGTCTGTAATCCTCCGGATCGCAAATTGGAAGCATCTCTTCATAATGCACGGCAGCTTTTGAAAGCAAGAAGGCTTCCTTGAGTTTTTCATTATTAATGAGTTTCTTTTCAGATCTCGGTATATCTGATGGAAGATTGATCACAACTATGTCGTATTTTCCATCACAAGGCTCTTTTCCTATATCTATATTTTCCCTTTTCATCCAACCGAGAAATCCGTCAAGGTATCTTTTATCGCTAACACTTACAAAAGCTCTCATAGATTCTCCTCCAAGGCGAGAGCTATCTTCGCTCCGAGGGATGCGTTGTTTTTGAGAAGTCCTATATTAGCTTTAAGCGTTTTTCCACCACTCAACTCGGATATCTTCGAAAGAAGAAAGGGAGTTACCTCCTTTCCAACTATACCCAGTCTGTTTGCTTCCATTTCAGCATCTTCAATCCATTTTTGGACTTCGTCGTAGGGGATCTCACTCTCCTTTGGTATAGGATTTGCAACGAGAAGCGCTCCATCAAAATCTATCTTCTCCATCCATCTGTAAATCTGAACTATTTCTTCGACAGAATCCACTCTCATGTTGAGCTTTATTCCACTGCTTGCGCTGTAAAATGCGGGAAATTCGTCAGTCTTGTATCCAACCACGATTACTTCTAATGTTTCCAGAGCTTCTACAGTTGTTCTAAGATCCAATATCGACTTTGCACCCGCTGAGACAACTATCATTCTGTTTTTCGAGAGCTCAACCAAATCTTGAGACACATCGTATTCTCCTTGATGAACTCCTCCTATTCCACCCGTAACGAAAACCCTTATTTTAGCTAGTTTAGATATCCTCATCGTAGCGCTGACCGTTGTATCAGCGTTGAGTTTCTTTGCAAGTACGAAGGGAAGTTCTCTAGCTCCAACTTTCACGCTCCCTTCATCTAAAAGTCTTCTCAGTTCTGCCCTTGTCATCCCTACTATTACTTCACCTTTTAAAACTCCAATTGTTGCTGGTTCTGCGCCTTCGCTTCTCACTATACTTTCCATATCTACTGCTGTCTCTATACCAATTGGATCCGGAAGTCCATGAGCAACGACAGTTGTCTCAAGCGCAACAGCCCTCCTTGTATCTACTCTCACTATCAAGTAGATCCCCTCCTTCAGTAAACGGCCATGGAAAGTGCTAAAGAGAGTAACTTCGATTTCATGGTGTCAGCCCGTGATACTATCACTATGGGAGCTCTTGCACCAACAACAAGTCCTGCTATAATTCCTCCTCCGAAATATACAAAAGATTTTCCAAGGAAATTACCTGAATGTATATCGGGAACGACGAGTATATCAGCATTTCCGGCTACTTTCCCCTCTACTCCTTTTACTTTTGCGGCAAATTCACTCACAGCATTGTCTATTCCAAACGGTCCGTCTATAGAAGCCCCTTTTATCTGCCCTCTATCTGCCATTTTGGCTATTATTGCAGCTTCCATTGTCTCCGGCATATCTGGATTCACAACCTCTACCGCAGCTATGAGAGCTACATTGGGATTCTCATACCCAAGCTTATGTGCTAAATCAACAGCATTTTTTATTATTTCAACTTTCTGCTCAAGATTAGGCCTTATCACCATTCCTCCATCGGTGATAAAGTAAACTTTATCAACATGAGGAGTGTGAGCGAGAATCACATGAGAGAGCAGTTTCCCGCTCCTTAATCCCCATTCTTTGTTTAAAACGGCTTTGAGAAGAGTAGAAGTTTTAACAAGTCCTTTCATGAGAACCTGAGCTTTCCCGATTGAGACACTCTTTACAGCTTCTTCCGCTACCTTTTCATCTGAATCAAAAACCAAGGTTTCAAAGTCAAGCCCTAAGCTCTCCAAATTTTCCAGGGTTTTCTCACTCTTTCCAAAGATAAGGGCATTTTCTATTATTCCTTCAACCCTAGCCTCCTTAAGAGCTTTGAGAGCTTCTATATCCTCTCCGCCTGCCAATGCAACAGTTGCTTTTCTCCCCTTAGCCAGATCTATGAGGTCTTCCAAGCTTTTGAGCATTCTTCCACCTCCTATGCGACCGCTGCGAAAGAGTTTTCGAATATCTCTTTAAGAGCCTCCATGTTCACTATTCCGCCGGTGATTTTCAACCTCCCAGAAAAATCATAGGAAAAGAAAATTTTTCTGAAGTACTTCTCCTTATTTCCGTTCACAAGTCCAATTTTTGCAATCTTGAGAGCGTACTCCCCTTCACTCAAAGCTATGAGAGCGCAGTTGAAACAGGGAGGAGTGTATTTGAAATCTAGATCATCATTCGATTTTGAAAGTTTGTTAAGACTTTCGAAAATTTTTCTGAATTCCGAGATGTTTCCAGAATCAAGATAATCTACAGCCTTTACGTAAAGATTCAGAAAATCTTTGCTCAACTTTCCAGATTTGACAAAGTCGGAGTATAACTTTTCAAGTTTTGATCTGTAATACTCTGAGATTCTCTTGTCTTTTTTGGGCAGTTCTACTTTGGGGAGTGCATATAGAGCGATTCTCACACCCATCGCCCCGCTTTCATGCCGTAAATGTGAGGCGCTTAGCATCTATCCAAAGTCCTTCTAAATCGTAAAATTCCCTCCCTCTTTCTGTAAATATGTGAATGACTATGTCTCCTGCATCTATTATCATCCAATCATACCCTTCACCTTTGTCATAGTATATTATTTCCAGATCTGTCTCTTTCTTTATGAATTGAACAACTCTGTCTCTTAGACTTTTCATATGAACATCCGAATTAGCCGTAACTATGAGAAAATAATCTGTTGGCATAGGTGTCTCTCTCATATCGAGTACAACGGGATTTATACCTTCCATCTTTTCGACAACATCAAAGATTTCCCTAATAATTTCCACTACACTCTCACCCCCGATAAATTCTATCACATCTCCCTTACGAAGTTTTCTACAATCATTCTCCACAACTGCGCGGTCTTCGGAAAATTGAATCCTCCGCCACCAAGGAGAATCACTGGAAAGCCGTTATTCTTGGCACATCTTGCAACTATTCTCGATATTGAGTCATAGAACCTATCAGATAGATCAAGGCTTGACATTGGATCTTCTCTATAGCCATCAACTCCCATCTGAACGATCATAAGATCCGGTCTGAAAGGCTTAACAAATTGTGGAATCAACGGTAGAACTCTTTTCATTATTTCCTGTTCGCTATCTGATGGCATAAGAGGAACATTAAGGTTCGTTTCGTCGTTCTCACTTTCATATCCAGAAACATACGGATATTGTGTAGCTGGATGTTGGTGTATCGACATCGTAAAAACATTTCTGTCACCCTTGAATATTCTCTGCGTGCCATCTCCATGATGAACATCCCAATCTATTATGAACACCTTTTTGAATCCCAATACCTGAGCATATCTCGCACCTATTGCAACATCGTTGAATATGCAAAAACCTCTTGCTTTATTCTCAAAAGCGTGATGCCAACCACCGCACAGATTCACAGAGAGCTTGTACCCTTCTTTTAGAAGCTCCACACCTCTCAGAGTTGCTCCAACGGATAATCGGGCTGGATCAAAAATCTCTTTTGATATAGGTGTATCCAAATCCCCTGCTTTCCCCTCTTTTACACTTTTTATGTATTCTTTGTCATGAACAAGAGCTATTTCATCTTCAGTAGCGTATCTCGGTTTCACGACCTCTAAGGAATCTATCCTTAAAAGTTCCTCAAAACCAATCTTACATCTATCACTCCTTAGTGGATGACCCGGGCCAAAATCATACGATAGAAGTTCATCACTCCAAACAACTGCAAATTTCATTTCTCTTTCCCTCCCTCGAAGAACACTATTTCAAATGGTGCTCTAACCATTATCTCAGGATGACCATCGTATTTCCAGAGCTCTCCATAAACCCTTATGTCCTTGCCTTCCAAAGAATGAAAATCAAAATCTTTAAACATGAGTTTATACCCCTCTTTTCTCGCTACAACAGATGAAAATTTCCCTTTTGCTATGTAAAGAGAGTGCGTCTCAAAAACCTTCATGATGTGATCTTCAAGCCAGACAATCTTCCCTATTTTGTCACCCCAGGAATCTCCATAACTGACGATCGGTGCATTCTCCCATCTTGAGAATATACCTTGCCTATTTCTCCAAGCCTTTTTATATGACCTCACCACATCGTCTGCGAGCTCTTTGATGGTATCTTCTTCGTATATCAGAGGTCTTGCAAGTCCAAGCTCTGTAACAGAAGCCTCGTAAAAGTAAACATCTGTTCCATCTGTTGCAAAGAGATAAGCCAAGCTCCTTCCAAATCTATCCTTTCCCATGAGTATGTATCCTTCTTTGAAATCCCTAGTAAAATCCTCGAAAAATCTCTTAGAAGCTTCGCCAAATTCTCCGATTGGCTTGTTCCCAGCATGAATCTCTGGTGCGTCTATACCAACAACTCTAAAACCATTCTTCCCGATCTTAAAAGTGTCTCCATCAACCACATTTGCTGGTATTAAGTCGATTTTTCTCGCTTTTCTCCAAAAAGAAGCGTACTTACCCGATAAGCTTTCAGAGGAGCAAGAAAGAAAGGATATCAATGCTAAAAGAAAAATCACAGATGATAGGCGAATTATCTTCAAGCTATCCCTCCTCATAAACAAAATCCGGCTCCCAAAGGAGCCGGACGAAAAGAGGTATCCATATCACATCTTACTTTCCCAAAGCCCATGAAGGTTACAGTATTCTCTAGCCCAAATCTCTTTTCCTTCCGGAATTTCGAATTCAGCCTCTGGCTCATCACCAGGTTTGAGGTACTTTCTATGAACGACTCCATCGACTATAAGCTCTATGAATACTATGTAGTGCTCCTCAGCCATTGGGTGCTTTGTCTCTTTTCCGACTTTCACCACATATTTGTTCCCAACTCTTTCAACATAAGGAACATGCTTTTCCGTCGAAGTATCTGCCGTCTTAGCTTCCAAGAGCTCTGCGTTTTCCAGTTTTCCTTCACCATCGTTTAAAACTTCAAGAAGCGTTCCGTCTGAGAGTTTGTATATTTCATATCTCTTCATCACACACCACCCCCATCAAAGCTTCTTATGGCAGAGCCACCAATCAAAGCACTCTATCTCGCCTTTCTTCTGAGCCTCTTCTCTTTCTACCTTTTCTTCTACACTCGCCGCTGGAGGAACTATGACATTGTCTTTGATTATCTCGTTGTTTGGCCAATTGTGTGGTATTGCAACTCCGTTCTCATCAGATACTTGGAATCCCTTGATCATTCTGAGTATCTCATCAACATTTCTTCCGAGCTCTTGTGGATAGTATAGAATCGCTCTTATAACAGCATTTGGATCGACTATGAAAACCGCCCTGACAGTGTTCGTTCCTTTGTTTCCATGTATAAGCCCAAGTTTGTTGGAAACATTTCCAAGATCATCAGCTATAACTGGGAACTCTATTTCAACTGGTTTTCCATCGACTTTTATGTT
>WGAO01000015.1 GCA_015489065.1 Thermotogaceae bacterium | reverse complement strand
AACACGATCTGTCCAAAATGTGGTGGACCTGCAAAAAGGGAAGTTGACACGATGGACACATTTGTCGATTCATCTTGGTATTACCTAAGGTACATAAACCCCAGAGACAATGAGAAACCATTCGATATCGAGGATGCCAAACTCTGGATGCCCGTGGATCAGTATATCGGAGGGGTAGAACACGCTGTCTTGCATCTGATGTACTCAAGATTTATAAACAAATTTCTCCACGATATAGGATATGTTGCAGTGGATGAACCATTCGAAAATCTCTTTACTCAAGGGATGATTTACAAAGATGGTGCCAAGATGAGCAAGTCCAAGGGTAATGTTGTATCACCTGACGACATGATAGAGAAATACGGAGCTGATACTCTGAGAATGTACATACTCTTTATGGCACCGCCAGAAAAAGATGCCGAGTGGAGCGATGCAGGCATAGAAGGGGTACACAGATTTGTAAAAAGACTCTGGAACACTTCCCAGAGAATTATAGAAAAAGTCAAAGATGTAAAACTCTCTGGCAAACCAAAGCTCAACAGCAAGAAAGAAAAGACTCTCAGAAGAAAACTCCACCAGATGATTAAAAAGATAACGGAAGACATAGAAGGAGGTTTCAAGTTCAACACTGCGATAAGTGGACTTATGGAGCTTGTTAATTCGATAAGAGAATACCTCGAAGATGTCCCGGAAGATAAATGGAATTTGGAGCTTTTGAGAGAAATCCAGGAGAATCTCGTTTTGATACTTTCACCTTTTGCACCACATATGGCAGAAGAGCTCAACAGAGACCTTGGCTTTGAGGAGAGTGTGATGCTCAAGAGCTGGCCAAGCTGGGATGAGGATGCTCTGAAAGTTGACGAGATAGAGATAGCAATATTGGTTAATGGAAAGGTAAGAGACAAGGTGATCGTGCCAGCAGATATCACAGAAGAGGAAGTCAAAGAAATCGTCTTAAACAGAGAAAAAATAAAGAAAACTCTAAACGGAAGGAAACCCAAGAAAGTCTTATATGTCAAGGGAAGAATAGCGAATATAGTTGTGTGAGGTGATAATGTGGAGAAAATACCAAAACCAGTTATAAGAAGGCTCGTTGTCTACTACAGATGCCTTGAAAGGTTGAAGGGAGAAGGAAAAGAGTATACTTCGAGTAAAGAGCTTGCACGAAGACTTGGAATAAAGGCATGTCAGATAAGAAAAGACTTATCCTACTTTGGCGGATTTGGAAAACGCGGAGTAGGGTACAAGGTAGACAGTCTGAGCGAGAGACTGAAAGAGATCTTGGGAATAGGTCAGAAATGGAGAGCAGTAGTCATAGGCGCTGGAAACTTGGGTAAAGCTATTGCCGGGCACAAACCGCTTCAACAGCAAGGGTTTGAAGTTGTTGGAATGTTCGACATAGACGGAAGAAAAATCGGAAAGAAATTCAGAGAACTCGAAATAATGCACATGAACGACCTTGAAAAATTCGTCAAAGACAACAATGTCAGGATAGCAATACTCTGCGTTCCGGCAGATTCAGCCCAGGAGGCCGCTGAAGCTGCTGAAAAAGCCGGTGTGGAGGGAATACTGAATTTTTCAGCAAGAGTGATAAAGGTATCCATACCGGTTGAAAATGTCGATTTCTCAGCATCTCTGAAATCGCTCACCTTCCAGATAATAAAGAGGAAGGGAAGCTCATGAAGGAATTCGATGTCTACCTGAAAATAGACAAAGAAAAGATACACGATTTGAGCTACATAGTAGAAGTTGAAGACAATTTGGTGAATATAAGAAGATACGAAGATGGTCTTTTGAGATTGATCGTTCCTTCCGATCTCAAGGACGACCTTCTGGAACTCCTCGAAGGGGTTCGGGAGGTCGTCCCCTTCGAAATTGCCAAAATAGAGGTGAACCCAGGAAGTGCTGGGTAAACTCTTTCCCGTAGAGCATGTCAAAAGCATCGAAGATGTCGACTACGATCGACTTTTGAAATCTGGTTTCGAGAATTTCTTTTTCGACTACGACTTTACCCTAGCACCATGGGGTGAACTCCAGATAAAAGAGGATGTCGAGGAAATTTTCCGGTATCTTCTAGATAACGGAGCAAGAGTTTTCATAGTTACGAATGCCAAGAAAAGCAGAGTAGACCACTTAAAAGAGAAGATTCCAGAACTGGTTGTATACTGGAGTGTTGGAAAACCATCGATTAAAAAATTCAGAGAGATAATAAAAGAGTGGAATATAGATGCAGGGAAGAGCGTAATAATAGGAGATCTGTTTTTAACAGATGTCTTAGCTGGAAACAGGCTCGGTATGTACACGATAATGGTCCAGCCACTTCTGTGGGAGACAATGAGGATATACAAAAAGGTCATGGCATTCCTCAGTATGTTACTTTACGGTACATTCTTTTTCACGGTCGGATGGATATTTAGAATGGGAAGTTTGATGTCGCCAAACGAATGGAGAAAATCTGTAAAAGACATAAACTTTGACAAACTCGTAAATAGCGGCTTCAAAGCGTTCATTTTTGACTTCGATAATACACTTGCACCATGGAGAAGCAGCCATATTTTAGAGGAAAATAGGAAAATTCTGAAAAAACTCAAAGATAAAGCTGCAGTTTTGATAGCATCCAATGGAAAGCCTAGAGAAATTGACATCGATGTCGAGGTAATTTGGAGATCTCGAAAACCGATAGCAAGAAAAGTTAAGAGAAAACTCAGGGAAATGGGAATCGATACAAAAAGAGTTGTCGTGATAGGAGATCAACTTCTAACAGATGTGTTATTTGGAAATCTCATAGGAGCTTACACGATAAAGGTAGACCCTATAAAAAAAGAGGAAGCTCCTATAACAAAGATGAACCGACTTATAGAGAAGATATTCTCAAAACTCATTGTGAACAAACCGTCGATAACTAAAGAAAGGAATGGTGAAAAGTGAAATATGTCCTGAAACCAAAACCAGTTCCAGAAGTGATATACAAAAACCTCGATGACGAGCAAAAAAACGCCGTAATAAACTCAAAGGGAAGATCCATAGTAATAGCCGGTCCTGGGTCTGGAAAAACCAGGGTCATAACATACAAGATAGTTCATCTTTTATCTCAGGGAGTCTCTCCTTCTGAAATAATGCTTGTTACATTTACAAGAGCCGCTGCTAAGGAGATGATAGACAGGATCAGAAGCGTCACAGGAAAGGACTTAAAAGATATGACAGCTGGAACATTTCACAGCGTTGCCAACCTCTTTCTCAGAAAGTACGCACGGCATATAGGATACGAGTCAAATTACACCATACTGGACAGAGACGACGCCAAAACTCTAATGGGACACGCAAGATCGATCGTTGTGGAAAAGCTCCCATCAGATCTTAAAAAACTCATTCCAAAAGCCGATCCACTCTTGTCCATCCATTCTTACAGCATGAACACATTGTCAACGGTGGAAGAAGCAACGAAAAAGAAAAATCCAAAATTTCTCCAAGTTGTTGACATAATAAAAGATATCATTCAGACGTATTATGAAGAGAAAATCCGCCAGAATGTTATGGATTATGATGATCTTCTGGTGAATCTTCTAAGACTCCTTGAAGAGAACCCAGAAGTAGCTGAAAAACTGTCAAGCAGATTCAAATGGATTCTAGTGGATGAATTTCAGGATACGAACATAGTTCAATATGAGATAATTGAAAAACTCGCGCGCGTTCATGGGAATGTCTTCGTCGTCGGTGATGACGCACAGAGCATATATTCCTTTCGAGGAGCGAGATTTGAAAATGTCGAGGATTTCATAAGAAAGGGAGAGACTCTGGTATTCAAGATTCAGACTAATTACAGAAGCACGGATAAAATAGTGAACTTGATCAACTACCTAATACCGCGAAAAGCCGTTGAGAAAAAGCTCAGGGCTGTCAGAAAAGGGAATAAAAAACCTGTTTTGGTGGAAACTTTCGATGAAGACGCACAAACGATGTTCGTCACTCAGAGAATCGAAGAGCTCATTTCAGAAGGAGTATCACCAAACGAGATAGCAGTGCTTTATAGATCACATAACCACTCAATGAGGCTTCAGCTTGAGTTCACATTGAGGAAGATCCCACACAGAATACTCTCAGGATTAAAATTCACGGAAACAGCTCATGTCAAAGATGTACTGGCGTTTCTGAAG
>WGAO01000014.1 GCA_015489065.1 Thermotogaceae bacterium | reverse complement strand
GACTGGGTTCTTTCAAAAGCACAGTTGTTGAAACCTTCGTCTCATCCTCTCCATCCGACGCGATGATATCTATCTTATGCTCTCCATAGTTCGCCTTTACAGGGCTCCCGGGAAGAACCTCCACAGACTTTCCATCCAGAAATAGCTCGCTTTTTATAGAATCTCCATCGGGGTCGGAAGCTTTCCACCACACTCTTATCCATCTGTCATTTGTCCTAATAGATGTTATCTTTACTCTTGGGGGTGTGTTCGGTTTTTTTACATAGAAAACCCAGTCAGATTCAGAACGTGCTCCAAATTTATCTCTTGCCACAACTCTCCAGAGGTGCTTTTCACCAGCCATGACATTCACAGTGTAGGAAGTTTTCTTCAGATCTCTTGCTATCCTTTTTCCATCCAGATAAAGATCGTAAGAAATCTCATCTCCATCGGGATCAGAAGAAGTCCAGCTAAGAACAACGGTCGTACTGTTAACCGTCTCCCCGGCTGCGGGATTCAAAGCTTTAGGAGCGCTTGGAGGATTGTTCTCAGCTGTTTTAAATCTCCAAGTAGGACTCTTCGAAACCCCTCCTTTTCCATCTTTGGCGACAACTCTCCAAACATATTCCTTTCCCGGAAGGAGCTCCACCCTATAAGCTGGAAACTTCAAAGAAGTGGCCACAAGAGAAGGCGTCCCTTCTCCCAAGTAAAGATCATACGATAACTTATCACCGTTTGGATCTTCACAACCCCACTCCAGCTTTACATTTCTTGGAACATCTTTTTGATTATCCGATGGGTATTTCACATAGGGTTGTGTTGGGGGTATATTGAAGTTCATCGATTTCACCACAAAGATAACCCCAGCTATTATCACAATGCTGAGTATCACCGCAAAGATACTCGATTTTATCCCAGTTTTTCTCTGTTTCTCACTTCTCTCTTCCTTCTTTTTATTCTCCGCTCTCTTTTCTACTCTTTTGTAGCGATTCTTTCTCTTTGACATTCAGGAGCACCTCCCAGGAAAACAAAGGGGGCGCGAGCCCCCATCACATTTTCGACATGATCCCATCAACCACATCCTTAACCGTTTTGATGTTCTCAAGCTCATCGTCCTCGATCTTTACATCGAATTCCTCTTCGAACACCATAACGAGATCCACAAGATCGAGCGAATCCGCTCCAAGATCATCCACCAAAGAAGCCTCTTCCGTGACCTCATCTTTGTCAACGCCGAGTTTATCGGCTATGAGTTCCCTAACCTTTTCGAGTATTTCTTCCCTACTCACAACTTACACCTCCTCGTAGAATACCTCTATGAGGCTGAAGGAGAGCCCTTCCAAATTAACGGATATCCATCCGCTTTCATCGGAGATGCTCTCCCACTTCTCGCCATCCCATATCCTAGCCCTCCTAACCGATATATCACCCCCCTTAGTATTTTTGAGATCTATCCTTATCCCCCGCGGGTTCTTGTCCAAATTCCCGATGGCTATAACGGCCTTTCCATCCATCCAGAAAGAAGCGTTCGCCGTTTTTCCATCTTGCCAGTCAAACCAAACAGGCCTGTACTCTCCTCGTTCTAAAAGATCAGAGTATATCCCCCTAACCACTGAAAGCCTTTTGAGAAAATCCAAAACTTCCTCATCATGATTGTCCCAATGGAGCGCATAGTGATCGAAAAAGGCTAATTTTGCAAAGAATTCATCGGATGGAGGAAGGACAGCCCTTCCCTCATCGTTGTTATCGAGTCCTAAATTCATCGGCTCTATCTCGCCAAGCTCCTGACCAGAATTTATGAAGAATATTCCGTTTGGTGAGAAAGCAAGGAGAAATGGAACCAATTTCTTTAAATCTTCCCCGAATTCCCTAACTCTTATTCTCGGTGTATCCGGTGTCTCAGCAGCAGCTAAGTACGGAATCTTCATATTCGGAGCTATGTCTTGATAGAACTCATATGCCTTATCTGGAACTCTTGGCATCATCCACCAGCTGTTCCCTATTATCGCGTCGTACCCGGCTTTTTTAGCTTCTTCGTCTCGCGATACATCAAGCTCTTCCGCTATGAACGCAAACGCTGGATCTATCTCTCTCGCTCTGTCCATTATCATCTTCTCCAACTTCTTTGGAAGCGCATGTCCCATATCAAGCCTGATTCCGTCTATTCCAAACCTTTTTTGATAAGATGGAACAGTTGAGGCTATGTAATCCCAAAGCTCTATATTCTCCTCATCACCTGGAAAAAGAGATGCTTTTATAACATCGAATAGAATATAAGGTGGCTGATCATAGTCTATAAACCTCTTTGCAGCTTTTGGGGGATCTAGATAAAGCCTCAAGAAAGTTACATCGTCCCATGTAGGTTGTGGATCGTTTATCCAATCGGAGAATCCGGGCGGAGTTATCAAACCAAACTCTTTCACAATTTCACCTAGCAGATTTTCAGGGTTGTTTCTTACGACATTTTCCCATTTCTGCGGATCTATCTCTTTGGGATTTGGCGAAAATTTCTCCAGATGCTTTCTAACACTCTCCAAAGAGTATATGTATTCAAGATCATTCTCATCTGGTATCTTGAACCCCATTCCAGGGATTTTTGGAGGACCATAAGATGGAAGATCTTCGATTCTTATCCAGTAGAACCAGTCCGGATGATCTTTTATCAAATCGCTATCCCTTGCGGCAGTTCTTGGTATGAAATCTATCAGAACCCTCATTCCAAGTATATGAGCTGCCTCAACAAATGCTTTGAATTCATCTTCAACATCGAATCCGTCAATGAGTGGATCATGGTAAGAATCTTCTATCTCGATCGGATTTTTAACAGCGTATGGTGATCCAACCTCTCCTTTCTTAAAGAGATCGCTGACTTTACTAACCGGAAGAAGATAGATCGTGTCTACATCTAATCTTTTAAGGTACATAAGAACAGCTATTGCTTTTAAAAATGTTCCGCTTTCTCTGTATCCAAGGACATCATCAGGCTCGAATCTTCCAAATCCTTTGTGGTTGTAAGAAGTTGTCGTTCTTACGAGCATCGAATACATCTTAGAATGTTTTATCCAACTCGGATCGTTTTCACCTTTTAATGTAGCTATGGATGTTAGGTAATTCTCACCCTCGCTTGACATCTTCGTAAGCTTTTCTAAAATCTTTGAATAAAATTCATAAGGATCGACGAAGTATTTACCGTTTATCTCTTTAACCTCTCCGTCATACCACGCCGGTATCCAAAGTCTAGGAACAGCGTAATTGACCTTTCCCTTTTTCTCTCTCAAAAAATTCATTATTTTTCTGATTAGCACAAAATCACCTCCACATGGATGTGGATCTCAGATTTGAGTATAACATAACCCAAAAAGTGGAGGATATCAACAGGAAAAGTTTAATGTACACAAACCCCGCCAGTTACATTGAGAGCTTGCCCGGTCATGAAATCCGCATCACTTGATGCCAAAAACTTGACTACTTTTGCGACATCTTCCGGCATGCATAACCTTCCAAGCGGTGTCATATCTATGTATTCTTTTCTCACTTTCTCTGGATCATCTATTCCCCTAAGTTTCGCCTCCCACACCACCTCTCTGTCCTGCATGCTCGTCTTTACAAATCCAGGACACACCGCGTTCACATTTATCCCGTACCTTGCAAGCTCCTTTGCCATAGCCTGTGTTAAACCAAGAACGGCAAATTTCGATGCAGAGTAGTGAGCCAGGAGTGGTGCCCCAAGCTTTGCAGCCATAGATGCCACATTGACTATCTTTCCTCGCTTTCTCTCAATCATCTTTGGAGCCACATATTTCGAAACGAGCCATACTCCTTTAGCGTTGACATTCATGTTGAAGTCCCATTCCTCTTCCGTAAGCTCCCAAAACCAATTCATCGTGGAAACCCCAGCGTTGTTCACAAGGACATCTATAACTCCAAAATCTTTTATTATCCTCTCAACAACTTCT
Organism: Thermotogaceae bacterium; assembly: GCA_015489065.1. GTDB lineage: Bacteria > Thermotogota > Thermotogae > Thermotogales > Thermotogaceae > WGAO01. Next base: position 22,148 of record WGAO01000014.1, on the reverse strand, counting down.
CTTACAATATCCTCCTTCGTAACATCCAGCTCATAAGCCTTGGAGCTATTCGAATATTTCTCGACATCCTTTAAAGTCTTCTTGAGCTCCTCGAAATTCTTATCTCCAAGAGCCATAATTGCCCCTTCTTTTGCAAACTCAAGAGCTATTGCTTTTCCTATCCCGCGAGCTGCCCCGGTAACGAAAACAACCTTTCCCTCAAATCTTTTACAATCCATATTCATCCCTCCAGTATGTTGTGGATCTTCTTGAAAGTTTCCTTTAAATTTTCGTATATCTCTCTGTAAACCTCGTAGAATTTGTCGTATATCTTCTTCTTCTCAGGATCATAACTCACCAAAACTCTCTCTTTTGTGAACAGATCAATATCCTCCCAATCCTTAAAAATACCAACAGCTTTTCCCGCTATAAAAGCAGCTCCAAGCGAAGATCCAGGGTTGTTCAATATGTAGATCGCGTCTTTTCCAACAACATCTGCCACGATTTCTCTCCAAAGCTCATTTTTAGCTCCGCCGTTTGACATGAAAACTCTCTTTATCTTGAATCCCTCTTCTTCTAGAACTTCAACATGATGCCGAAATCCATAAGCTACAGACTCAAGTATCGCCCTGAATATATGCGCTTTCGTGTGATGCGTTGAAAGCCCGACAAAAACCCCCCTTGCTTTCGGATCAAAAATAGGGGTCTTCTCACCTATAAAATACGGAAGTGCTATGAGCCCCTCACTTCCAGGAGGAATATCTCTAGCGAGATTTGTCAGCTCCTCGTAGCTCAAAGATGTTAACTCGTTTGCAAACCATTTCACTATACTGCCACTTGATGCCATGCAACCATTTGGCACATACATTCCGGGTATATCATGGTAATCTATAAAGAGCTTTCTAGAGAGCTTTAGAGTTTTTGAAACATAGAGAACATCCCCAGCACCTCCGAATTTCAAAAGCAGATCTCCATCTTTGTTTAGACCCGTTGAAAGAGCCGAAGCTATGTGATCAGCCGATCCAGCTATTACGGGTATGCCGCTTGGAAGACCTACCGCTCTGGAAACATCCTCTTTCAAATAACCTATCACTTCCCAAGGGTCGTAAACTCTTGGTAGCATATTTTCAGATATACCTGACACCTTTAAAACATCTTCATACCATCCTCCGTCTATTTTCCAAAGGCCACTCTCAAGCGCCCAGTTTTTCTCTAGATTTGGAACATCCGTGAGTTTGAAATTTATGTAGTTATATGACCCCATTATCCACTTAGCTTTTTCAACGAGCTCTGGCTTATTCTTTTTGAGCCACAGAAACTTTGGAAATATGAGCTGTTGATTTATGGTGTTCCCGGTAACCCTGAAAAATTCTTCCTCATCTAGAACTTCTTTGAAATAATCTATCTCTTTTACAGCACGGCTGTCGTTTTGCTGAATGGAATTTCCAAGAGGATTTCCCTCACTGTCAATCAGTATAAGGGTTGGTACCATACCGGATATTCCAATTGAAGATATCCTGTCTTTAAAAGCAGAAAATTCCTTGAGTATATCAAGAACATTTCTGTGCCAAACATTTGGATCTTCTTCCGCAAAGCCCGGCTTTGGTGAGATGAGATCACACTTTCTAGATGTCGTGGCAACTATTTCTCCTTTTGAGCTCACAACAACTCCCTTAACTCCTGTTGTTCCTATGTCTATTCCAACGGAGAGATCTTTCAATTTCTCACCTTCCTAACAGTTTCCATGAAGCTCCTAACTCTTTCAACATCAACAGGGTTCCAGGTGATTCCATCTTTTTTCAAGCTCGTTCCAACTATCGCGCCATCAGCAACTTTTAGCACAGTCTGGACATTCTCTTTTTTCACACCGGTGTTTGCAAAAACCGGGACATCAACAGCTGTCTTTACTTCCTCTATATGGGACACATCTGGAGCTTCACCAGTCATCGGGCCGGATACGAGAACAACATCAGCCAGAGATGAGAAAACCACGCTCTTAGCAATCTCTTTTAGGCTCCTTTTGTCTAATCTACTCGCAAACTCTGCTGAAATGTTGAAAAAAACCCGAACATCTGAAGCGTCAATGAGCTTTCTATATCTGTAAAGCTCCCCAACACTTGTGTTCCATAATCCCATATCGGAAGCGTAAACACCTGTGATGACTTCTCTTATAAAACTCGCTCCTGTGGCCTTTGCTATCGCTATAGCTGCGAATGGATCCCAAAGAACATCCACACCAAAAGGTACTCTTATTTCGTCTATCAGCTCTCCTATAACCCTCGACATAGCAGCAACCGTTGAAAAATCGGCTTTGAATGTATAAGGTCTGTCATTCTCGTTGCAGAACATAACGCCATCAATTCCGCCATCCTGCAAAGCCCTGAGATCTGCTCTGATTCTTTCCAGTATGTAATCCATACCATTTGAATCATCGTAAAGTGGTGAACCGGGAAGTGGAGGAAAGTGTACCATACCGATTATCGGTTTCTCCGTCTTAAAAAGCTCTCTAACCCAGCTCATAGAGATCCTCCTTTCTAAACAACTATCAGCTCAATCCCTCTTCTTTTTATCCTCGATGCAACATCTTCATCTATTCCCTTTGAAGTTATGAAGACATTCACGCTTTCAAGAGGTGCAACTTTCATAAATCCGACTTTTCCAATTTTTGTATGGTCTGCCATGAGAAAAATCTTCTTTCCTTGGGATATCATGGATTCCTTCAGATGGGCTTCAAATGAGGAAAAATTCGTTATTCCTCCTTCTAAATCCACAGCATCTGCTGTGAGAAAAACTTTATCAACATGGAACTTCTCTATCATCTTGACCGCCATATCTCCACCAACGCTGAAGTATCCAGGCCTAACTATTCCCCCAATTATGTAGGTCTCTATATCGGGATTTTTGGCAAGCTCTTCCGCAACTTTCACATCTGCTGAGATAACTTTTAAGCCCCTCTTCCCCATAAGAAACCTTGCAAAGTAGTACGCTGTTGTTCCGGAATCTATGATGAGACTGTCTCCATCCTCTACAAATTCAGCAGCTCTTTTGGCTATTCTTATCTTCTCTTTGGAGCTCATCGAGAGTTTCAGATCAAACATATATTCGAGGGATTTTTTACTTTTGTCCAGCAAAATACCGCCTCTGACTCGCTTTAAAGGAAGAGAGCTATGACTGGCAAGCTCGTTGAGATACCTCCTGGCAGTCACCTCAGATATACCGAGAGTTTTCGCTGCCACTCCAACGGATATTCCTCCCTCTCTACTGATTATTTCGATCAATTTATTGATCATTTCTCTTTTGTTCGATCTTTTCATAGCACGATAATATTAGCATTCGATCTAATGAATGTCAAACAACATGAAAGAGGAGCTCAAAAGCGAGCTCTGAGAGGATTTTCAAACCAAATTCACTCTCTGCTGTATGGCTTTCCCAAAGAAGACGGATGCTCAATCTTCCCTTTGAATAGCGCCATAACGAGAAGAAGGGATACGAAAGGAAGCATCAAAAGGAACTGATATGGAACCCCTATCTCACTTACCTGCATTTGAAGTGCTATCGCTTCTATGGTGGCAAAGAGAATCGCCCCTAAGAAAGTTCTCTCTGGGCGCCAGCTTGCAAATATAGCTATCCCGACGGCTATAAATCCCCTACCGCTTGCTATTCCGGGAGTGTAAGTTCCGGTTATTACAAGCGGTAGATATCCGCCGGCAGCACCTATGAAAGCGCTACCGATTATCGTTGCCAAATATCTCACCATCTTCACATTTATTCCCACAACATCTGCGGCTCTCGGATCCTCCCCAACTGCTCTGTGCTCTATACCTATCCTCGTTTTGTACATTATGTAATACGCGGCTATAACCGATATATAAGTAAAGTAAACCACTATGTTCTGGTTGAAAAACGCCGAGAGTATTGGGATATCTGGCATAATCTTTATCTCAGGAGTCGGCGGAGCATCTGGTATGTAGAACTTTATACCAACTACTAATTTGTATATGAAATCAGAAAGCCCCGTTCCAAATATGACAAGAGCAATACCAGCTATGAACTGGTTGACTTTCATCTCCTCATGCAAGAATTCAAGAAGAAGACCGAAGAGAGCCCCCATTGCCATGGATATTAAAAATCCAACATACCAATTTCCCATAAAAACTGCGGAAAGATAACCAGCAGAAGCAGCAGCCATCATCGCGCCTTCACCAGATATGTTGAATATTCCCGCTCTTCCACCTATCACTATTCCAAGTCCAGAAAGGGTATATATAGGCATGTATGTCACAATACTTCTGACTATTTCATCTAAAGCGTTCACAACATATCACTCCTTAAATTTCCCTCTGAACGAAACTATCAAGAGAACCATCGCAGCCTGTATGAGGAAGACAAGTTCAACTGGTAGCATCATCGTTCTCTGCATCGAGTCTGCACCATTTAAAAGAGCAGCCACGAGATACGCGACTATCGGTATAGCTATTGTGTTCCCTTCCACCATAAGAGCCGTCAAAGAGCCGAATGTACCAAAGTCAGCACCGCTCGTAATGTTAAATCCTTCAAGAAGTCTTTTATGAACACCCATAACTTCTATTCCACCAGCCAGTCCTGCCATCGCACCACCTATGAAAAGAGTCATCAAAACTATTCTGTCTATATGAATTCCGTGGATCTCGGAAGCTCTTGGATTGTGACCTATAGCCTCTACCTCGTATCCGAAAACAGTCTTCGTCATTACATAATGAACGAGAACAGCTATTCCAATCACTATAAATATTCCTATGTGAAGATCACCCATTGTTGGAAGAAGAGCCCATTTTGGCAATTCTCTTGTCATAGGATGACCTGTGAGAGGCGCCTTCCAGGGAGGAGTCGTCGCTACAAAAGAAGCCAGATAGAATCCAACGAAGTTAAGCATTATCGTCGATATGACAACATCAACCCCAAATTTAACCTTAAGATATCCGGCTATCAGAGCAAAGAGCCCTCCAGATACTGCCGCTACTATGAGTAAAAGCGGTACTAAAATCCAAGGAGATATTGGATGATTCTCAAATGATAGTCCCACGATGGCTACAACTGTCCCACCAACAAGCATCTGACCGGAAGCTCCTATATTGAAGTTCTTCAGTATGAACGGTATGGAAAATGCATAAGTACTCAAAAGAAGCGGAATGAATTTGAGTGTGGTAGCGGTGAGCTGAAACTTCGAAGAAAACGGTTTGAAAAGAAGCGTCTTAAATGCCTCTAGCGGGCTGTATCCCAGTATCCACACCAATACCCCTATAGCCAGAAACGAGATCCCTATTGCCCAGATATACGGTTTGGATTTCTTCCAAAACATCATTCAACAACCCCCGCCATGTATTTTCCTATTTCTCTCTTGTTAAACTCTTTTCTTTGGAAAACCTTGACTATTTGGCCATTTCTGATTACCGCTATCCTGTCGCTAACTGCCATTAGCTCATCCAAATCCTCGTTTATGTAAAGTACAGCCTTTCTGCTCTTTCTCATCTCCAAAAGCTTTTCAAAGACAAACTTGACGGACGCCATATCAAGACCTGCAGTCGGGTTGTGAGTCACTAAAAGGTCTATTGGATTCAAAAATGCGCGGGCGAAAATGACCTTTTGCATATTCCCACCTGAGAGCTTTCTTATCTCTATGACTTCGTTTGGCGTCTTGACGCGAAAGAGTTTTATGAGATCACGCGAGATTGATCTAACTTTTTTCCAAATTACAACGCTCTTTCCTTTCAAAAATCTCCCTTCTCTATGATGTCCCAAAAAGATGTTTTTGTATATGCTCGCAGTTGGAAGAGTTCCTTCTAAGACCCTATCTTCGGGCGTGAAAAAAACCCCAGATTTTAAAATATCCACAGTACTTCTACCCTTTATCGACTTCCCATTTATGAGTATGTCGCCAGAGTGAAGAAGATTTGGATTCACAACGACTTCCGTTAGGAGTTTCTGACCGTGACCAGATATTCCAGCTATACCGAGAATCTCCCCTCCGTAAACCTCCAAATTCACATTCTTAAGATTCTTGAGGTTTGGAACATTCGTTGAGACATTGACCATTTTCAATATAGGGGATTCCGTTTTCTCAACATCCTCTAAAATCATCTTCGGAAGAGCGCTATCTGTTACCTCGATCTTTTGTCCTTCAAACATCAAAGAAACCAGCTCATCTTCCGAAGCTTTCCTTACATCCAGACTTCCCTGAACTTTTCCTCCCTTCAGGACTGTCACCCTGTCACATGCCTGAAAGACCTCCCTTATTTTGTGAGTTATGAATATTATCGTCACGCCCTTTTCTTTAAGGATATTTATAGCTCTGAGGAGCTGATCAAATTCATCTCCAACCAAGTAAGCAGTCGGTTCATCTAGTATCAATATCTTAGCCTCTCTGTAAAGGGCTCTAACTATCTCCGTTTTCTGCTTCACCCCGGGCGGAAGCTCTTTCACTTTCTTATCAAACGGAAGCTCAAAACCTATGCTATCAGCGAGCTCCTTCACTTTTTTTCTTGCAAGCTTGACATCGAATTTGAATGTCCCAAGGCTCTTATCCCCAAGAACTATGTTCTCTATAACGGTGAATTCCGGAACGAGTGTTGATATCTGGTGGATCATACCTATACCGAGTCTTATCGAATCCAAGGGGGAAGAGATCTTGACCTCTTCCCCCATTATGAATATCTTCCCGGAGTCTGGTTTGTAGAGCCCGTAAAGTATATTCATCAAGGTGGTTTTCCCCGCTCCATTCTCACCAAGAAGCCCATGAACTTCTCCGACTTCAACGGAGAAATCCACATTATCCAAAGCTACTACATCACCAAATCTCTTAGATATTCCCCTGAGCTCTACTGCTTTCATTTCTCTATAAGAAGATGTCTGAGCTCTTTTTTGACGGTTATTTTTCCAAGCTCAATATCCTTTGCTATCTCTTTAACCTTCTCGTTGATATACAACGAGACATTCTTTACTGGAATCTCGGTATATCTCGCCTTCCCTTCTCCCCATTCCATAGAGAAGTACTTTCCTTTTTCTCCGTTCATGATATCTCTGACGAGTTTTTTCATAGAGTATGAGAAGTTGAAGAGATCCGCCGCAAGGAAGTTATCCGGAGCGCTCTTTGACTTGTCAGTGTATGTGGCGGTGAAGTATACCTTTCTCTTTGCTTTCTTAACCGCTTCAAATAATCCGAAATTTCCAAGATTCAAACCACTTATAAGCACATCACAACCTTTTGATATCAGTGTCTCTGCAGCCTGTCTTGCCTTCAGAGGATCGTTGAAATCTCCTGTGTATATGTAGTGAAGTTTCACTATATCTTTCATGCCCAGGTCCTTAATCGCTTGATAAATGGCGTTTATCTCACCATAAGTGAATGGAAGTTCAAGACCACTTATGAATCCTATATGTCCAGTTTTGGTAACCATAGTTGCCAAAGCTCCTAGCACATAAAAGCCGAGGTGATATTCCCTTCCAAGCGTAAAAACATTGGGCAGGTATTCTTTTGGCGGAGCCTCATCTTCTATTATAAAGCGAACATCTGGATATTTTTTAGCAACCTCAAGAGTTATTCTGACATACTGCCCGCCGTGAGCCCATATTATGTTGAATCCACTGTTTATGTACTCCTCCATAACCCTCGCCGCATCCGGAACAGCTACCTTCTGAGAATAAGCCACTTTCACCCCAAATTCTTTCTTGAGGTCCATCAGTGCCTGATATCCAAGCTGGTTGTAGTCCCTGTCGTTTATCACACCTGGGAATATTGCCGCTATCTTCCATGCCGAGAATCCAAATGTAACCAAAAGAACCGCCGCGATAATGATAAATTTCTTCACCCTGAATCACCCCCTCGGAGAATTTTTCGCAAAATTATTCTATCAAAACTGCGCCTTTTTAGGCAAAAAATCGATAAATGCGCCAATTTATAAAGAGTGATTTCTCAACTTCTCTGAAAGTTCTCTCAAAGGTATTTTTCTATACTCTTTTTCATCTCTACCAACGACATCACATCCATTGACCAAGGAGTCCACAATAGCTTCGTAGGACGCTTCAATAACGGCTTCAAGGATATCCTGAAAGAGTTTCGAATCATCGACGATGTATTCAATACTCAAAGAACCATCCTTTGGCACTTTGTGAGCTGTTGAAAAAGAAAAGACCATATCTCCACTTCTGTGCCTCACCTTTCCTCCTATTTTTGGTATTGCCAAAGAGGCTCTGACAGAGAGTCTCCTGAGCTGATATGGAACGAGAGGGGCATTTGTGGCGACTAAAATTATGATTGAACCAAAATCCTCCTTACTTCCAAAATTCGGCATAGTCAAAACTCCTATGGTGTAATTTTCGACAATTCTTGATGAGCTCCCGATACCACTCTTATATCCGAAAGTCACCATTCCTGCTCCAGCTCCCATACATCCAAGCTCAAAGTCTTTTTTTGCGTTTTTCAGAGCTTCGTTGAAGTGCTCACATTTTAGAACTCTCTTCTCACTTCGCCCCATTCTCGTATCGTTGCATTCAAGAACGACTGGATTCACGCTTCTTGCACTTGTTCTTGAAACGACGTATCCCACTGTGCAATCCCACATCATTCCAACATTCATTGTTCCTGTCAAAACAATCGGTGTCTCCAAAAGTCCCGTTTCTTCAACTTGAATGAATCCCGTCGATTTTCCGTATCCGTTCAAAACAAAGTAAGAAGCGAAGAGCCTTTCGTTGTAAACACAACCATCATGCGGGAGGATGACCGTAACCCCCGTCACTATACGCGGATCTTCAGAAACGAAAGTAGAATGCCCTACTTTAATTTCAGGAACATCCGTTATCTTGTTGAGTCTTCCTCTTTCAAATTTCGCTTCACCCACAAAATCAGAGCCTCTCACACAAATCACCTCCCATGCTGATATACTACGGCTTTGGAAAGGAGGAAAAAAGTTTGCAAAGCGTTGCAGCTGGAACGATTTATATCTCGATATTTACGCTGATATCGAAAGCGCTAGGATTAGTGAGAAACATTATCACAGCCTCGCTCTTTGGAACATCCTGGAGGTTGGACGCTGTCTTCATAGCTATGAAACCATCGAGTTTGGCTGTTTCGCTCTTTGCTGGAGCGATGGCGAGTGCACTCGTTCCGATTTATGTAGATAAAAGACTCCACGATGAAGAAAGGGCAAAAGAACTCGCGTGGAATGTGGTTTTTTGGACAGCCGTGATATACGCTTTGATATCGATCATTTTCTTTGTGTTTCCTCTTCAAATAGTGAAGCTCTTCGCACCGGGATTTTCAAGTGAAATTCTTGAGTACGCTGCAAGAAAACTTAAGTATGTCGCAGTGCTTATGATTATAATGGCAATTCAAACAGTCTTGGGATCACTCATGAGATCTGCTAGGAAATTCTTTCAGTACGGCTTTTCGATGATCTTTTACAACATTGTGGCGATTCCAGTTCTAGTGATGACTGCTGACAATTTCGGGGAAGCCGCCTACATACTCTCGACTATAACAGGACAATTTGTCGTAGTTCTTGTGATGACTATTCTCTTTCACAGACATTTCAAAATAGCAAAGCCATCTCTAACAGCCGTTTCAGGCATTTTGAAAAAATCCTCTTTTTTAATGTCAAGTCGTGCTATAGGTTCTATAAATCTTATTGTCGATAACGCCTTTGCATCTATGCTCCCATCTGGAAGAATTTCGTCTTTAAACTACGCCATATTGTTATTAGGTCAATTTCAAGCCTTCGTTGGAATATTTGTTCAGAATTCTTTCACAGAACTTGCAGAGCATACCTCGGCCAATAAATCAGACCTTGCAAGAGAGAGAATGAAAAAGACAGCAGAATCCTCGCTAAAAGTGATTCTGCCGTTGACTTTGTGGCTTGTTGCCATGCCGAATTTTTTCATAGGACTTCTTTTAGAAAGAGGTAACTTCACAGCGCAGTCAACCGGCTTGGTATCGGCAGCTATTATTGGATATTCTTTCTTAGCTATCATTGCACCTATCTCAGCAAGCATCAATCAATATCTGATAGCTACAAACAAATTGAAGATAATACTTTATGTTTCAACTTTCAGCGTATTTTTCAACGCCTTTTTCGACTGGATTTTGATGAAACCTTTAGCTCACGCTGGAATAGCCTTGAGCTCTTCTCTTGTTGCGCTTATCGCAACTTCTGTGACATACACATATGCCAGGAGATCTATCGGTGAATTCATGCCTTGGGGAGTTCTCACTAAAAGAGTCGTAATTGGAGCAATACTTACATTTCTTGTATGGAAACTCCATGGTTTTGATAAGATTGCAATTGGCAGTGCTCTTTTCACAGCGTTCTTTTTATGGTCTGCTAGAGATGAGATAGGAACCGTTATTAAAAAATCCCTTGGAAAGATAAAGAGGAGGTGATCTTTGTGAAGTTAGTAGAGTCTGTTCCTAATTTCAGCGAAGGGAGAAGAGAAAGCGTCGTCAAAGCAATAGTTTCAGAAGCTGAGAAATACGACGGGGTGTGGGTTTTAGATTGGTCTATGGACGCTGATCACAACAGATCGGTTGTCACTCTCATAGGAACACCGGAGAAGATAGTCGATGCTCTCTTTGATATGGTCAAAAAAGCAACTGAGCTTATAGATCTCAGACACCATGAGGGAGAGCATCCAAGAATGGGCGCTACGGATGTTGTGCCATTTATTCCCGTTATGAACACGACGATGGAAGAGTGTATAGAGCTCTCTAAAAAGCTCGGTAAAAGAATAGGAGAAGAACTCAAGATACCTGTTTATCTTTATGAAAGAAGCGCCACAAGACCAGAAAGGGAGAACCTCGCAAACATAAGAAAGGGAGAATTCGAAGGATTTTTTGAGAAGATAAAAGATCCGAATTGGAAACCCGATTTCGGACCAGACGAAGTTCATCCAACTGCTGGTGTCGTAGCAGTTGGAGCTAGGGAATATCTCATAGCCTACAATGTAAACCTAGCTACAAACGACCTGAGCATCGCCAAAAAGATAGCTAAGGCCGTTAGGCACATAAGTGGTGGATTTAGATATGTCAAAGCTATCGGGCTTGAGCTCAAAGAAAAAGGAATAGTTCAGGTATCTATGAACCTAACGAACTACAAAAAGAGCCCTATATTCAGAGTATTCGAGACGATAAAAAGAGAAGCCGCAAGATATGGGGTGAATGTCCTTGAATCAGAAATAATAGGTATGGTGCCTCTTCAGGCAGTCCTTGATTCCTTTATGTGGTACCTTCAGGTTAACGACTTTGACATAAACAGGGTTATAGAACAAAAAGTCCTCAACATATTTGCCGAGGATCTGGAGGGAAGAGAATGAAGACGGTATTCGCCAGAAAGTTAGTCACACCAATGGGAAAAACCCCAAAAAGGGGAAAAGAGATGAACGCTGTGAAAGTTTTGGAAAATGTCTATGTTCTGTTTAAGGAGAAGATACTCGATGTTTCAAAAGAAAAACCCGGAGATGAATTGATTGCCGAAGTTGATCTTTTAACACCTGGATTTGTTGACTGCCACACCCACATACCGTTTTATGGCTACAGAGCAAAAGAGTTTGTCATGAGATCACAAGGCGCTAAGTATGTAGACATACTCAAGGCTGGTGGAGGAATACACAGCACGGTGAGAATGGTCAGAAGTTCTAGTTTCGATGAGCTTGTAAGTTTCAACTACCGCTTTTTAAACGAGATGATAAAAAGAGGGGTTACTTCCTTAGAAGGAAAGAGTGGATACGGTCTTGAGATAGAAACAGAACTAAAGCAACTCAGGACACTTAAGATTTTAAACGAAAAGCATCCGATCGATATCTTTCCAACTTTTTTGGGAGCACACGCCCTTCCAAAAGATAAAGATCCCTGGGAATACCTTGAAGAGCTCGTGAAGAATTTTGATAAGATAAAGGGATACACCGACTCTGTTGATATATTCGTTGACGATGGAGCTTATTCAATCGATCAAGCGAAGTGGTATCTATCAAAGGCAAAGGAAAGTGGATTCAGAATAAGGCTTCACGCTGATGAGATAAAAAGAACTGGAGCTGCAATTTTAGGGGTTGAGTTTGGCGCCGTGAGTGTCGATCACCTTCTTAAGATAACAGATGAGGACATAGATGTCATATCAAGATCAAACACAACGGCTGTTATGATGCCTGCAACGAGCTTCTATCTTGGTGAGGAATACGCCCCGGCGAGAAAACTCATAGACTCTGGAGCCATAGTAGCACTTGGATCAGATTTCAATCCTGGATCGAATACAATAAACGATCCAACCATCGTAATGCATCTAGCTGTCTCAAAGCTCAAGATGTCACCAGAAGAAGCTTTAACAGCTTTCACACTGAATAGCTCACATGTTCTTGGAATATCGGAAAAAGCTGGAACTCTTGAGAAAGGAAAATACGCAGACATGATTGGATGGAATGTTTCAGATCTTGAAGCTATTCCGTATCTTCCAGCACACGATACAGTGAGTTTAGTAGTAAAGAGAGGTTCTATTTTGAAAAATCTATCTTGAGTATCTTCCCTGAGTCAGAACACAGGACATACACATAAGGAGGATCCGATTCAGCCATAAGGGGGTATTTACACCCCCTTATTGTTTTTATAGATCTTCCATCAAACATATAAACTTCATCTTTAAAAATTCCGCACATAACGAGATTCCCGCAACAATACTCGATATCCCCGGCTGGTGATGGAATTTTTATAAAGCTCTGATGCAGTGTTTTTAGATCGATCTTTCTCACAAAACTCTCAACGAGTGATGATACAAAGACCAAATCTTTTGAAAAAGCCATACCGTAGGAGTACCTGCCCACCATTAATACCCTCTTGATTCCACCATTCATGACAACCAATTTACCAAGATAGTCCAATATAAGCGTCCTTCCATCCAGTTCCTCGTATCTGAAAGGCTTTGACAGCCCGAAATCCAAGGACATTCTGTAACTCGCAGAAATACTGGATATCGTTATATCTGGATGATTTCCCCAGTATTCAAGGTGAACCAGCTTGTCACCGCTGATATAAAAATACACAGACGATGAAGGAAAACTTAACCTTCTTAAAAGCTTCAAATCCTTGCTAAGTATGTAAATATCTCTTCCGCTTGATACGAATATCCTTTCACCTTTGATCTTTAACATCTCAGGCCTCGGAACCCTTGCCGACTTTAAAATCTCTCCACTTTTCCACAGAACGATTCTGCTACTTTTGAGCTCGCTTATGTATACTCCTCCACAGCACACATCAGCCCATACAGGAAAATTGAGATCGTTTATCTCAACCAAGATCTTTCCATCTTCTAAAAGCTTCACAGATCCTTCCAAAGAATCAACAACTATCAAACCATAGGAAGTCACCCTCATTCTCAAAGGGTGACCTCCCACTTCATAAAAAGTCAAAGTCATACTAAATAAAAGAGAAGAAGTCAGAAAAAGAAAAGAAAGAATCCGCACTACTTTCTTATCACTCTCCACCTTTTGACGGTATTACACATATGAATCTAGCCTCGGAATCTCCTATATTTTCAAATCCATGCATCTCGTTTGGAGGAACAAAAGCAAAATTACCTTCCTTTAGAATGTGCTCTTCGTTTTCTCCCCTGAGCTTTATCTTTCCTTCTAGAACAAACACGCCGTGTTCCCAATCATGCGAATGATACGGAGTAAAGCCACCAACGGGAAGCGTGAATAGTCTCATAACATAGTTTTCTGTTTTTATCAAAACTCTTTTAAGAGCTCTCGCGCTTTCATCATCATAGACTATGGGTGTGACATCTTCCCAATATCCCACCTTCACTATCTTCACCTCCTGTATTAAAATACCAGCTGAGCCGAGGTGGCGGAATTGGCAGACGCGGCTGACTCAAAATCAGCTGGTCCTCAAAGACCGTGCGGGTTCGAGTCCCGCCCTCGGCACCAGAAAAGGGGCCCGTTATAGGGCCCCTTCTTTTACGAGCTCTTCTAGTTTTTCCACTACTTTCCTATCCAGTTTGCCTTTCTCAGCTTCCTCCTTCAAGACATTCAGAACTTTTTCTTTAGTCCATTCCTTTTTATAGACTCTCTTTGCCGTCAGCGCATCGTATATGTCTGCAACAGCAACTATCCTTCCGAAAAGCGATATCTCTCCATTCTTTTTTCCGTAGGGATATCCACTACCGTCTAGCTTCTCGTGATGCTCAAGGGCCCCAGAGATCATGTTGTCCGTCGCGTGCTTAAGCTTTGATAGGATCTCTGCTCCAAATACCGTGTGATTCTTTATGTATTCGAATTCTTCTGGTGTCAGCTTCCCAGGCTTTAAAAGGATCGAGTCCGGTATACCTATCTTTCCAACATCATGAAGCATTGCAGATACCTCTAAATCTTCTAGCTCTCTCTCAGAAAGCCTTAGCTTCCTTCCGAGCATTACGGATATCCTGGCAACATTCCTTGAATGTTCATGTGTGTATTTATCTCTTTTATCTATTGTCGATGTTATAGCTAAAACAATTTCCTTTATGAGTTTCTTCATTCTGTCACCCGTTATAGTGCTGTAAAGTTTTCTACCTATGAGCCTTGCAAACTTTTCAAGGAGCTTTGCGTCTTCCTCTGTGAAACCACCTTCTTTGTTCAAAACTTCTATCACTCCAAATTTCCTTTCGCCAGTCCATATTGGAGATCCGAGTATATTTCTTGTAACGAATTTTGCGGCTTTGTCCACCCCTTTGAAGTGCCTTTTGTCTTTCATCAGGTCATTGAATATCATAGTTCTGTCTTCCAAGAATATCGTTCCAGCTATCGACTCCATTGGAACAGGTATCGATTCTATCTTCCCACTCGCCCCTCCCTCAGTCACTAAAAACTCCAAATGGTCTCCTGCATGAACCAATATCGAAGCAGCTTCTGCAGAAAGTATGGAACATATCGAATGCTGAATTCGCTTTAAAAGCGTGAGAAGACTGATAGATGAATTGAGCTGAGCTGCTATGAATGGAATTATTTCGTTTGGATCCATTATTTCCAGCTCCCCGAACTTTGCAGCATCTTTGAGATGACTTAAAACTTTCGTGTCTGCATCTTCAAATATGGTGTAAAATCTCACACCATCAATCTCGAAAACATCGTTTGATCTTTTACCAAAAAGCTTTCCATTAACTTCATATCCCAACACCCAATATGGTGCTCTCACATACTCACTCCCGTGACGAAAATTTCACTTTTCCACTCTTTTCCGTCCCATATAAATCTCGTTCCAGTCTTCATTCCACCACCGATCACGGTAGCTACCGATAGCCAAGCCGTGGTATCGGTATCCAAAACACCCTGGAATGGTGTGGGATCATGTATGTATCCCGATACTTCTAGAGATGGGAATGATGCAAATCTGGGGAGAATTCCTTTCAAATATCCGTCCAAAATTGGCTCCAAAGAATCAAAGCTGCCGTTTAGATAAATCCGTCCCTCACCCCAACTCTCTTTGAACTCAACACCAGCCATGTATCCCATGTTCATTCCTCTCGTTTCATCTATACCACACCTTTTTGAATCATAACCCATGGAGAACAGAAGAGGCGTGAATCCAGGACCATTTACATAAGGCCCAGCTACGAAGTCCAGTATTAAAAGTCTCCCATAAAGCCCAGCAAAACCTCCCCATGCTATATCTCCATCCGTTCCGTAAAGGCCGGAAACTTCCGCACCTAAAGAAAAGCTCCCGATAAGATTTCGCTTAGCTGATAACACCCCGGCGTATTTGACAGGCTCTATAGATACGATTTCAGATGTCGCAGCAGAGCTGTCGTATATGATATCCAGCGATGTCTTAATTCCCCTAAGATTCACACCAATTTCTCCGTAATAAACAGGATCTGACTGGCCAAATTCAAAAGAGCTGATCTTTCTAAGCTCATATGGCAGATGAACACTCATCCAGAAATTTCCAAATGAGTATGAAAGATCCAATGTATTTCCATAGGGAATTGTGTATCTTCTCATCGTATATCCCATGCCCAGCGTGTAAGAACCTCCGCTTCCATACCGAAGTCCAAATCCTCCTATATTCAGTCTGAGGGCATTCAAAGTGATTGCATCTATCAAATTCGTACTTGGATCCGTTGATGGAATTCCGTAGTAGAGAGTCCCTCCAACCTCAGTCGAATAAGCGGTGATGCCAAGATCAAACCCTACTATTCCGAGGTTCAGATTAACTCCAAAAGAATAGACAAGGTAGTTTGTGTCATCCTTGCTAACAGTTCCCAAGTACATCGACTTAGCTCCAACACCAAAACCTCTTCCTCCGGTGCTTCCTGGCTCTTCCTTTCTTCTTTCTCTCATTTCAGTTTCTTTCATCTCAGGCTTTTTCACTTCTCCTTCTTTCTCCTCCGGATAGAATTCCTCTATACCATGCCTGATTGGTTCAAGCTTTCCACCAGGCTTGATCGACTTCCCGGACGGCACGGGAACAACTCTTCCATCGTTGAAATACGCAAACACTTCTCCTTCAAATGTGTCTATTTCAAATCCATTTTCTCCTCCTATAACAGCGAACTTTGTGCCTCTAACCCCTGCTGTAACAGAATCTGTTTTAATCATAAACTTCTCACCACTTGAAAGAAGCTTTTTAACTGTACTGAATGTCTTACCCTTGTACTGCTTGAGAATTATCGCGTAACCACTTTCAACTTTGACGAGCTTTTCTATTCTAAGCTGCGTATTGCGTAAAACCTTTGTCTGAGATTTGTTAGGGAATTCTATTATTGCGTAAGAATTGCCAACAGTCAGTATTGAGTAACCTTCTTTCAAAACCAAACCTTCCCGGACCGGATTCCAAATCTCAGAATCAGGAGTTTTGTATGCAACGCTCCCTCTAAATTTTATAACTTGAGCCGTCGCTTCCTCTCCGGTTATTTCCTGCGGGACAACATTCACGACCGTTGTCGCAACATCCTCACCACTGATGAAACTCAAATGATACTCTCCATCGATCATCGGAGCTATGTAATGAACGGTAGCTTCTTTATTCACATTCATACCGACTATCAGGTCGAGTTCTTCAAAACCTCCAGCATCAAGATCTGCTGTCACCACTCCAGAAGTTGGATTCCCATCTTTGTCTGTCAAAGAGAGTTTTATGGGAACAACTCCACCTTCTTCTATGCTCACACTTGTTGGAATAGCGGTTATCCCGGCAAAAGTTAAAATCCCAGCGATCAGAATCGAAAGTACCAAATATCTCATACAAACACCTCCCACATTATCGTCAAAGCAGCGCTAACTATCAAAGATAAAAGCACATCTTTCCTCCATCTATAAACCTTGCCGCAGCTCCAAACACCCAGCAAAAACACAACAGCAGTAAGCCAAACACTTCCTAACCATGGAAAAATACCCCTGAACACATATCCAAGAATATCCCTTCTGTATCCCCCTCTATTAAAGACTGTGTGAAATAGAATTCCGATCAAATATGCGTTGAATATAGAAAATGCTAACCTGGCGGATATCCACTCTGGAAGCCAAAAAGAGACATCTTTGAAAAATCCAAGAAAAGCCAAAATTATGAGAATATGGACAAGTTGATCTACAGAATACCCTATCCATCCCTTTGAAGAAACCTTGATCTTTGTCATATCCGTAACATAGTGAAGTGCGCCTATGCCAAATACCGCCAGAAGCTGTTTCCATCCAAATCCTTTTCCACAGGCAAAAAAAACATGGCTCAGAGTAACCAACAGAACATGCAGAAAGAGAATCGATCTACTCCTGAGCTTTCCAAGAGCTATCCAACCGTTTTGAAGGACATAATCTCCAAAGAGATGCCCAAGATAAAGATGAAAGAAAGCATTTAGCAATTTATCCACCTCTCAAAACTTCTAAAATGTCCGGAGGAAACTTCCTCTCAAGAGCCTGTGCTATATACTCGTCACTCTCTTTGTGTATCTTCCTCAAAGCATATTCATCGAAAAATCCCACGACGAGCGCTATCCTTGGTATATCCCTCCCTCTCAATCCTTTTGGATAACCACTCCCATCTATTCTTTCATGGTGATACAGAACGGCATCCAATATCTCTTTTGGAAGCTCTTCTATATTCTTGAGTATCTCATACCCATATTCTGGATGTCTCCTATATTCGTCAAATTCCTCAGGCGTCATCTCAAAATCAGACTTTGAGAGTATCGAATCCCTAACTCCTATCTTTCCAACATCGTAAATGCTCAGCGCTAATTTCAAAATGTCAGGGCGATCGTACAGCCTATCTCCAAATCTTCTGAAGAGATCCTCCCTGATTCTCTTTGCCTCTTCCCCGCCCTTAATTCTCTTTCCAAGCGCATCTGCCAGGACATCGAGAGAACTCTCTAGAATTTCCTTGCTTCTCTTAGCGAGTATAAAACCTTCAGACAAAGAAACGAAGGCGTCCAATATTTGAAGAAACTCAATGAAGAACTTAGGATCTACCGATCCACGCAAAGCGAGAGCTCCAAGATATCCATTTGTTGCACTCTCAAGAGGTATGAAGATTTCCCCATCACCACTAGAAAAGTCCAGTACTTTTTCCGTATATTTAACGGATTCAACACCATAAGCTTTGGAATATTCCTCAAACGCTCTCACCATCTCTTCAAAACTTTCGGTATTCAACAAACGGGAAAGGAGATCGGTCGGGCTTTGAGCTTTGAAAAACTCCGACATTTTCTCAATATCTTCCAAACTCGGAAGCTTTGAAAGCATGATTTCAGAGTCTCTTCCTTTCAAAACAACTTTGGGGTCTATCAAAGGATCGCCAAGAGTTTTATCACCGAATTTAAGGAAGTACTCACTCATTCTCGCTCACCAACCTGTAAACCGATATCTTCTCAGATTTTCCCTTAACCTGAAAATCCCCGACATATTCGAAGACAAATTCATCTTTTCCCTTCTCGTAGACTTCCTGAGTGACCAATATTCCCGCATTTACTTTCCTAGTCAGAGATTCTACTCTGGAGGCGGTGTTGACCGTATCTCCAATACATGTGTAGTCCCATCTAAAACTCGCACCGATATTTCCAACCACGACTTCCCCGTAATGGAGTCCAATCCCGTTGTCTATATCATAACCCGTCTCCTCTCTGAATTTCCTGAGTTCCCTTCTCATTTCAAGAGCCGCTTTAAGTGCTCTTTGGACATCATCATCGCTCTCGAAAGGCACACCGAATATCGCCATTATCGCATCGCCTATGAACTTATCTATCATCCCGCGGTTTGACTTTATCACCATGCTCATTCTGTCAAAGTACGCGTTGAGCATACTGACTATCTCTTCAGGATCCATCTTCTCAGAAAGGGAAGTGAATCCCCTTATATCAGAGAAAAGTACGACAACTTTCTTCTTCTCGTTTTCAAGCTCCCTTTTCCCACTTTTCATTATTTGATCAGCAACACTCTCATCGAGATATCTATAAAGAAACTCCCTGAAACGCTTCCTTTCTTGGATACTCTTTCTCACATTCATGCCGATCCCATAGGTCGAAAGAACTACGGAAGAGAATATTGGGTAGAAAACATCGATATAGAACCCCTTGAGAAACATGAAATATCCTAAAGTTATCAAAATCGGCACCATGATAAGTGATAAAGCATTTAAAGATAAATTATTGCTGATGAAAAAGAGCCCGCTGATGATAAGAACTGCCGTAACCATTATCAGTTTGAACATAAGAGGAAATCTCGTTAAACTCTTTCCTTCAATCATGTTTTCAACAGCCGTTGCGTGTATGTATATACCGGCCTCGTTTGTAGAGAACGGAGTCTTTCGCAAGTCATAAAGCCCTTTTGCCGTAGCGGTATACCCTATGAGAACTATCTTGCCTTTGAACTTTTTCAGATCCACTTTTCCCTTATAAACATCCACGAATGAAACCGTTGGAAAGGTATACCTTCCCCTTCCATAATAAAGTATGTGAAAGAGTCCATAGCTATCAAACGGTATCTTGTGAGGAGAATCTTTTCCAATCTCTACAACCTTATCTTTGAAATCAACTGCCAGAACGGGTTTTATCGGATCTTCACCAAGGTAAAAAGCCGTCCCCAAAACATCCATGTGGGGAAGAAATCCAGAAAGCCGCCCCGTTTCATTCGCCCATACCTCTTCTATGAAAAGAGGAAGAGTTCTGATAGTACCGTCTATATCAGGCGAGCCTACCTCATAACTCGCAGACGGCGCGACCATGGAGAATTTCGCTATTGGCGGTCTTACCTTATAAACCCTTATAGGTCGCAGAAGCTCAAGCTCTCTGTAGTGTTTCATCAAATAAGCGTACCTCAGGTAATATGTATTTTTCTCAAGCTCTTCTCTCATCTTTTTTCCATAGAGCATGAAAGTCTGTTTTTTGTTTATCAAATAAGTTCCTATGACAACTCCAACTTTTTTGTTGAGAGCTATGTTTAGAACGCTCATCAGAAGTGTATCTCCTTTGGGATCTTCTTCACTTGGGTTCGTGAACGAGACATCTATGAGCACCGCTTTAGCCCCAGCTCTTATGAGATTCATTATCACCCAGGCGAATTTTTCCCTTGACCACGGCCAATAATCCTGAATGACCTTTTTCTTTATGGGCGAATAAACTCCTTCCTCAAAAGAAGCTAAAGATTTCTCATCTATTCCCACGATAACCGTATGCAGATCCCTAGGATGAATCTCTCCTCTCATCGAATACATCATATCCATAGTTTTAAGCTCAAAAAACTCAATCCACGGAAGCTTGAGCTGATAGGATAAAAACATCAAGAAAATCAAAAGAAAACCTATCATAAGAAGCTGAGCTTTCATGTCCCATCCCCCTGCATCAAAAGCTTGTATTCCTTCTCAAACTCTTTGATGACTTCTTCTTTATCTATGTTTGGAAAATCCCCATCGTAGTAAACCCACTTCCCAGCCACCATAGTCGCGAAAACATCAGAGGACATTCCAGAATGTACTATGTGAGATTTGAGCCTCTCTATTGGCATATAATGCGGCTTATTCAAATCTATCACAACTAAATCTGCTTCCATGCCGATTTCTATTCTTCCGGCGTTTATTCCTAAGACCTTCGCTCCAGCTTCTGTTGCCATCTTCAAAGCCTGATGTATTTTCATAGATTCTGGATCGCCCTTTTTTTGAAGGAGAGCAGCAAGCCTCATCTCA
Source organism: Thermotogaceae bacterium (assembly GCA_015489065.1). Taxonomy (GTDB): domain Bacteria; phylum Thermotogota; class Thermotogae; order Thermotogales; family Thermotogaceae; genus WGAO01. The sequence continues at coordinate 1,006 of WGAO01000014.1, read as the reverse complement.
TGCCAGATATCAAGGGAATTGTTGCTCGCTGCCCCATCAGTCCCAAGTGACACATTGACACCTTTTTCCAGCATTTTTGAAACCTTCGCTATTCCATTTCCAAGCTTTAAATTGCTCGTTGGATTGTGCGATACGAATATGTTCTCTTTAGCGAGGTCTTTTATCTCATCCTCTTTAAACTGAACGGCATGAGCCACTATTAGCTTTACACCATCAAATATCTTCAGAATTTCCCTGTAATCATACTTCTCTCTCTCCCAAGAAGCCTCGTAAAGATGAATATGAACGGGTAGGTTCTCCGCTCTTGCAACATCTGCGATTCTCTTCAAGTACTCCTTTGAGCAGCTGTAAGGAGCGTGAGGCCCAAATCCCGCTTTTATCAATCTCTTCCCGCCCCATTTCTTTGCAAAGTTCAGATTTTCTTTGAGCCTTCCGTTGTCTTCTCCATTTTCATCAACAAGTCCTCTTGTTATCAGAGCTCTCATTCCGAAATCTTTAACTGCTCTTGCGACATCATCTAAGAAAAAGTACATATCAACAAATCCCGCTATCCCTTTTGAAGCCATCTCCATCATCGCAAGAATCGTTCCGTAGTAGATTTTCTTTCCATCTAATCTATCTTCTATAGGAAGAACCTTTTTAAAGAGCCAAACATCGAACGGATCATCATCCGAAACTCCTCTCATTATCGTCATCGCAGCATGTGTGTGTGTGTTGTAAAAGGCTGGCATGATGAGCTTTCCAGAGAGATCTACACCCTCTCCCTCTATGTTCCCGATCTCCGATATCCTTCCACTTTCTATCCTTAAGTCAGCCTTTTTAACTTCAGATGTCGAGTTTTCCAGTATTAAAGCGTTTTTCAGTATCATTTTCCTATCACCTCTTAAGATTTTTGTAACATACTATTGCTTGAATCTTAACATTATTACCAATACAATTCTCGCCGGTGAGTTGAGATAGATATAGATATAAAGATCACCCCCACCCCCCAAGTGACTCGATAAAG
>WGAO01000013.1 GCA_015489065.1 Thermotogaceae bacterium | reverse complement strand
CATTTCCTCTGAGAACTGCTACATCTGAGCTTACTGTATATCCAAAACCAGTTGCAGATAGAACAAGGATGATTCCAATACCTATTCTCACCAGGATCTCTCTTATCCTCTGAACGGCTGTCGTATCCACAAAAAGAAGAAGAACAAGGCCGATCCCACCAAAGAAAATATCTGGAAGCCATACAGATAGGACGGGATCTATTATCATCTCCTTACCCATCGCACTGAGCCAGGCTCCAGATCCCTGATAGAGAACCACCAATACGAATGTAAGTATCACGCCCCAAGATTTACTTGTGAGATTGAACAGCAGCGACAGTGATAACCCTGCCAGAACGATTATCACGGGAGCAAGAGCCGTGGCATATCTTCTGTGGAGCTCCACGATCCACCTGGCTGCTCTCTTCCTGTCGTTAGTATCATTTATGGCTTTCAAAAGCTCGGAATGGCTCATTTTCCTTTCTGATGGATACGCAAGAAGAGCTCCGAGATCTTCCTTGAAATCCAATTTCAATTTCTTGTAGATCGAGTCGAGTCTCATCATGCCCTTCTGATCAACTATGTACAGTCTTCCGTTCTCCAAATACCAGCTTTTTCCTTCCTTGTAGACCTTTTCAGCTGTCATTACCTTTTCGCTATTTCCAGAGTAATCAATTATCATTACATTTTTCATCACTTCATGCTTCCTGTCATATTCTCCAACATATATAAACTTGTCTTGATATCTGACAACGGATTCCGAAACTATGTAATCTTCAACTTTGGGTCTTTTGAATATCTGCTCTCCCATGTACCTCTCAGCCTTCATATAGTAATTTGGCACAACAAAATCGTTCAGAAGATAGACGAATATACTTAGAAAAGCTGACAAAATGAGAAATGGGAAAAACAGATTTTTGAGGGATATCCCATGAACTTGAAAGGCCATGAGTTCTCTTCGCTGAGATAAGGATGATATCGTCCAGAATATAGCTAAGAGAACACCAACCGGTATCCCGTCTGCGGCAAAACTTGGAAGGTTGTAATATATAAGAACGAAGAGCTTCTCTATACCTACCCTGTTTCTGACGATTATGTTGGAAAGTTGATACAGAAGCTCCACACTGACAAACACTATAAAACCGCTTAACCCTATCAAAAACGGCCCAAAAAAAAGCTTACTTATGTACTTGAAGAGTATCTTCATATCAATCTCCTGCCGAAGCCAATCCTCTCCTTAACTATTTTGAAGAAATCTGATTTTGGGGACCTGATTATTTTCACGAATTTATCGGATTTTTTTACAGTTATCCTCTTGAACTTTCCTATGTTTTTACCATCAACGAGAAGGTTTGGGGAAAAATCAGTTGACACAAATATCTCTTTATAAGACGGAACAACCACCGCTCTGTTAAATAGAAAATGAGGTAGAATCGGCGTTATCTGTATGGTATCTGCAAAAGGATAAACCACAGGTCCTCCAGCAGACAGGTTGTAAGCAGTCGAACCGGTCGGAGTGGATATTATAAGACCATCGGCAAAAAACCACATAGGAGATTCCCCACCCACAGACACCTCGATCTCCAGCATCCTCCCATCAACATCTTTCTGGAGCACCACATCGTTGAGGGCAAGGCTTGCTTCCCCGTTGACCTGAACCTCTATCATATTCCTCTTTTCCTCTTTGAATGCGCCAGCTCTTAGATCTTCGATGAACTCTTCCAAATCGTCCAACGTATAGGAGCTGAGAAATCCCAGCCTTCCCGCCTTTATGCCAACTATGGGAGATGAGTCTTGAACAGCTTTCGCACATTTTATAACTGTTCCATCTCCACCTATAGCAACCGAAAGATCCGCGTCAGGCCTTTTGAAATTCCAAACATCTATGAACTGCGTTATCTCGCCTATCTCCTCTAGTATCTTTCTTATCCTCTTTGCGCTCTCTTCTCTGCTTCTTCTAAAACATATGGCAAATTTCATCTCAGCACCTCCGCAAGATCGAAAAGACTTCTCACTACAAAGGCATCTGTAAATATCAGAATGAGTATCGAAACCACAGGAGCGATATCAATCGGACCAAGAGGTGGTATGAGCTTTCTAACAGGTCTGTTGATAAGTTCTGCCATGGAGTAACAAAAGTAGGAAAAACTTCCACGAAGTGGGATCCAACTTAGAATAGCAGAAACGATTATACAAAAGGATTCCAAAGATATGATTATTCTCAAAACAAGAGCTATGGCATATATCAAATTGGAAATAACAAACATCAATCCACCTCCTCGAAGGTGTATTTTACACCCTTAATTTAGACGAGTCTTTGCTGCTTGAAAAGCTTTTGATACTTCTTGAGAACCGCTCTGTACCTCTCAAAGCTGATCCTCCCAGATCTCCTCCAGTCCTCCAGAATCCTCTCATCTAGATTTTCTATAACCCCTGAAAATGTCAGCCTGTGAAAAGTCGTTGGGCCAAACATCTTCACAGATGATTTGTGATCAGGCGTTGGATATCCGAAGTTATGCCCAAAACCATACTCTTGAAAGATCCTAGAGTATGCACTCATTATCCTGTCTCTTATAACTTTCGCAACTATTGAAGCAGCCGCAATGCTCATACTCTTGGAATCTCCTCTAACTATACATTCCCCCGCTTTTGAAAGATTCAGGTGTTTTCCATCTACGAGGACAAAGTCTACATCATAATTGAGACTTTCAAGCGCCCTTTCCATAGCTAACTTCGTCGCATTGAGTATGTTCATCTCATCAATTTCTGAAGGTGTAGCTATGCCAATGCCGACATCTCCGAACTGCAATATCTTTGTGAAGAGCTCTTCCCTTTTCTTTGGAGAAAGCTTCTTGGAATCGTTAACTCCATCTATCGGAACTTCTAAGATTACAGCAGAAGCAACAACGGGCCCCGCTATGGGGCCCCTACCAGCTTCGTCAAGTCCCGCTATCCTCCCGTACTTCCTTCTGTAGGTCTCATCGAACTCGAAAAGATTCACTTCTTACTTTTCACACTTCCTCTGTAGAAGGGGAGTTTTACAACTTCCGCTTTTACCATCTTTTTCCTTATCTGCACATCAAGCTCTGTTCCTCTCTTATTGTGTGGTTTGTTTACATAACCAAGCGCTATCGATTTTTCAAGAGTTGGAGAGTATCCTCCACTTGTTATGAATCCGACTACTTCACCATCTTTGAAAATTTTGTAGCCATGTCTTGCTATGTTTCTACCTTCAAGGATCATTCCAACGAGTTTTCTCTTTGGCTTTTCTTCCTTGACCTTAAGGAGAGCTTCCCTTCCAATGAAATCACCTTTATCAAATTTCACAGCCCAAGAGATACCAGCTTCTATTGGGTTCGTTGATTCATCCATGTCATTTCCATAAAGAAGATACGAAGCTTCAAGCCTCAGAAGATCCCTCGCCCCAAGACCAGCTGGTTTTATACCGTACTCACTTCCATATTCAAGAAGGCTTCTCCAGAGAGGAACAGCCGCTTCTGAATCCACCATTATCTCGAACCCATCCTCACCTGTGTAGCCAGTTCTCGATATCTGAGCTTTTATTCCCCTGACTCTCCCTTCGGTGAACTGATAAAATCCTATTTCACTGAGCTTAACATCAGCTAGCTTCTGAAGAAGCTCCTCGGCTTTAGGACCTTGGAGGGCTACAAGAGCCTTCTCGTCCGACCTGTCAATAACTTCCACATCGAATTTTTCGGATTGTTTCTTCATCCACTCGTAATCTTTATCTTTATTGGAAGCATTTACCACAAGTAGAGCTTTTTCCCTGCTTATCTTGTAGGCTATAAGGTCGTCTATTATCCCGCCGTCTTCCTTGCACATCGGTGAATAAACGGCATCTCCGAACTTTATAGAACCAAAATCGTTCGTTATGATGTAGTTAACAAATTTTACTGCATCCGGACCTTCGATGTATATTTCCCCCATATGAGAAACATCGAAGAGTCCCACACTGTTTCTCACAGTTTTCGTTTCCTCTATTATTGAGGTATACTGGATGGGCATATCCCACCCCGCAAAATCAACCATCTTGGCTTTGAGCCTCAGGTGTTCTTCATAGAGCGGTGTTCTCTTTCCCATTCTCTATCCCTCCTCTAGTTCAGATAAAATTTTCTTGACATTCTCGACTTCGTCCTTTGGGACAAGCACCTCAACTATACCACCCGATCCAAATATCGCGGGTATGGCATAATCAACCGGCCTTACTAAAACCGGTATGGATTTCTCCTGCAGAGCACTCTTTATAATTTCCGCCTCGTACTCTCTTACTTCGGCGACCTTTTCCCATTTCTCGCTCATGATTCTCCCTCCCAATCTGTGATTCTATCACTTGGAGTTTTAGATTGATATCGATTTAGGTGGAGAAGATAGAAAATTGATAAAATCCTTTTTAGGCAACAAAACAAAAGGGAGGGATAGATATGATAGATTTTGAGTACACCACTATAAAACCGTTTGAGAACTTCCCAATAATCGATTTTTCAGATCCGGAAGATGAAAAGAAAATGAAAGAAGCACTATCCAAAGTTGAATCAGAGCTTGGAAAAGAATACCCAATAGTTATTGGAGGAAAAGAATATCACACAGACAGAAAGATAAAATCTATAAATCCGGCGAGATATGACGAAATAGTTGGAGTTGTTTCAAAAGCTGATAGAGAGCTGGCTGAGAAAGCCCTAGAAACTGCTTGGAAAACTTTTAAAGAGTGGAAAAAGTGGCCAGCCTGGAAAAGGGCCGAGGTGCTTCTGAAAGCTTCGAAAATCATGAAAGAGAGAGTTTACGAGCTATCCGCATGGATGATCAAAGAAGTCGGAAAGAACTGGGTTGAAGCTTGGGCAGATGTCGCAGAAACAATAGACTATTTAGAGTATTACGCCCGCCAGATGCTCAAGTACTCTCAGGGCCAGCCAGTCCATCAGATACCAGGTGAGAGAAATGAGTACAGATACATACCACTCGGAGTGGGTGTAGTAATACCGCCGTGGAATTTCCCGCTCGCGATACTCGGAGGCATGACCCTTGCATCGATCGTCACGGGAAACACAGTCGTTTTAAAACCAGCATCAGATTCTCCGGTGATAGGATACAAATTCTACGAAATAATGATGGAAGCAGGCCTTCCTGAAGGAGTTATAAACTTCCTTCCTGGAAGCGGTGCAGAGGTTGGTGATTATCTCGTATCTCACAAAGACACGAGGTTCATAGCTTTCACAGGATCGAAAGATGTTGGGCTCAGAATAAATCAAATCGCAGCAAAACACCAAAAGGGGCAGATATGGATAAAGAGAGTAATACTGGAAATGGGAGGAAAAGACGCGGTTGTCGTCGATGAAACTGCTGACCTTGAAGCTGCAGCGCAGGGTATAGTCGTCTCGGCTTACGGATTCCAGGGCCAGAAATGTTCCGCTGGTAGTAGAGCGATCGTAGTTGAGGATGTATACGACAAAGTTTTGGACCTTGTAATAGAAAAGACAAAACAAATAAAGATGGGAGATCCTGTCGAGAAAGAAAACTGGTTTGGCCCCGTTATAAACAACGCTGCCGTTCAGAAGATAATGGGATACATAGAAATAGGAAAGAAAGAGGGAAAGCTCGTTCTCGGAGGGAATTACCTCGGTGAGGATATGAAAGGATTCTACAT
>WGAO01000012.1 GCA_015489065.1 Thermotogaceae bacterium | reverse complement strand
TTGTAAGCATGATCACAACGTTTTTAGAGGAAGGTACTTAACCGCCGAGGTTATCAGAAAGGAGACCATTTTTGAAACCGAAATCATAACCGTTGGGCTTGACGGAAGTGATATAACAAATCTGCTGACAACCGTTGGAGCAAATCCGAACGTTCCGTTTTACATAAACATCGGAAGAGGAAAAGAGCAAGGACTCGGAAGAGTCAAAATAGATCCGATTGGAAACATAGATTGGAATAAAGCGAATAGCGAGTTGTTAAGAGAAGCCAAGAAATTTGCAAGTGAGACCGGATGCGGGGTGAGATTATGAACGAACAGATATTGAAAGATTTTAAAGAACATCTGAAAAATAGAATTCGAGGAACATCACTGAGCACGCTATCCAACCTTTTCTCCAGGATAGCCTCTTTGTACAAAAACAGCATGGAGGATGAAGTTGAAGAACTTTTCAGGGTAAATTTTGAAAGGTTTTTAACGGGCGGTGAAGAGAAAGCTTATTCAGTTGCAAGGGATGTATACAATATTTGGGTTGCAAAGTTGAAAGAAGGTCAGATAAGTAAAAAAGATTTCGTAAAACTTATGGGACATGGAAGGAAAATCGTGAAGATTCTTCAAAGTCAAAAAGGTAAAGATAAGAACCAGAAACCTAAGGGAAATCAAAAACAAATGAACAAATCATCCAAAGAATTCAGAAAAGACCGGAATTTCTCAAATAACAAGGTTTCTAAAAATTTCATCGAAAACCCAAAGTGGAAAAATCAACTGAAGAAAATCAAAGGAAATATGGGAGGGATGACATGAGCACTCTTATGGTTACCGTTGGTGCTAGCCTTTTGAGGAATCTTCCAAAAGATGTTGTTCAAGACAAAGATGTTGAAAAAGCTGTCAATTTCTTAAGGAACCTCGAAGACCCATTGAACAACGGATCTTTCGGAGCAGAGATAAATTCCACCGTAAGCCTTCTTGAGAGCAAAAGGCTTCCATATTTTGACAATGTATATCTTCTTATCTCAGACACACCTGAGGGTGAATTCATCGGAGAGGTGTTGAAAAGGTTCTGGAAGGATAATCCTTTTGGCTACACATTCTCTTACGCTGAGGTGAGAAAGATAGAGAAACTCAGCGACAAAAACCCAGGTGAGTTCAAAGCGAAAGGCCTTAGAAATGTCGTTAAAATGATGGCTGAGATATACAGAAACAGCAAAGATTTCGTCGCAGTGAATGCAACAGGTGGATATAAAGCCCAAATAGCACTTGCAACGGTCCTTGGCCAGGCTCTCAAAATGCCGGTTTACTACAGATTTGAAAGGTTTAACCACATAATCGAGATCGTTCCTATACCTTTGAAAATATCCACAGACGTAGTCAAAGAATACCTCGACGTGTTCCTAAGACTTGACTGCGCGAGTGATGGAGTACTAAAAAAGGATTTCTTGAAGTATCGCGGCTGGAAAAGCTTTGCAGAAGTTCCGGAAGATTTGAAAATTTTCATAGACGATGTAGAGGGAATATACGTTCTCAGCCCTATGGGACAGGTGTATCTCGAAAGTGCGGAGATTGACTATGAGGATATCGAAAAGCTCAAGTTCTTCCACTCCAGCGGAAGCCTTGAAATATCGGGAAAAGAGGAGCACGCTAAAAAGACTCTCAATCGCTACAAAACAGTTGTTGACAAAATTCTATCTCTCAAACCGGTGAGCAAGGTGATTGTTCACGGAAGTGGCGAGAAATACACAGCGGAGAGAAACAGAGTCAAGGTGATCAGCGAAAGTTCGAAGACTTACATAGAGCTTCTATTATCTGGAAGCAGAGGAAACATCCGGTTGAAGATCCTTACCGAGTGTGAAAGCTCTCAGAAATTTTATGAGGTTCTATCTGAGAAGATCGAAGGAATTCTGAAAGAAAATTTGTAGGAAAGTGTATACATTATTTTTGGAACTCGCCAAAGCGGGGTGGATGTATTGGCACTGAGAATGGAGATAAAACTTAGGCCCATCAGTAGAGTCACCGTTCCGTTTAACTACCAACATCATCTCATGGGGCTTTTCTATAAGTTCCTGTCGATGTCTGATGAAAAGCTCGCCAAAGATCTTCACTCTTTGGAATCTCCAAAACCTTTTTGCTTTTCGTGGATAAGGGGAAAGCCCATCAAAGCTACCAAAGACGGGATAATTTACGATGAGTCCTCAATCCTCAGAATAACTTTCTCTTCCTGGGAAGATGATTTAATAGATCATCTTAGCTTTTCCATGATCAACACCGAAAAGATCAAGATAGCATCTGCTGTTTTTGAAATAGAAGAAATGAGAGCTTTTCAGAGAAATATCAAGAGTCGCGAAAAAATGATCGCACTCTCGCCAATAGTCATAAGCAGAGGCGTCAGAAAGAACGATAAGATATATCATGAGTTCCTTTCGCCAAGAGATGAGGAGTTCTTTAAAAGACTTAGAGAAAACGCATTGAAAAAATGCAAGATCTATACGCGATGTGGTGAAGAGCTTTCCATAAAGCCGGATGTGAAATACATCGAGTTCAAAAGAACGAGCAAACTTGTCGATATAAAGGGAACCAAGATAAGGGGTCACATCTTCCCCTTCGAAATCGAAGGAGACCTGCAGCTCGTAAAGTTCATATACTACAGCGGAATAGGTGAAAGAACATCACAAGGATTTGGATGTATAGAAGCCAAATAAACTCCATCTAAAAATTCCCGTTCATTTCGAAATTCAGGTATTTCCATTAAATTTATAAGGAGGTGTTCGCATGAAAGGCGAGCTCGTCCAGATTTGCTATGCCCCAGAAAAGGGCATGGAGAATCTCGTTATAGCCCCTCGATCTGAAGTTTCCAAACTCATCAGACTTTCCAAAAACGGAAAACTCTTAGTAGATGACGGAATTCTTACAGTAAAAGGGCTTATAAAAGATGTGGAATGTCATTTCAAGTCGAGCATTCCCTTCCCAAACTGTTCACTTCTTTACCAAATCATATATGAATCCTACGACGGAAGTACTCCCATAAATTTCTTTATAGAAGATATCATAAAAGATATAAAATTCGGGAATCTAAATGTAAACTGTGAAAACGAGAAATGTCATAGATGTCTCGAGCTCCTGCGCAAAGCAAAAGTTTACGATATCTCTCCAGACGAAATCGAAATAGTTACACCCACATTTAAGATACGTATCTTAAACCCCGTGGGGATAGCGTACACAATTGGATCAGAAGGGGACGTAGCCAAGATGTTGGAATTCTCTAATAAAGATCTACTTCTCGATTGGGAGAGGTACTGGGAAATACTCAAATCGACTGAGTATGACAAATTTATCGTTGGCAGTAAAGATTTTGGAATTCTTCAAAAAGGAACATTCATTTCTGAAGAATCGGAGTCTGAAGAATTGAGATGCAACTATCCAAAGTTCGTGATCTACGATCACGGTAAGATCAAACCGATAGATGTGAAGCTTAGAGATTGCGAACCTGTGAAATTTTCATATTGTGGGGATATTTGCTACATTATAGAAGTAGATTTCATCAAAGGTGTTTCGATAACTCCAGTACCCTTCATCAGCGCTGTGGATCTGTGAAATGCATACCATCTAAAAATCCGTATTCATAAAAGAAAGGAGGTGAAAAAGTTGATAGAGAAAGTTTACGAAATCTCTAAGATTTTCGATGACGGATCTCCGAACTATCTGAAGCTTGCCAAATTTCCTAGCAGAAATTCAGGATACGCCGTGGTAATCAATCTCGATGAAAAAGCGTATGAAGGATTGAAAACAATTGAAATCTCAAAGGAAAAAGCCCAAAAAATCTTGTTTCGAAACACCATGGGAAATCAAAATATAAGCTATGCTCCTGCTATTAATCTTCCAAGTAAAGAGGAGAAAATTGAAAGGACGCTTGACAAACTCTTGAGGTTCTTCGATGATGACCTCACAAGGAATATATACGAGATATTGAAAAGCGCCAAAGAATCCATAGTAAACGATCTCAAAGCTAAGGGCGATTTGAGCAACTCCATCCTCGTTTTAATAATCAGAAAAAACGGTGAGGAAAAGTTCCCAGCCGATATTGAAGAAATAAGGCAGATATTCTTGAAGAGGAACCTTTCTGTCAAGGGAAAGAAAGAATTCAATAGATGTTTCCTCTGCGGCAGAGAAGTCCCGTCATTTCCGGTCTTAAACGAAATTTTCAAATTTGCTTCGTTTGACAAGCCTGGATTCACTCCTTATCTTTCTGGAGATGCTTCAGGGGTTTTGAGCATCTGCGAAGATTGCAGAATTGATCTAGAATACGGCAGAAGGTTGATAGATGAAAAGCTCTCGTTCAAGTTCTTTGGAGACAATCTGTGGATAATTCCATCTGGGGATGAGAAAGCCGTAAAGAGAATTGTGATCACATTCGAGAGGATGGAAAAGGACATCTACTCAAGACAAGAACTCAGATATTTTGGAAAATCTGAAAGAATAATAGAAGAGCGCCTCAAAGAAGAAGAGAGTCTGAGCTATGATTTCGTAGTTTTGCATTTTGAAAATCAAGCGGAAAAGATTATGCTTTCGATAAGTGAAATCTCTCCATCGAGACTATCAAAGATCGTCAGCGAGGGCGCGAGCGTCGAAAAAACGATTGGAATCGATCCCACACTAGCGGTGATGAGATCGTTTTTCAAGGGCAAGAAAGCTAGCAAAGCGTTCTACGAGCTTGTTAGGTGCATCTACACAGGATCGATTTACTCAAAGTTTGTGCTCTTGCCACACATCATGGATTCTCTAAAAGAAGTCTTCAAAGAGAGTGACATTTTGAAATGGATCTCCATAAAAGGTCGCAATGCTCTTGCAGTTTACAAATACCTCAAGAGAATAGGTGTTTTAAAAGGAGGTGAAGATATGGATATAGACAATTACGGAAGTTTCTTTGACGAGCCCTGGAAAAAAGCCGTGTTCTTAACTGGCGCGATGGCTGCGTACATAATGAGATACCAGCAGCGCGAGAGAAATTCCACTCCGTTTGCGAAGAAACTTAAAGGGCTCAAAATGAGGGAAAGAGATGTAAAGGAAATCTTCAAAGAGATCAAAGCAAAGGCTATTCAATACGGAATAGAAGATGAGAACTTTAACAAGGTAGCAGAGCAGGCTGCGGAGAATTTCCTGAAAGCTGGAGACTGGAAAGCGGATCTTGAAGATCTCAACTTCGTCTTCAGCGTTGGAATGGCTATGCGCGAGAAAATATTCAGAAGGAGGTATGAAGATGAAAAGGAGTGAACTTTTGTTCCTTTACGATGTCAAATGGGCTAATCCGAATGGTGATCCGCTCGATGAGAATAAACCAAGAATGGATGAAGTCACTGACACGCTTATAGTGACCGATGTACGCCTAAAAAGAACGATTCGCGACTACCTTAAAGAATACCGCAACGAAGAGCTCTGGGTGAGCGGTGACGCCGTAGCTCCGGATTCCAGAGCGAAAGAGCTCGATATAAAAACTACCGATGATGCCATAGATAAATGCATAGATGTCAGGTTATTCGGAGCGGTTATCCCTATCAAGCAGAAAGGAGCCATGGAGATGTCGCTCA
>WGAO01000011.1 GCA_015489065.1 Thermotogaceae bacterium | reverse complement strand
GATCGTATACATGATACACCTCCAAATTACTTTTTACAAAGCAATTATAATGTTCATGATCATAAATATGATCATATGCTTTTTATATTATCTCTGGCAAGCTTTCACCCTCTGCTAACAGCTTTAAGTAAATCGATGTAGTAGCAATAGACTCGTGCCCCAAAATAGCTTGTATTCTATTTAGAGGAACACCATTTTCCATGAGAATTATTGCAAATGTATGTCTTAAGCTGTGTGGAGTGAGTTTTTTGTTTATTCCGGCAATCTTTAGGTATTTTTTCATCCTTCTTTGTATGGTTCTAATACTCACTTTTTTCTCGAAAACGCCGTTTTCTATGGCTTCTTCGGCGATTTTTCTTTTCACTTGAACTACTCGCTCTTTAGATCCTTTTCCGCGTATTCTTATTCTTGCTCTATCACCTGTGAAAGTGATGTCAGAACTTTTCATATTGTAGAGCTCAGAAATTCTCATACCTGTGTTTACAAGCAGCCTAAATATCGATCTGAAATAAGGATCATCTATAACACCGAAAAATCTCCTGAGTTCTTCCATTGTCAGATAATGCGGAAGCGCTTTCTCCTTCGGTGGTTCCGCTTCAAGCCAAAATCGTTTTCCTTCGATTTTTCCCCTGTCATAAAGCCAATTGAGATATCCCTTAACAGCAACTATTTTCAACTGCTGAGTCCTTGGTGAATTCTTTGAAATTGACCTTAAATACTCATGAAATCCCTCTTCACTGAGAGGGAATTTTTCGAAATTTTTCAGTATGGATTTGTACTGCTTTATCGTTCCATCACTTCTTCTCTTGACATTTTTCAAATATTCCAAATACTTTTCAACACCGTGTTCTATTTTCACCACCACCCGTGATATTCTACATCTTGGTGATCGGTATGAAGATAACTTGGAAGCTGACTCTTTTCAGCACTTTAATTGTCTCCCTTGTAACCCTTAGCATGGTTTTCACGCTATATGAGACGATGAAAAAATCTCTTATAGATTCCCATAAAAGACACATACTTTCCGTTGTTCGAGTATATGCAAGACGAGGAATATACCCCGGTGCTAAGAAACTGTTCCTGGCCTTCAACGGAAGGGTTATATCGGATCCGTTCGGTATTTCTGGGAAGATTCCATACAGAGATGGCATATACAATGTAGATGGAGAATATTACATAGGTGTAAGTGTGAAAATAGGCCTGAAAGAGATTTTCGCAGCCTCTTATGCAACACCCGCTATAAGAGGAATACAGGCAATGTCAAGAAAGCTTATATCATTCTCACTTCTTGGAATTGCGGCTTCCTTCTTCACATCTTTGGTGATGGCGAATTTCTTTTTATCACCCCTCAGAAGGATACTGAAAGATATAAAGAGCATAAGTGCATCAAGTCTAGAGAGAAGGTTGGAATCCTCCAGATCTGGAGATGAAATAGACGAACTCGTTAAAGAGTTGAATAGCATGCTAGATAGATTGGAAAGAGCTTACAGAGCTCAAGAGAGGTTTGTTCATGATGTTTCGCATGAGCTTAAGAATCCCTTATCTTCTATGAAAGGTTTTATCGGAGTTTTGAAAAGGTGGGGAAAGAAGGATGAAGAACTATTTAAAGAGTCCGTAGATGAGATAGAAAAGTCCATAGATGAAATGAGAAACATAATAGACAACCTCCTGGATCTCTCGAAAGAGTCACCTTTCAAAAAAGAAGAAATAGATGTAAGAGAAATTGTCATAGATGTGGTGAGAGATCTTGAGAAAAATTATTCAGGGAGAAGAATAGAAATCGTGGGAGATACCAAAGTTATGGCAAACGGCGATTATTTGAAGATAGTATTGAGAAATCTCATTGACAACGCTTTAAAATACTCAAACGATGATGTGAAAGTAGTGATAGAGAAAGATTGTCTGAAAGTCATTGATAAAGGAGAGGGAATACCAGAAAGCGAGATAGACAAGATCTTTGACAAGTTTTATAGAATAGACAGATCAAGAGACAGAAGGAGGGAGGGACACGGTATAGGTCTTTCTGTTGTAAAGGAACTTGCAGAGAAAATGGGGATGAAAGTAGAAGTCGAAAGCACCTTGGGAAAGGGAAGTACTTTCAAATTGATCTGGAGGGAAAAAGCGTGAGGATATACGGGAGGAAGATACTAAAGGAAGCACTCGATTCCAAGATGAAAATAAAAAAGGTCTACTTTGCAGAGCTTGAAAACCCTTCCGGGGAGTTTCTCAAACTGATCGAGAGAGTGAAAAACGCCGGTATTCCATACAAATTCGTCAGTAAAAAGAAGGCCGATAATCTCGTAAACGGAGAGAAGTCTCAAGGAGTCGTCATCGATCTTGAAGAATTTTCATATTGGGATATCCACGGTGCCCTCGAGAAGTTCGAAAATCCGTTTGTTCTTCTTCTGGATAGAATTCAAGATCCCCATAATTTTGGTGCGATAATCAGAACTGCGGTTGCATCTGGAGCTGATTTTATTGTCATTCCAAAAGACAGATCGGTGAAAGTTACACCGGCCGTTGTAAAAGTCTCCGCAGGATATGTCTTCAGGATTCCAATAGTCACCGTGACAAATATGGCACGAACTGTGGATCTCCTGAAGGATCATGGCGTTTGGGTGTATGCGGCATCAGCTGGTGGAAAAACTTATTACAAAATGGACCTTAAGAAACCCGTTGGGATAGTTTTTGGAAATGAAGGAAAAGGCATAAGAAGGCTCGTTCTTGAGAAGTGCGATGGTGTGATATCTATACCAATGAAAAACGGGGTAGAGTCTTTAAATGTCGCTGTGAGCGCTGGAATAATCATGTACGAAGTCTGGAGACAGAACGAATCTAAATCATAAGAGAAATTATCACTATCGCAGTCCCGACTACTTTAATCCAGGTGAGACTCTCTCCCAATATCAGAACTGCCATCAATGTAGCGACGACAGGCTTCAAGAAGAACACCATGCTTGCTTTAAGAGCCCCCACTATCTTTATAGCTTCAAAGAAGGTTAGATAGGCTATTCCGGTGACAACAACTCCAAGGTAAATTACATCGATCCATTGAACGAAAGAAAGGCTAGGAATTTCTATATCTCCAAAAATTGCGAGCAAAGCTCCATATACCAGTGAAGACAAGAAAGAGGAATACGCGGTTGACACGAGAGGAGAGTATTTAAAAGAGTATTTCCTTAGAGAAATTGTGTAAAGGGCGAATGTGAACGACGCACCGATGCCAAGTAATATCCCAAGTGTGCTATCACCTTTTACCTTGCCTATGGAGATAATCCAGATTCCCAGAAAGCCCAAAAATATGGAGAGAATTTTCCGCTTTGATATGGGCGTTTTAAAAAAGGCAAGGATTAAAAGAACAAATATGGGATTAGAAGCAACAAGTGTTGCAGCTGTCGAAGCATTGGAGTATTTCACAGATAGCTGAAGAAGCGTCATTGAAACAACGGAATTCAAGGAACCTATCATAGTGAGCGATAGTATATCCTTTGGATCTATTCTTTTCCGCCTTATGATAACTATCGATATCAGAAGAGAACCTCCTATCAAAAAACGCAGGAAAGTCAAGAGAAAAGGATCAATGATCCCCATTAAAGGTTTTGAAAAAACCTCTATCGATGAAAAAGCAAAGAGAGTTATCGAAAGATATAAAATCCACATTGGCTATTTCCCTCCTAGCGTAGTATACCTATCGAACAAATTCCCTGATATCTTGAACTCTTCAAAAAAGGGGGTTATAATACACAACGCCGATGCGGGGTGGAGCAGTCCGGTAGCTCGTTGGGCTCATAACCCAAAGGTCGTGGGTTCAAATCCCACCCCCGCTACCAGAAAAGAGACCCCTATCTTAAGGGGTCTCTTTTGTTTGATAACGCTTTTCTTCTCTCTCTAATTAGTCTCTAAAGAAAGCTGAAAAAACAATCTGAGACGCTTTTAATCAAGCCCATTCGAGAGGCTCTACAAGAGCGGTATCCAAAACGATTATATCAAGGCTCTCACGCCATAAACCAGGGGGAAATCTCTTGATGCCAGAAATTTTCCTCAGAAGATTCTTTTTACAACGCTGATTTCGCTCTGTTTTCTCGCTCTATGGAGAGTTTTCGCATTGATTTTAAATGATGTCGTAAAATGTCAATTTTACGACAATAGTAAATCCAGACTTATCAGCATTGTGCGCTTCTCTAAGAGAAACCCCACAAGAAAATCGTGCCGAAATACGGTGCTCAAAACAAATAACGAGCCTTAAAGTAAGGCTCTTCCGGCATCACAAAACAAGAAATCCTGTCGAGATAGTTTGTCTCTTTTAGAAGCGATAGGCACTCTTGAGAGGCGATAGATTTAGGATAACTTCAGCACGACAAGATATGAAAAGTGCAATCGTAGAAGCACAGCAGCCATCTAACTTTTTTCAAAAACGTACCTTTCGTATATCATGATAGTCTTTCCGTTATGCGTTTCAAAATACACGGGAAGTTTGGAATCTGAGGTTAGCGTGTAAAATACGGAGGAATTTTCTTCAAGCTTTTCCGGGACGAGTATAACTTCATAAGGCTCTAAATCTTCAAACATGATAATTTTCAGAAAATCTCCCTGCCTTGATACCTTAGCTTTTATGGTGGATTTGTAAGTTTTATATTCCCCTTCGAATTTTGAATAAATCTTATCTCTTTTTACAAAAGGTAACTCCTCCAGGTCTATATCAACTAATGTTGCAAGCGCATAGAGAGCAATATTTTTCATGGAATACCCACTTGAGTTTGCAAGGACTGCTATCGACACATCATCTTCTGTTGAGTAGAGCATCTCTGCGGTGTAAACTAGAACAGATCCTCCGTGTTCTACTAGCTTCTTTCCAAAGAAATCGCTAATTGTCATAAGCCCGTAGCCGTAGTAGTGGTCGCCATAGGGTATTTCGTGTGGTATTCTCACGCGAGCTTTCTCCATTTCCATCAAGCTCTTTTTAGAAACGACTCTCTCATTTTTCGATGCGTACATGTATCCGTAAAGGGACAGGTCTTTCGCCGAACACGCTATGCCCCCGGCTCCGTTCATTGGACCTCCTGGAAGACTGGACTTTTTTATGATTCCTTCACTTGGATAGTATGGAGATGCAAGCCTTTCATTTTGATCTTCAAGAAAAGAGCATTTCAAATCCAGAGGCTCGAAAATAACTTCTCTAATGAATGTCTTAAAGTCCACACCGCTCACTTTCTCCACAACCATCTCTAAAAGCTCATATCCTTCATTTAAATAGAACCACCTTTTTCCAGATTCGAAAAGATGCCAATCTTTCACATCTTTCATAAAGATGAGCAAATCTTCTTTTTCTGCTATTGGAAGCCAGAACTTGGCTGGAGATATCTGCTCTCTTATGAGAGCCTCTGCGTATCCAAGTCCTGGAATTCCAGAAGAGTGAGACATAAGTTGTGATATCGTCACCTCCAGATCGATCGGAAGGTACTTTGAAACAGGATCATCGACTGAGAGCTTTCCAAGCTCCTGTAATTTCATAATTGAAAGGCAAGTAAATGATTTACTCACGGATCCTATTCCATAAAGCGTCTCCTCATCCGCCGGTTTTTTCGATTCTATATCGGCGTATCCAAAAGCCCTCGAATAGATCACCTTTCCCCTTTTTACAATAGCTATCGAAAGGCTTGGAAGTTTCGTCTCGCTCATCTTATCGAATATAAATCTCTCTAAAACTTCTATTCTTTTATCCATTTATAAACCTCCTCTTTTGAAATCTTTGCCAAAGCTATGTGATTATCCGCGGCTCCGTAGTACACATAGTACTCTTCCTCAAACTCAATCATAGCATCTGAGAACACCACATTTGGAACCCCGCCGAATTTTTCCCAGGGAAGTTCAGGCTTGAGTATCGGCTCGTCTGACCTCTTCAAAACCTTCCTTGGATCTTCTAAGTCAAGAAGCATAAATCCAAGCATGTAGATTGGCCTTCTTTTCTTCTTAACCCCATGGTACAGAAGAAGCCAACCATACTCTGTCTTTATTGGAGGAGCTCCAGCGCCTATTTTCAAGTCATCCCACATGTCATTTCGAGGTGATGCGATCTTAACGAAATCATCCCAATGAATGAGATCATCGGAAAAAGCAAGCCATATGTCGGGATGTATTCTATGAAGCATTACATACTTTCCACTGATTTTCTCTGGAAAAAGTGCTGCGTCTTTGTTATCCACATCCGGTATAACTACCCCGAATCTTTCCCAAGTTATGAAATTCTTCGTTCTTGCAAGACTGACTCTTGTTCCATAAGGCGAATATGCCGTATATAGCATATAGTACCAACCGTCTATTAGGGTTATCCTTGGATCTTCCACACCGTATAACTCATCATCAGTTTCAGGTGAAAAGACTGGCTCCTCTAGTCTGTTGAAATGTATCCCGTCTGCACTTACCGCGTATCCGAGTCGCGATACCATATCACTTCCCTGAGCCCTGTAAACCATATGAAAGAGATCTCCATCGTAAACCACAGCAGGATTAAAGACGAACTTGTTCTCCCAGATTCTATCCGGATTTGGAGACAACAGCGGATTGAATTGACATCTCTCCAATCTCAAGTAGAACACCTCCTTATTTGAACGACATAGATATACCTTGCAGAAAATGCTTTCTGAATATAACAAATATCAATACCATAGGTATAGTCTGAAGAACAGCTCCCGCTAAAAGTGGTCCGACATAACTGGCGTATTCATGGTTGAAGGTAGCGAGAAGAACGGACAAAGGCATCTTGTTGTAGTCTTTAACCACGATGAGAGGCCACATGAAGTTATCCCATATCCCATTGAAAGTAAAGAGTCCCACTATTGCCACTGTTCCCCTTGCGAGCGGCACCATTACTTTGAATATTATCCAGAGCACATTGGCTCCATCTATTTTCGCGGCTTCTATGTAATCTTTGGGTATGGACTTGTAAGACTGTATCATCATGAAAACTGCCCACGCGCTCATTAAGTACGGAAGGATCATAGCTCTATATGTATTCAAAAGACCGAGATTTTTCACTAAGACAAAAAGAGGGATTATGAACATGAATCCGGGAAAAAGCATCTGAAATATTATAAAGTTGAAAACAGCGTTTCTTCCTTTGATTCTAAGTTTAGCCAAAGGGTAGGCAATTATTGCAGCGGTAATGATCACCGAGAAGGTTACGATAGTCGATATGAATACACTGTTCAGAAATGCTCTTACAAAAGGTCTTTGAAGCTTTTTTGACATATGAAAGATAAAATTGTAGTGTTCGAGAGTCAATCTGGTGGGCCAGAATCTTGTGAACATCTCTTCCGGTAATTTAAAAGATGTTAGGAACATCCAAAAGTACGGATATATCCACAAAATAGCAAGAAAAATCATAACAGAATGAAAAATTACTTCCTTCGCTTTTTTCACACTACACTCACCTCTCTTTCAACGGCCTTTCTAACTACTATTATCAGCCCGTAATTAATGAGTGCAGTGACTATCGCAAAAGCTGTTGCATAGCTTGGTCTGATCCTCTGAAAGGCTGTTTCATACATATACATCATGAATGTCATTGTTTTGTTCATGGGGCCACCACCGGTAATCATGTAAGGTTCTGTAAATATGCCAAACGATAGGTTTATCGAGAGAACAAGGACAGTTACTATAGCGGGATTTATCAATGGAACTGTTATCTTCCAGAATTTGATCCAATTGTTTGCACCATCAAGCTCTGCTGCTTCATAGAGCGATTTTGGTATCGCTTGAAGTCCAGAATACAATATAAGCCCGTAATATCCTATGAATTTCCATGTAACCATGAGCGCTATGGTTAGCATAGCTAGCTGCGGGCTTGTCAGCCACGGTATAGTTATTCCAAAATGCTTGTAGAGAAAGTGATTTATTGGTCCCACATCTGAGAAGATGTTCATAAAGACTATGGAATATGCCACACCAGATGATATATAAGCTACCAAAAAGCTGAGCGTGACAAAAGTTTTCAAGTATTTCATTCTCTTCACAGCTAAAGCGAAAATCATAGCACCTGTGAGAACCATCGGAAGGAAATACATCATAAATGTCAAAGTGTTAGTGAAGACTGTCCAGAACATTGGATCTCTGAATACTCTTATAAAGTTTCTGAATCCGTAGAATTTTGGTGAACCGAAGAATCTCCATTTTGTAAAGGCGAGTATGAACATCCAGACGAACGGGTAGCCCCAGAATACAGCCATGTAAGCTAAATAAGTTGAGGTAATTCCCCAACCGGTAAGACTCTCCCTCTTTCTAAGAGTCATGCTATCCCCACCTCATACTTTTTGAAGGCGGGGGAAATCCCCCGCCTATCTTTCACCAGAGCATTTCGCTTATCTTCTTGACAGTCACTTCAAGAGCTTTCTCAGGAGTGGTCTTTAGGTACATCAAAGGTTCTATGAGGTAATTCGTCATCGCGTTTTGAACATCTATCGTATTTGTTATGAGAGCAGGAGGAATAGCATAAGCGACATAGGAAGCCGTCTTAGCAAAATATGGATCTTCTTTAACATATTTTTCAAACACGGGATTCGTTGCTATGTCCCCTCTTGCAGGAGGCATCTTGGTGAGTTCTATCCATTTGGCATCGTTCTCTGGGTTTGAGAATACCCACTTAATGAATTCCCACGCTTCCTTCTTGTATTTGCAAGACGAGAACATGACAAGACCTTTCGTATCTGCAAATGTGTATATGGGCTTCCCAGTTGGATAGTCATCCGGCACTGGTGGAGGAGCGATTAGTATATTCTTGTAAACTTCCGGATAGTGCTCTTTAGTGTAGTTGAAATGCCACGGTCCCATTACACTACCTATAATTGTACCCTTCTCAAATGGATCTCTACCGAGATCGACCGCAGTCCATCCATTCTTGAACATAGTGAAGATAAAGGTAGCAACCTTTTTTCCGTATTCGTTGTTGAATACGGCTTTCTCACCGACTATGTATGGCTTTCCACCACTTGCTGCGTAGTAGTAGGTTATGAAATCGAACCATCTGTCCCACCAGTTTCTACCAGCTATAACTTTCATAGCATATTTTTCCTTTGGAACGGTGTACTTCTCCGCAAGTTCATAAATGTCTGAATATGTTCTTGGAGCCTTGTCGTATCCGAGTTTTTTGAGGATGTCTTTTCTCCACCAGAAGAGCATAGGATTGGAGTATATCGGGAAGACATAGTAATGGTTGTTGTATTTCCATCCTTTAATAACGCTCTCCATGTGCCTTGCCCTAATGAGATCCCAGAAATCATCTTTGAAAACTTTGTCAAGTGGGACTATGGCCCCCATTCCCGCAAGTTGTGCCGCGAATCCACTGAATATGTTTGTGGATATATCCGGTCCTTTTCCGGCCGCTACGGCTGTAAGTATCGCCTCTTCTGAACTCCCAGCTGCTGGTATAACTGACCACTCAATCTGGACATCGGGATGTTCTTTGTTCCACTTCTCAACTATGGGTTTCCAGAATTCCTCCTGCTGCGTATTTGGTGCCGTCCAAAATACTATTTTCTTAACTCCAAATCCAACTGCAAGAAGAGCGACCAGCAGGATAATAATACTGAGCTTTTTCATAAACTCCCCCCCTCTCGGTTTTTTACTGATTCCCTGATGACTAGCTCAGTGAAAAGCGATATCTTTGCTGGATGAGTATCTTGGCCTGTCATCAGGGTTATCAGTCTCCTCATTCCAAAAGATCCCAACTCTTCCTTGTAAACTCTCACTGAAGATATTCCTAACCTCTCAGACTCGATCGAATCATCAAAGCCTATCAGGGAAACTTCTTCTGGTATGTTAACTTTCCTTTTGGTAAGCTCCTCGTAAACTCTTATTGCGGCAAAATCATTAGAGGTGAATATGGCATCGGGAAGTCCGTAAGTATTGAGCATAAGCTCGATAACCGCATCCATGTTGTCTTTCATATCGTCAAATTCGTATATCTTTGGAAAGAGTCCGTATTTCTCCATGGCGCTGAAAAATCCGTTGTACCTCTCTCTAAAACTGTAAGCCTTTAAAGGGTTATGTATATGCACTATCCTCCTGTGTCCCATCTCTATTAATTTGGATACCGCCTTAAACGCACCGCCATATCCGTCACTCACAACGGCGTCTATATTCATGCCGGGTATGTAATGATCTACCATCACCACTGGTTTTCCCTTTGACTTGTAGAGCTTTACAGTGGATCTGTCAAAATCAGCTCCCATGAGTAAATAACCGTCGAAAGAGCTGCCTTCCCCTACCTCTACTTCCTTTAATCTGACACCGCTTTGCTCGGCAACTTCTCTTATCCCCTCAAAGACATATCTATAAAAGCCACTACCCGTCATTTCTTTTCTTATTCTGTCTGTGACGACAATGGCAGCTGTAAACTTTCTTTTTGGAGCTGCTAAGAACTGCGCCCATGGTTTGGGCGAAAATCCAAGCTCTTTCATTGCCATCAATACTCGCTCTCTCGTTCTGAGAGAAACTTTTCCCCTGTTGTTTATCACCCTTGATACGGTAGCTACAGATACCCCCGCTCTTCTTGCGACATCTCTTATGGTTATCATGTAACCGTTTTCCCTCCCTTGTATATTTAACAAAAAGTCATATTTACATTCAAAATTCCTTTACAGACGATTAGAGGTAAATATAGTCAATTGGGGCTTTTTATCGAAGATTTTCTTTCTATTTCTAAAGATTCTTAATGATATCGTATACCAATATCTGGGTAACCGATTTCATGCGAGGTAAACAAAAAACCCGCCAAAGGCGGGATCAAAATTCATGAAAGTATTTTGTCAAGCTCTTTCATCACATCATCTGTGAGTTTATCTTTGATATCAAGTGCCTTTAAATTCTCTTCAAGCTGCTCGATCTTTGAGACGCCCAATATCACGGAAGATACCCTTTCATTTTTTAATACCCAAGCTATGGCTAGTTGACTCATTGTAGCTCCGAGATCATCGGCAACTTTTTGGATTTTCTTGAGCTTATCAAATGTTTTCTCATTCAATATGCCAGTTTCTTCAAGATGCTTTCTCAGAGCAGGAAATCTATCAAGTCTCGAACCTTTTGGAATCCCGTTATTGTACTTTCCGGTGAGTATACCTGATGCGAGAGGACTGAAAGTTGTCAGACCTATCCCCGGATCCTCGTATAGGGGTTTGTATTCTTCCTCCACTCTTTCTCTGACGAGCATGTTGTACTGAGGTTGTTCTACTATTGGTGGAAGTATTCCAATCTGCCTTGAAAATTTTGCTGCTTCCTTAATCATATCAGCTGGCCACTCGGAAGTTCCCCAGTACAGAGCCATACCACTTTTGAGAATATACTCCATGGCCGAAACTACCTCTTCCATAGGAACTTCGGGATCTGGTCTGTGGCAGTAGACGATGTCTACATAATCGAGTTGAAGCCTCTTTAGTGAGTTGGACAGGCCTTCCACAAGGTGCTTTTTAGAAAGACCTCGCTGGTTTCTGTTTACATCACCCCACCAAAAGATCTTCGTAGAGACAACATAATCCATTCTGTTGAAATCCTTCAAGACTTGACCCATGAGGTACTCCGCTATTCCACCGTTGTAAGCCTCTGCAGTATCGAAGAATGTTATTCCGCTTTCGAATGCTTTGTGAATAACCTCTCTCACATCCGACAGTCCCATCTGATTTCCAAAGGTAAGCCAGCTTCCTAGTCCAAGTTCACTTACTCTAATTCCCCATTTCCCCACTTTTCTGTACTCCACCGAAGATCACCTCCAAAAAAATCCCCGCCAGCTGGCGGGGGACGATTAAAATTCTACCCACGGATACTCCTTCTCTGCAAGCTTGTCAACAGCTTCAAGGAGCATTCTACCCGCTTCCGTTACCGAATCTTTTCCAATATACTTGGCGTTTTTTGCAAGTAGCATAGCATCGTTGAAAGTCTCTGGATCAACACCGACCTCTCTTTCTATGGCTTTCCAGTTCTCTGGTTTGATCCTGATTCTATTTTCTTTGACATAAGTCCCTCCAACTTTTCTTATCGCCTGGAGAAGCCTTATAACTATTGGCGTAACCGGAGTCCCTATACCAACAGGCACACCAGATAGAGCTTTCTTCATCATCTGACCTGCTTTTGTGAGAACAACAACTTCTGTTGGAAGTATTTCAACTAGGTTTTTCGATTCGAGTTTCTCAAGAGCTATGAGCTCTTCTTCCGTAAGGTTCATATCCTCTAGAAATATACCGGAAGTATAGGGTATTTTTCTCAATACCCTCATCTCCAGAGAGGTTACAAGGGGTTTTCTCTCGACCTCTACAGCCAATCTGGCATAGAGCTTTCCAGATTTCGTCGGAGCGCTGTCACTCACAAGGCCTTCCTTCCTGGCTTTTTCATACCACTCAACATTTGGCGATGCGAACTCTTTCTTTGTCATCGTTATTGCCTTAACGCTTGTGGAAGAGATCTCACTTTCTTTTCCCCTGCGATCTTCTAGAACTTCTTTTCCGTAGTTTGTTAAGTTGTACACCAATACTGCTTTACTTCCTTTGTGGTATTCCTCTGATCTTATCAAGTCAAATCCTTCGAGATTGTAAAGCGCCAATTTTATCGAGTAGTCCTTCATATTCCAATCTTCACTCAGTTCTTTCTCTATTTGCTTATGATCAGGATATATCTCTGGATTTGTCTCATTTTTCTTCCAGAGCTCTGCTATGGTCTTCAAAATCTTTATTTCATCTTCTGAAATCTGGAAGGACGGTGTCATCTCGTACGGACCCTCTCTGTATATCCTCCAAGCAAGATATAAGTGATCAGCAGCAGGAAGAAGCTCTCCTGAGAACCCCATTATTCCTCTTTCCATTAGGTCTTCTCTCTCAGCCTCTGATATCTTTCTACCTTGATAAACTTTCGCAACGGTATCAAGAACAAGTTCATCGAGAATGAGTTCGTCATTCACCACAAAACCTTTCAAGAGAGCCGCTTTGATCTGCTGGCCAAGCCCTGTTAAACTGTAGATATCTGACCTTGGTACCGAAAATGCTATAAGTCTCATAGCTTCAAGTTGTAAAAGATCGTCGCCCTTTACGGGAAGCGATTTCCTTTCTCCCGGTCCTTCCGGCATCTTTTTGAGCGCTTCGGCTATACTGGAATTCACCACAAGCCTTGGATGAGAAGTTTCATATATCTCATCTAGAGTGGACGCGTACTGTGTTAATTTTCCGTCCTTTGAAAAGCCTCTCTTTTCAAGCTCTTCTTTGTAAACTCCTCTGATTTCGGAATTGACGCTTTTGGAATACCTTATCATCGATATGATTTCCGACCCTATCCATCTGAAAGAATCTTTCCATGAGTCTATATCGATAACACCGTTTTCCACCATTTCCTGTATCATCTCGGCAAGAATACTCCCAGAAAAAGTAAGATCGTATAGATTCACTCCAACGGGTCTAGCAATACCCGCAAGCTCCAGCTGCCATAGTGTTTCTCTATCAAAATCACTCCATCCTTCTACACTGAACTCACCGGAATTCTCGTAGAGTTTCCTGAGAACCTCTGCATGCCTCTTTGTTATCACCATCTTTGTATCCCTCCCTATAAATATTATGCTAATTCTCAATTAAATTAGACTTTTATCTTATATGAAAAGTTTAGATTTTCTCAAGATCTCTTTCTCAATCCTCGGATACCAGATCGTATTATAATTGATAATGGTTATTTTTTAGGAGGGATTGTGTGATCGGATTCGTTGCCTTTTTAATTTCATTTCTCATGTCATGTGTGAGTGCACCAAATCTTGATATCGATAGCTGGGCTTACCAGCTTCAAAACGCTGAGCCATCTGAAATGAAAGAGCTGAATTTTGATATCTATGTAATCGATTACTCAAGAGATGGATCAGAAGGAGGAAGGTACTCAAAAGAAGAGATAGAAAGCGTAAGAAAATCTGGAAAAGTGATTCTATCCTATATGAGTATTGGGGAAGCGGAGAACTACAGATTTTACTGGAAAAGTGAGTGGAATGAAAATCCTCCAGAGTGGCTCGGTGAGGAAAATCCAGAGTGGGAAGGAAACTACGCTGTAAAGTATTGGATGAGTGGTTGGAAAAAGATCGTCTTTCAATACCTGAGTAAAATAAAAGAAGAAGGATTTGACGGTGTATACCTTGATAAAGTAGATGAGTTCGAGTACTGGGCTGAAAAAGGATATGATGAAGAAACGCTGGCTTCCTCCATGGTCAATTTCATAGGAGAAATATCGAAAGAGGCAGGAACCATGCTTATATTTATCCAAAACGGTGAAAGAATAGTTGAACTGGATCCAAAAATAATAGATTATGTTAACGGAATAGGTATAGAAGACCTATGGTATGATGGAACGATCAAGAAGAACGAGAGAGATGTCTCTGAAAGGCTCAAAGACATAAGGAAATTCAAGGAGAGCAACAAGATAGTCCTTGTGGTCGACTATGTAGATGATGGGAGTGATTCCGAGGAGAATATAAAGAGAGTAAGAGAATTCATCTTGAGGGCAAGAAATGAAGGATTCATTCCCTATGCAGCGATGTCAGATAGGGAACTTGACGAAATAGTGGTTATAAAAGGAATTCAGCCTGAGTGAAGGGGGACTGCAATTTGATCTGGATATCAACAGCAATAGGAATCACCTTCCTGATATTCGAAGAAAAACTCATGGGTGGATCTTTTGGCCTTGCCATTGCAACATCAGGACTTTTCTTTGGTATATATCTCCTCGTAAAAGGTGCGGATTACTTGGTCGAAGGAGCAGTATCCATAGCCCGACGAGCTGGTGTCTCTAATCTATTCATAGGCTTATCTCTTGTCGCATTTGGAACAAGTGCTCCAGAATTGGCTGTATCGCTCACCGCTTCTGCAAAAGGATACGGTGGCGTTTCCATATCAAATGTAGTGGGTAGCAATGTAGCAAACATTCTGCTCTGTCTCGGACTCACCGCTCTTCTGACGAAAGTATTTGTGGATGAAAGCACATTCAAAATTGAGATCCCCTTTCTTCTAATAGTGTCGGTGAGTTTTGTAGCAATGCTCCTTAGATATTCTGTTCCGTCTGTCGATTGGAACGATGGAATCGTCCTGCTTGGTTTTTTTGTAATATTTCTCTATTACCTCTATAAAATGGCGAAATCCGATATGGAAACTATAGAAAAAGACTTGAATATCAACACTTGGAAAGCCGTTACCATGGTAATTCTCGGATTCACAGGGGTCACCATCGGCGGGGAGATAACGGTGAATACGGTAGTAGACATAGCCGAAAAGTTAGGTCTGAGCCGCTCACTTTTCGCCCTAACAGTTGTTGCAGTGGGAACATCCCTTCCAGAGATGCTCACATCCATAACTGCTGCGAAAAAGGGCCACCATGGTGTATCCGTAGGAAATATAGTAGGCTCAAATATAATGAACATACTCCTCATAATCGGATTGTCTTCAATAGTTGGAAAAAAACTCACCGTCGATGTGGAGATGTACTATGTGGATATGTCGTTTCTTCTAGGATCCGTTATTCTCCTATGGATGATGTCCTACAAAAGAAGACTTGGAAAGTGGCAAGGATCAATTTTTCTCACGCTTTACGCCTCATTTATATTTTTCATAATCGAAAGGGGGTAATCTGATTGAATGGAACGACGATAATAGCAGTTATGAAAGATGGAGAAACAGTGGTAGCTGGTGATGGGCAGGTTACATTGGGGAATACAATTTTAAAGAGCAGCGCTGTTAAAATCAGAGAACTTATGGATGGAAAAGTGATAGCAGGATTTGCCGGATCTGTTGCAGACGCCATGACTCTCTTTGAGAGATTTGAAGGGAAACTCAAAGAATGGGGAGGAAATATACTAAAGGCCGTTGTAGAACTGGCGAAAGATTGGAGAACAGATAAAGTTTTAAGAAGACTAGAAGCCTTTCTTCTAGTTGCAGATAAAGATAACATATTCCTTGTATCTGGATCAGGTGAAGTGATACAACCAGATGACGGTGTAATGGCAATTGGCTCTGGAGGTCCATACGCTTTGGCTGCAGCAAGAGCGCTTATCAGAAATACAGAGCTGAGTGCGGAAGAAATTGCTTTGGAATCCTTAAAAATTGCAAGTGAAATTTGCATATACACGAACGATAAAATAGTTCTCAAGAAGGTGAGATGATGAAGAGTTTTGAAGAGCTAACTCCCAAGGAGATAGTCAGAGAACTTGATAAATACATAATCGGCCAGGATGCTGCAAAAAAGGCAGTAGCAATAGCCATGAGAAACAGGTACAGAAGACATCTCCTTCCAGATGAATGGAAAAAGGAAGTGCTTCCAAAGAACATCCTGATGATAGGTCCTACAGGTGTTGGAAAAACCGAGATAGCTAGAAGACTTGCATCGCTTTCAAAGTCGCCTTTTATAAAGGTAGAAGCAACGAAGTTTACAGAAGTTGGATATGTTGGAAAGAATGTGGATTCCATGATAAGAGACCTAGTAGAGATAAGCGTAAATATGGTGAAATCAGAAGAACTTGAGAAAGTCCAAGAGAGAGCACGAATACTGGCTGAAGATAAAATAATCGATTACATGACAGGAATTCACAGAAAGAGAAAGCCGATGAACATAATGGAGGTCTTGATGGGAGCTTCCCAGCAAGAGCAACCTCAGCCACAACAGCATGACGACGAGAGGAGAGAGGAGCTCAGGAAGCGGCTCAGAAATGGAGAGATAGATGATATGGAGATAGAAATAGAAGTCGAGGAAAACATAATGCCGATGTTTATGATGGGAGGAGGAGAGCTGGAAGATTTGGGTATAGATCTCTCTGGCTTTTTTGGAAATCTCTTTCCAAAAAAGAAAAAGAAGAGAAAAGTCAAGGTTAAAGAGGCGAGAAAAATACTCACCCAGATGGAAGCCGAAAAGTTGATAGATATGGATAAAGTCACTCAAGAAGCCCTCAACAGAGCTCAAAACAGGGGAATCATCTTTATAGATGAGATAGACAAGATAGCTTACAAAGGAGGAAGTGGATCCGGCCCGGATGTTTCAAGGCAAGGTGTTCAAAGAGATCTACTTCCCATAGTCGAAGGGACGACGATAATGACGAAGTACGGACCGGTAAAAACGGATTTTATACTCTTCATAGCTGCTGGAGCTTTTCATATGAGTAGACCCTCTGATCTAATACCAGAACTTCAAGGGAGGTTCCCAATAAGGGTCGAGCTTGACTCGCTGACAAAGGAAGATTTTGTAAGAATACTAACGGAACCGGAAAACGCTATAACCAAACAATACCAAGCACTTCTTGGTACAGAAGACGTAGAAGTGATATTCACAGAAGACGGTATAAGGGAAATAGCAGAAGTCTCATACGAGCTTAATCAGCGTCTTGAAAACATAGGAGCAAGGAGACTTTATACCGTACTCGAAAAAGTTTTGGAGGATGTTTCGTTCTACGCGCCAGATATACCTGATAAAAAAGTCATAGTGGACTCAAAATATGTTAAAGCCAAAGTCGAGAAAATCGCTGAGGATGATAATCTGAGCTCTTATATACTCTAAGAGGGGTGATGAGCGTTGTGCGGTATAGTCGGTGTCGTAGGTGACGATTTTAAAGTCTTTGATGTTGTGGACTCTCTAAAAAGGCTCGAATACAGAGGTTATGACTCAGCAGGTGTGGCTTATATAAAGGATGGAAAAGTACTGATTTTCAAGAGTGTTGGAAGGATAGATGTTCTCAGGGGCAGCCTTGGAGAGCACTTAAAGGATGAGATAAGTGTCGGCATAGCGCATACGAGATGGGCTACACATGGCTCTCCAAACGATACAAACGCTCATCCTCACACGGACTGCACGGGAAAGATAGCGATCGTTCACAACGGGATAATAGAGAACTTTAGAGAACTCAAGGCTTTTCTCGAAGGCCTTGGGCACGAGTTCAGATCAGACACAGACACAGAGGTCATAGCACACCTTATAGAAGAAGAATACAAAGGAGACATATTCGAAGCGGTCTTAAATGCCGTGAGAAAGCTTGATGGAGCATATGCCATAGGTGTTGTTCATTCAGACCATCCAGACACCATAATTGCCGCCAGAAAAGGAAGCCCTCTTGTCATAGGAGTTGGAAATGGATTTTCTCTGATTGCATCCGACATAACTCCTATGCTCAGGTACACAAAGGATTTCATATTTTTGGAAGATGGAGATATCGCCCTTTTGAATGACAAAGGAGTGAAAGTCTTTCGTATGGATGGAAAACCTGTTGACAGGAGGATACAAAGAATCGATCTTAGCGAATCAGCAGCAGAAAAGGGTGGATATAAGCATTTCATGATGAAAGAGATAATGGAAGGTCCACAAACCCTTGTTTCTGCCATGACTGGCAGAATAAAAGATGGATATGTAAAAATCCCTGAACTGGAAGAACTCGATCTTTCCAAAATAACGAGAATCAATGTCGTAGCGTGTGGGACATCTTACCACGCGGCGATGTTCTTCAAATACTTTGTTGAACAACACACTGATGTGGATGTAAGCGTCGAAGTAGCTTCAGAATTCAGATACAGAAAACCACATATAGACGATAAAACTCTAACACTAGCCATTTCCCAATCTGGTGAGACAGCCGATACACTCGAATCGGTCAGACTTGCCAAACGCTTGGGTTCAAACATAATAGCGATAACGAATGTAGTGGGTTCCACCATAACTAGGGAATCTGACATATCTATAATGATGAACTCAGGACCCGAAATAGGTGTGGCAGCCACAAAGACCTATGTGGCTCAACTTACCATTCTAGCTCTTCTTGGACTTCAGTTGATAAGAGAGAGAGGATTTTGGAGTGGAAGACACAAGAGAATTCTTGATAACCTGATAAGGATGCCTGAAATCTTTGAGAATGTTCTTTCACTGAGCGATTCCATAAGAGCCCTCGCGGAAAAATATTCAAGATATGAGCATTTCATGTACATAGGAAGGGGTTATGGATTCATAACTGCAATGGAAGGGGCTCTTAAGCTCAAAGAAATAAGTTATATACACGCTGAAGCGTATCCGGCTGGTGAGTTGAAACATGGACCAATAGCGCTTCTGGATGAGAAATTTCCCGTCTTTGCAATCTCACCATCTGATTCTCTATATCTGAAGATGAAATCGAACATTATAGAGTGCAAGGCAAGAGATGCAAAGATAATATCTGTCGGAACTTCTGGTAATGGTGAGCTCTTCGATATTTCAAATGATGTGCTTTTTGTACCAAGAGTCGCAGATGAGCTCTATCCACTCGTCATGGCACCGGTCATCCAAACATTTGCGTATCACATGGCAGACATTAAAGGGTATGATCCCGACAAACCTCGGAATTTGGCGAAGAGTGTTACAGTCGAGTAATATTTACACTAGGGAGGTGAACTTTATGGAGTACAGAGTCTTAGGAAGAGGCGTAGATGTTTCCGGCGCCATCAAAAACTACATAGACAGAAGACTTGAAAAAGTAGACAGAGTTCTATCTGATGGAGATGTTACATCAATGGAGATAAGACTAGAAAAGGATGCAGAAAACTACATAGTCAAAATAGTCGCCAACCTCAGAGGAGACATAATAAAAGTTGAGGAGAGAAATACAGATCTTTACACAGCAATAGACTTCGCCTCCGACGCTTTTGAAAAGCAGGTCAAAAAACTGAGAAGTAGGATGAGGACCCGTCACAAAGCAGGAAGCAAAGGGCTTGTCGAGTCTATACCGAAAACTGATTACTCAGATGTCGATCAGAAACCTGAGGATAAGATCTCTTCTGTAAAAAGGGTTGCACTTATGCCTATGAGCATCGAGGAAGCTGTCCTTCAAATGGACACCATGGACCATCTGTTTCTTGTGTTCAGAAATACAGAGACTGGTGAAATAAACGTCATATACAAAAAGAAAGAAGGAGAATACGGACTTCTAGAGCTCTATGAGTGAGGTGATCTGTTGAAAGAATTAGTTATTTCTAAAACAAACAACAAGGTATTAGGTGCAGTTTTGGAAAGTGGAAAACTCGTTGAGATATTCTCTGAGGATTACGAATCCATAGCCGGAAATATATACCTTGGCAGAATTGAGAAGATAATCAAAAATCTTGACGGGGCTTTCGTAAATATCGGAACTGGTAAAAATGCCTTTTTAAGACTGAGAGAAGTTTCAAAGAGCTATCTAAAGAATGTGTTAAAAGCAGAGGAACTCAAAGAAGGTATGAAAATACTGGTTCAGGTTAAGAAGGATTCAACAAAAATGAAAGGTCCACAAGTCACGACTAGGATCAGCTT
This sequence comes from Thermotogaceae bacterium, assembly GCA_015489065.1. Taxonomy (GTDB): domain Bacteria; phylum Thermotogota; class Thermotogae; order Thermotogales; family Thermotogaceae; genus WGAO01. The sequence goes on along the minus strand of WGAO01000011.1, from coordinate 15,364 downwards.
GGCGGGCAGATATGTGGTCTACTTCCCGGCAAACTATGCCAAGGGAGTTTCAAGAAGAATACCAAGGGAGGAGCGTGAAAAGCTCCTCCTTTTTCTCTCAAAAGTTAGAGAAAGAGGCGAGGGAATAGTTGTAAGGACAGCGGCTGAAGGCGTTGCTGAAGAGTACATGCTAGAAGAACTTGAAAATCTCAGGGAAGAATGGAAAAGGATCTTGAATAAATTCAGGCGTTCGAGAAAACCAAAGGTTTTGAGGGAAGAGCCGAGCGTTGAGGAGATGATTCTCAGAGATAGATTAGAGAGGGAGACAAAAAAACTCTATACCAATGATAAGAAACTCGTTGAGCGTGCAAAGCAACTCTCAAAAGTTTACAAATCATCTCTTGAGATAAAAGTAATGGATACAGATCCATTCGAAGAGCTGGGCCTTTACAAGCAGATGGAAGAAATAACAAAGAGAATAATTCACCTTAAGAGTGGAGGATTTATAGTTATAGATACAACAGAGGCAATGACGGTGATAGATGTTAACACGGCGTCCAACATAAAAGGAAAGTCTCACAGAGATCTCATACTTAGAACGAATTTAGAAGCTGCGGTAGAGATAGCGAGGCAGATAAGACTTAGAAACATAGGTGGAATAATAGTTGTGGACTTCATATCTATGAAAGATGAAAACGACAAGAAAAAAGTCATAGAAATCTTAAGAAGAGAGACAAAAAAAGACAGATCGAAAGTCGATATACTTGGCTTTACAAGACTTGAGCTTCTTGAGATGACAAGAAAAAGAACCACAAGATCTGTGGAATCCTTTCTCCTGGCAACTTGCCCTGTATGTGGTGGAAGCGGGAAAGTAATAGCTCCACCCGTGGTGTTTTCAAGGATAGATTCAGATGTCAATAGAGTTCCAGACGCAAAAGAAGTTAGATTGAGGGTGCATTCGATGCTCTCAGGATATCTCAATTCGGAAGGTGTGAAGAAGCTCGAAAAGAAACACAGAAAGAAGATCAGTGTATCTTTTGATTGGTGTGATCCAGAAAGCTATGACATATCTTATATACTGAAAGGAGGGAAGAAAGGATGATTGTAAGACCCTTCAGGGGACTTCGTCCAAGAAAAGACATGGTTGAGGAAATAGCCGTTAAACCTTACGATGTGGTCAGTGAAGAAGAAGTTAGAGAAACAGTAAAAAAATATCCACACAGTTTCTTCGGGGTAACGAGACCTGAGGTTAATTTCGAAGGGAAAGTCGATACACAATCTGAAAAGGTTCTGAAATCCGCGCGTAGGGCTCTTGAAGAGCTTATAGAAAGAGGCTACATGTTTCAAGATGATAGAGATTATCTTTATGTCTACAGATTAGAATATAAAGGCCATGTACAAACAGGACTGGTGGCTACTTTTTCAGTCGATGAATATGTTCAGGGGAAAATTAAAAAGCATGAGCTCACAAGAAAGAAGAAAGAGGATGAAAGGGCTAAACATGTCTACTATGTCAAAGCGCACACAGGTCCTGTGTATCTCACCTACAGGTCAGATCCCGAAGTTAACAAAACATTTGAAAATGTGAATGAAGATCCAGAGTACGACTTTGTTTTTGAAGATGTTAGGCACACTTTCTATGTGATAAAAGACGAGGGAAAGATATCGGAGATCGTTAAAGCTTTTGAAAAAATCGACTCGCTTTACATAGCTGACGGTCATCACAGAGCTGCTGCTGCTGCAAGAGCAAGAGAATGGTTCAAGGAGGAGAACGAGAATCACACAGGAGAAGAAGAATACAACTTTTTCCTTGCAGTTGTATTCCCACATGACAAACTCAAAGTTTACGAGTACAACCGTGTTGTGAAAGATCTCAATGGCATGACTGCCGGAGAATTCCTCAAAAAGCTGTCCGAGAAATTTGAAATAAGGGAAGCCGAAAGGAAACCTTATCGTCCTGAGAAAGTTCACGAATTTGGCATGTACCTTGGAAACGGAAAATGGTATGTCTTGACTCCAAAAAAGGTGGATGAGAACGATCCGGTAAAAAGTCTCGATGTCTCAATACTACAGAATGAGATACTTTCGCCGATCCTCGGTATAGAAAATCCCAGAACAGATCCTAGGATAGATTTTGTCCCAGCTGTTAACGGTCTAGGAGAATTGGTGAGCTATATAGACGAAAAAGGGTGGAAAGTCGGGTTCTCTCTCTATCCAACACCACTTGAAGCAATTATGAAAATTGCAGATGAAGGCAGAGTAGTTCCGCCAAAGTCCACTTGGTTTCATCCAAAACTACAAAGCGGCCTTGTGGTTCACTTGATATGAATAAAAGCGGGGCTTTGAAGCCCCGCTTGCATTTCAACTCATACCTTGTAGATTTTTAAAAGACTCTCAAGGTTTGCAGAGAGCTCCGATAGTTTCTCTCCGTTTCTCGATAATTCCTTTGCCATCTCGGATATATCTTCCATCTCTTCCGTCATCATAGATATCTTCTCGCTTATCTCCATTACAGAGCGTGATGCGTTGTCCATAGCAGATGCCATCTCTTCACTTGCCGCTCCCTGCTCTTGTGAAGTTGCGGCTAGATTTTCGATCATCGATCTGACCTCTTCCACCTTTTCACCAATTATGTTGAACTTCTCCTTAACCTCTTCCACCTTTTCCTGTGTAGCCTTGATACCTCTCACCGTATCTTCGGTGGATTCTTTTGCTTTTATCGACCCATCTTTCATTTCGTTCAATATCTTAGATATATCCTCTGTCGCTTTCCTTGACTCTTCAGCGAGCTTTCTTATCTCATCTGCAACAACTGCAAAGCCCTTTCCAGCTTCTCCAGCCCTTGCCGCTTCAATAGCCGCGTTAAGAGCCAAGAGGTTAGTCTGCTCAGCTATACTGCTTATAGTTTCAACAATACTTCCAATGTTTTCAGCCTTTTTGGCAACTTCCGATACGACATCGGATGTACTGAATGCCTTCTTGACAACTTCCTCTATTTCAGCAGCAACGCTTTCGAGCGCTTCCCTTCCATCAGATGCGGAATTAGCCATGTCTTGCGAAAGATCTGAAAGCTGCTGCGCCATGTTGGAGAGCGTTTGAGCACCAGAAGCCACCTCTTCTATGCCTGAGGTAACCTCTTCTATAGAAGCGGAAGTATTCGTGACCATAGACTTTATACTCTCTACGAACTTTGCCACATTTGAGATCTTTTCTTCTTGATCCAAACTGAAGCTCCTCAAATCTTCTGAGAAGTTTCTTAAATCCTCTGCTGCTTTGATTATAGTTTTCAAATTATTTGAAAAACTCTCCACTATATCGTTCATGGATTGCGAGATCTTGCCAAACTCGTTTTTACCCTTGACCTCTATTCTAACAGTGAGATCACCTTGTGATATCTTCTCAGCCGCCTCTGTTATGACACCGACTGGTTTAAAAGCTCTTTCAGAATAGATCCAGAAGATAAGGAGAGATATGCCAAGGAACAAAACACCATAGATCAGGGAATCCCTTATAACTTTTCTCATCGATGAGAAATAAGAAGTATCCTTGATAGCTTTTAGATAGGCGACGACTTTTCCGCTGAAATCTTTTATCGGTATCAAAATAACGACCTTCTCATGATCTTTATCAAAATAAAACGAAACATTCCCTCTTTTTACATTCTCTATAGCTGTTTCATCAACTGAGAATTCGTCTCTATCCATAGTCCCAAAATAATCTTTCTCATTCCAGGAAATCCCTCTAACTAGAGTGTAGAGAAACCACTCTCCACCCAATTTTTCCTTTAAAAACTCCAAGAAATCTTTTCCAAGCGACATTCCCATTTCAACACTCCCTATGTGTTTTCCGTTATCGAACACCGGTACAACTCCCCTAAGTCCAAAACCCGCTCTTCCCTTTTCAACTCCAAAGACTATCTTCTTCTGCATGTTAGCGGCCACGACTGTTTTTCTGAAAGATGAGAGATCGTCTCCAAACTTCTGTGGTTTGTGAACTCTCAAAAAACTAATGGCCGGTGGAAGGTGGAACTGAAACTGCGTTACTCCGAACTTTTTAAGACCTTCCCACATGTCCTTTAGATTCTCGTAAAGGTCTTTTCTATCGCGTTTCGCAAAGAGCTCTACAAACTGCGGAGTTTTTGAGATTATATACGCTCCCATGGCTCCTTGATATGATTTTTCATCTATGACAACTTTAACGAATTCGCTGAGGTGTTTTGCGTTTTCCTTCTCGTAATTTGTTATAGTGCTCTTTTGCTGAAGGTAAAATACGACAAAGAACACCGATATGATAGCAGCTATGATCACAGTAAACATCAGCATTACTTGGGCTTTAATGCTCCGCACAAGACTCCCTCCTTTTTTAATTTTTTCTCTGGCACATCTTAGTTAAATTATACTATAAATTCCATCAAGGTGGATGTCATTCCCGAAAGGATGTTATAAAATAAAGACATAGAAAGGAGCTGGTGAAATTCAGGGGACTTGAGAGACTTCTTCTGGACGAAGCGCTTGACTTTCTATCAGACCTCAAACTCAGAATGAGCGTGGAGGATTTCATGAAGAAACTCCTTCAAGCCGCTCTTATGCTCTTGCCAGAATTTGACAGAGGAAGCGTGATAATGAAAGACAATGATGGATATTACAGATATGTGGCATGGGTTGGATTTGGAGAGGATCTCAAAAATGTTAAATTCCCGCCTGGAAAAGCCATGATACCAAAAGGGGATTCTCCCGTGGTAATTGACAGAGTGCATAACTGGAATGAGATAAATCTGAAAGATGATAGTCTAAAGAGTTTAGAAAGTGCCGGATCTAAAGAGATAAAGAAAACAATAGCCATAGGAATAAAAGTTGAGGGGAAGATAATAGGAGGATTTTTTCTGGATACCACCAAAAATGTAGAAATAACTGAAGAAGACTTAAAAGTCGTAAAGATGTTTGCAAGGATTGCGTCTATATTCGCGACTATGAAGATATATCAGGAAAGAGAACGAGGGTATCAGAGGGAAATAATAATGGCGATGATAAAAGCAATGGAAGCAAGAGATCCTTATACTGTTGGACATTCTGAAAGAGTTGCAAGATATGCAGTATCGATAGCTAAGGAGATGAATCTGGACACAGAAGATGTTGACAGGATATTTTGGGGTTCCGTAGTACATGATATAGGTAAACTCTCAATACCTGAATACATATTGCTAAAGCCTACAAAGCTTTCTAAAGAAGAATATGAGGTTATAAAGAGGCATCCTGTTGCCGGAGAAGAGATGATAAAAGGATACCCTTGGCTTGATAACATAAGGCCTATTGTTAGAAACCATCATGAGAGATGGGACGGATTGGGATATCCGGACGGCTTGAAGGGTGAGGAAATTCCATTTGAAGTCAGAATAGTTAGCGTTGCCGATACCTTCGATGCAATGACATCTGACAGGGCATACAGAAAAGGTCTTCCTCTATCTGACGCGATAAAAGAGATTCAAGAGCAGACCGGAAAACAGTTCGATCCGGAAATTGCCAAAGTGGCTGTGAAAATCCTTCCAGAGGTGTACAACAGTATTTACATTATTCGAGCATCTTCATAGCTCAACCCATAGCCTTCTAGAATCCTTTCATAATCTCTGGTGTGCTTGAATATCTCGAACCTCTTTGAAAAAGCCTCTAGAATCTCTTTATGATAGCTATCAACCTTTGAGAGAGCTACATAGTAATAATCTCTTCCAAAAACTGGCAGAAAACTGACTTCTTCAGCTTCTCCAAGCTTCTTTACATAGTACATACCAACAAACTTATTCGTGGCGAGTATATCAATTCTTCCGGCTAGAAGAGCCCTTACTCCGGATTCAATACTCGACAACGGTATCAATCTCAGGGAAGTTTCTTGACTAAGGACATTCTCATACGCGTATCCGGGAACATATCCACATACGAGATTCATCGGAGTATACAGATCTTTATCTTTAAATCGATCTTTTCTGTAAAGAAATCCATCTATGCTAATACTTATCGGCTCTGATGAAAAGTACATATACTTCTTTCTATCACTCGTCATCGATATGGAGAAGGTACCATCAATTATTCCAAGTTTTATCGATTCAAGGGTTCTAGCAAGACTCATATTTTCCATCTCTATTTCAAAGCCAAGCTCCTTAAATAGCTTTTGAACTACCTCTGCATCGATACCGAACCATCTCTCCCCATCTGTAAATTCATACGGAGGCCAATTTGAGACAGCGAAAATCAAATAGTTAGCGGGCCTCATGTAGTTCCACAAAGCGAAGTTCAATATAATTGCCTTGACTTCACCACTTCTCAGCATTTCAAATATAGCTTTGTTAAGAATTTCCTTTATATTTTTGTGCAAGCACTTTGAGAACGCAACGAATTGATAGTATTTCCCAGAAAAGTAAGTGATGATTGAGTACTTCAATGGATTTTGATTGTATATGTATCCAAGAGACATCGAGTTGTAAAATATAGCATCCGCCTTTCCTGAATCAAGAAGAGACACAGCATGGTCTACACTCTGAACACGAATGATATTGAATTTCTCATTCGAGGGAGAAGCTCTCAGAAGAAGACTCTCTGTCTTAGTTCCTCCAACAACCAAGATCTTCTTCACTTTCTTTGCTCTCTTTCTTGTAAGAAAGACATAACTGAGAGAATACAAGGGATACGATGAGAAATCGAATTTCTCCATTCTTTTTTTAGTCTTTGACATCCCTATAAATAAATCTATTTTGCAACTTGAAAGAAGACTTTGTATCTCTTCCATGTTTCTAAATTTTCCATCCCAAACGAGATCTATGCCGCGCTTTTCTAAAGACTTTTTGAGCTTTTGAAATATTTCATAGCCCACTCCTGTGGGCTTTCCGTTCATAACCATGTATTTTGGTATGGCAATTTGAAATGTCGTCTTGAGAACTATTGGAAAGATGAGAACGGGAAAAAGAACGATCAAAAACACTTTCATTCTCCCACCCCTCTTTGATTATATACCTACTCAGATATATTCTGAATCGATATGATATCATTATGGTAAAAGACAAGGAGGTGGCCTTATGAAGATACCTCTCGACTATGGAGAGTTAGAGATCAGTATGCATGCCCTGAAGAAACTAGTTTACCTCGCGGTAAGCGAGAGCTATGGACCCGTGAGCATAGAATCCAACTCTCCATTGAGCTTGGGAAAGATTTTGGGTAAAGAAGAGGAAAAGATTCATGTGGAAGAGACAGGCGACAGATCGGTATTCGTAGAGGTTTATTTGGAAGTCGAATATGGCGTCAAGATACCAGAAGTTGCAAAGAACACGATAGACAACATCAAATACAAACTTCAGGAGATAGCAGGTGCAGAGGAGGTAACAGTCAACATATACATTATCGGTGTGAGGTGATTTCCAATGGTCAAGGAAATCGATGGAAAAATGTTCAAGATAGCCTTTAAAAAAGCCACAGAAAATCTCATGAAACACAAGGGAGAGATCAACGCTCTCAATGTTTTCCCAGTTCCAGATGGAGATACGGGTTCAAACATGGTTGCAACAATGCTTGAAGGTTGCAACTACATAGACAGGGCAAACGAGGAAGACCTCATGGATGTCCTGAAGGCAGCCAAAGATGGAACTTTAATGGGCGCGAGAGGAAACTCAGGAGTTATACTCTCACAGATAATTAGAGGTTTTGTCGAGGGTTTTCCCGGTGGTAAAGTCATAACACCGCAGACGTTTATCGAGATGCTCAAAAAGGCAAAAGACATAGCATACAGCGCTGTGATGAAACCTGTAGAAGGCACGATTCTCACTGTAATGAGATTTATATACGAAAGATCTCACGAAGTCGCGGATGTTGAAAGCTTCGAAGAGCTCATGGATTGGATTCTGAAAGTAGTAGATGATGCAGTTAGAATAACTCCAAAGCTCTTGAAAAAACTGAGGGACGCAGGAGTTGTAGATGCTGGAGCAAAGGGACTCTATTACCTCTTTGAGGGTATGAAGAAAGCAATTGATGGTGACACAGAAATCTCTTTAGATGAACTATCACAAGAAGATATCGATGAGCTTCCTGAGATAGCTTTCGAGGATATAAACTATCAGTACTGTACTGAGTACATAATAAGAGTAAAGAGTGGAAACGCTATGGAGCATTATCCAGAAGTCAGGGAATTCTTGGAGAATATAGGAGACTCTGTTGTCGTGGTTGCACAGGATGATGTGCTGAAGATCCATGTTCACACTAACAGTCCAGGGATGGTTTTGGAAGAGCTCCTCAAAAAAGGAGAGCTTCTAAAGTCAAAAATCGACAACATGAAAATACAGCATGAGCATGTTGTAATGGATACAAAAGAGCGAAAGAAGGTTGCTATAGTCGCAGTTTCATCCGGCGAGGGACTTTCAAAAATAATGAGAAGTCTTGGAGTAGATGAAATAGTCAAAGGTGGACAAACGATGAATCCATCAACGGCAGATATAAGAAAAGCGATAGAAAAAGCAAATGCAGATACTGTATTTGTCTTTCCAAACAACCCGAATATAATGCTAGCCGCTCAACAGGCGGCGCAAGATGTTGACAGCGAAGTACATGTCATACCTACTACGACTTTTCAGGAGTGTATAGCGGCTCTCGTTAACTATTCACCTGAAATGGAGATAGAAGAGATTAAAAAAGCATTTGAAGATGCTATAAAGAATGTCGTTCCGCTTTCGGTAACCATAGCTGTCAGAAATGCAAAAGTGGGAAGAACTAAGATAAAAAGCGGTGAGTACCTCATATTTTTGAGGAAAAATCTGGTTTCACACTCTTTTGACATAACGCAAGCTCTTGAGAAGGCGTTGGACAAAGTAGACATGGGAGATAAAGAAGTCATGTCTGTGTTCACCGGAAAAGATCACAAGAAAGAAGATCTAAAAAAAATAGAGAATCTTGTCTCAGAAAAATTCCCGGACATAGAATTGGAGGTGTATGAGGGCGGTCAGCCACATTATCCGTTCCTCATAAGTTTAGAATGAGGGCGATAGTTTACTTGCCGATAAAACCGGAAGTGGCAAAAGAAAACAACCTACCAGTGAAGCTTCCTGTTCTCGCTGAAGATGTTCCGAAAATAACACAAGAGAACAGGATACCTCTTGATGTGATAATAAGAGGACTAGAGGCACAGGTATCTTTAAACAGAGATGACAAGGAATACTACTCCACATATCTTCAGTACTTCTATTACGAAAAATTCAAAAAACTCATAGCGGAAAAAGACTATGATTCAGCACGAGAAATCCTTGAAAAAGCAAAATCTCTTGGAGAAGATTACAGATATCACTTTTACAAGGGAATATTACTCAGAGAAATGGGAAACGAGAAAGAAGCCGAGATTGAGTTCAAGATAGCATCATCCATGAATCCGAATTTCTCTCTACCGCATTACGAACTCGGAAGAATGTACATGAGGAACGGTGAATACAGCGATGCAGAAGCAGAATTCTTGAAGGCCCTGGAAAAGGACCCAGATTTTCCACTTCCCTATGTGAAATTGGGCGATGTTTATTTGAGCAGAGGTGATATCGAAAACGCTGTTAGAATGTATGAAAGCGCTCTTAGGAAATCAAAGAATCTTCCAGATGTCTACAACAGGTTGGGAGTTATAGAGAACACATTCCAAAATTTTGAAAAGGCTGAAATGATGTTTAGGAAAGCTCTTGAAATAGCCCCGGATTATCACGACGCTAAATACAATTTGGCTTTCACGCTGACAAAACTCGGAAAATTGTTCGAAGCGCTAGAAATACTTTTAGAACTTGAAAAGAGCCTGCCAGATGATCCCATGATCTTGAACGAACTTGGAATCGTTATGAGGGAACTCGGTCTGTTTGAAGAATCCATTAAAAGACTTGAGAGAGCTCTTGAGCTTTCTAAAGATGATGGAATTAAATTTAATTTGGCAAGGAGCTTGATGTTTGTTGATCGGGATAGAGCTAAGGAAATTCTGAACGATCTTCTGGCGAGTGACTTTTCCGAAGAAGCGTCAAGGCTCATTAGATATATGGACATGAAAAGAGAACTGGATTTGGAAGAGCTCGGTGAAATTGGATCTCTATCTGAGGAAATCTCAAATTGCAGAGATTTGAAGTGCGTTCTTGAAAATATAGAACCACCAGAGGATTTGAAAGATAGAGTAGAGTCTATATTAGAGGGATACATCCCAAAAGGTGGTGATATCGATACCGTAGATCTTCTAGATCTTGGTGCTGCTTACATACTGAGTGCAGAAGACTTTGTAGAAATGGAAAAGAACGCTATAGAGTTTTCCGTTGCCGTTTATGGGAGCGGAATAATGATAGCTGTTCTAAGGGTGATCCTCAGAGCGATACAAATGAGGCTTTCAGAGGGAGAAGCAGATCCAGACTCTCTGATAGATTCAGTGGTTCCAGAAATTCAAGATATTCACTGGAAATTCTCCTTGAAACTATCGAAATCTCTTGAAAGCATACCAAGTGAGCATCCAAAAAAAGGAAGCGATTTCGTACCATCGCTCCTGCATTTTCTGAAATACGGTGATCCACCGGAATTTTATCTTCCTTGGATAGAGCTCCTCAAACCCAAAAGTAACGATCTCTCTCCCATTCGCTGACAAATGTCGAATATTCTTTCCATTCTGCCTCTTTTGATTCGACAAATTTCTCAAATATGTGATCTCCCAAAACTTCTTTGACGAGCTTGCTCCTTTTCGCTTCTTGAAGAGCCTCATCTAAGCTCGATGGGAGAGAGACTATTCCATGCTTCTCCCTATCAGATCTGCTCATTTTGTATATGTTCTTGTCTATCGGGGGTGGAGGAGTGAGGCCATTTTCTATGCCGTCAAGTCCTGCCGCCAACATTATGGCAAATGCGAGGTATATGTTCGTTGATGGATCTGGCGCTCTGTATTCTATCCTTGTGCCCTTACCTCTGGATTTAGGGACCCTTATCAGGGCACTTCTGTTCCCTAAAGACCAAGCTACATTCACTGGAGCTTCATATCCTGGAACGAGCCTTTTATAAGAATTAACCGTTGGATTTGTTATGACGGTTATCTCGCGAGCATGTTTTAAAAGACCTGCGACGAATTTCTTAAGTATGTCCGAGAGGCCATCCGGATCATCTGGATCATAGAAGGCATTTCTATCCCCTCTGAAAAGACTCAGATGCGTGTGCATGCCAGAACCGTTAACTCCCAAAAAAGGTTTGGGCATAAAAGTAGCATACAATCCGTGGAATATAGCCATCGTTTTTATTACAAGCTTAACAGTCTGTGCATTATCCGCGGTTTTGACTATCTCATCGTACCTGAAATCAATCTCATGCTGAGATGGAGCAACCTCGTGGTGAGCAGCTTCTATATTTATACCCATCTGAAAAAGCGCCACAGCAACATCTCTTCTGACCCTCTCTGCAACGCTCAATGGAAGTTGATCGAAATAACTACCAGCATCCAGGTATTCAAAAACAGGCTTCCCATCTTTCATGGGCATCATGAAAAATTCCATCTCAGGCCCAGCAAAAGCTCTGAATCCCATTTTACTCGCCTTTTCAGCGACAAGTTTGAGTCTATATCGCGGGTCTCCTTCAAATTGTTTTCCATCTGGAGTGTAAACATCACATATAACCCTTGCACTCTTTACACCATCACTCGTCCAGGGAAGAATAGCGAAAGTTGAGAGATCCGGCACAAGATACATATCGGATTCTTCTATTCTGACAAATCCTTCTATAGAGGAGCCATCGAACATCATACCGTTTTTGGAAACTTCAGGAAGCTCCGCTGATGGTATTTCCACATTTTTTACTGTTCCGTTTATATCTGTAAATTGGAGTCTGACGAACTGAACATTTTCCCTATCCATGATCTCTTTTATCTCATCTATATTCACCGAGATCACCTCACTTTAAAAGATCAAGTATGAGGCCGTTTATTTCTCCAACTCTTGCCGCTATGTTGAGCGTGGGCCTTTCTGATGAGAAAAGCGCATTCGCTATCTCCTCAAGTTTTTCGTTTACCTCTTCTGCTACAACATGAAGCTTCGGAGTGCTGCTTTCAAAATCCATCTTTCCAGAAATTTTGTAGAGTTTTTTCTCTATGAGTTTTAGAAACCTCTTGATCTTACTCTTGTAGATGTTCAGATTTTTCATAGTCGGGGATCTTGCGAGTTCATTTCCAGCGTCTATTATCTCCTCCACTATCTCTTGAAGTTTTCTCTCCAGCTCCTCGGCCTCTGTGTCATCCAAAATCTCGAAGAAACTCTTCTCCTCGATCGTTTTGTAGCGCTTTTTGCCCTTACCAGATGACTTTCTCTTTCCCTCTACCTTTCCGCTTCCTTTTATCTCACTCTCTCCAAGTGGATTTATCCTCAAAATCTTACCCTCCTAGATCAAACTTTTGCATCTTCCTTTTTCTCAGATTTTGTCTCTGATTTATTCTCACTTTTCTTTCCCGAACTTTTCTTGTAATCAGTTGTGTAGAATCCACTCCCTTTGAATATAACTCCAACTCTCCCGATGGTTCTCTTCATCTCCCAACCACAGTTATCACATATAACCTTTGGGCTTTCGTTCATTCCATGGAGGACTACTTTTTCATTTCCGCACTTCTCACATACATATCTGTACATCGGCATCCGCTCCACCTCCCCTATTCTATTTCTTCCCTCATCCCTATTTCATTGAGTATTATGAAATCCTTCTCTCTCCACTTTTCCTTCACTTTCACGAAGAGATCCAAAAAAACTTTCCTTCCCGTTAGAAACTCTATTTCCTCCCTGGCCATCGTTCCTATTTTCTTTATCATCTGACCGCCTTTACCTATGAGAATACCCTTTTGAGATTTCCTCTCAACATATATCGTAACTCTTATATAGAGAACTCCATTCTCTCTCTCTTTAATCTCTTCAACTATGACCGCCGTTGAGTGCGGAACTTCTTCACGAGTTAAAAGAAAGATCTTTTCCCTTATGAGTTCCGCAGCGAGGAAAGATAGCGGTCTATCGGTTACCATGTCATCTGGATAGAATTTATGTCCCTCTTCTAAATTGTCTTTTATGAGATCTAAAAGCTCTTGAATCCCCTCACCAGTTTTTGCCGATGTCAAGATCTTTCCAACAACATTCTTTACTTCAGAGGCTGCCTTTTCCAGGAGATATTCGGCTCTTCCTCTATCGACAAGATCTATTTTATTGACATCAATAATCGTTTTTGTGCTCGAACGGTTTATTATATCCGTTATATTCCTCTCAGGTTCCCCAAACCCTCTTTCCGCATCTAATACAAAGAGAATTATATCTACACCTTTAAGCGCCTCCACTGCTGCTCTAACCATGAACTCTCCGAACCTATGGAGCGGCTTGTGTATCCCAGGAGTATCGACAAATATTATCTGACTATCGGAATCGTTGTATATCACATTTATCCTGTTTCTCGTCGTCTGCGGCTTGTCAGTGACTATGACTACCTTTCTGCCGAGTATGGCATTAACAAGACTCGACTTTCCCACATTTGGTCTTCCGGCAAGACCTACGAACCCAACTTTCAAACCTTTCACCTCCGACAACTTATTTATGCAGTAAAAATTTTTCTTTGTCAATTAGAGATAGTCTCACAAAACATAAAATATTGTGGTAGGATAAAATGCTCATGAGAAGAATAAGAAGGCTACCACTTCTTATAGCGTCTACACTTCAATTTGCAATTAGACTTGGTATGGGGCTCTTGCTTCAATTCAGAATGAGAGAGCTAGGGGCACCTTTATTCCTGGTGAGTCTCGTCTCGTCTATAAGAGGAGGAACTTCGTCTTTAATGTCACCAGTGTGGGGCTCCATATCAGATAGGAAAAGAAAAAGAAAGATTTTTCTGATACTCAGCTCTATTGGAACAGCTCTTTCGATATCACTCTATCTCATCTCTGATTCTCCCTTGAGCATTATGTTCGTTGCGGCGCTAGTAGCGGTATTCTCAAGTGGTTTTAATCCGATAGCTATGGCGCTTAGCACAGAGTATTCCGGAAAAAAGAATTCTCAAGCTAGAGAACTTTCTTTTCTGAACTCTTCAAACTCTCTCGGAATGTTGATAGGAAGACTGTTAGTTGGAACGCTTTTGATTTATTTCTCGGTCAAAGAAAGCATGTCTTTTTTAGTGATATTGACTTGGATTGCAGTTTTGCCAGTTTTCTTTGTTAAAGAAATCGGAGATTCCGAAGAGGTCAAAAGAAAGAAAAAAAGTTTCAAGGATATAAAATCGACGCTCAAGAAAAACGGACTATGGTCTATTTATCTTTCAGCTTTCATAAGACAATTTGGAACTTCGGGTATAATGTCGCTTGCAGCCATATACCTTACTGAAAAGATCGGTATAAAGAAATCTTCAGTCGGATTTATAAGCGCTATTAATCCAATAGTCCAGACGCCATCTCACATATTCTTCGGAAAAATCGTTGATAAATTTGGGTCGAAACTTTTAGCTGCCTTCGGTGTAGCTCTTTCATCTGTTGTCGCTCTTATATTCCTCTTTGGAAAAAGCGTTGTTGACATATCCATAGCTTATGCAACGCTTGGTTTTGCATTTGGAGCGTTCATAAATGGAACAGCAATGTTTATAACGAAATCTACAGAGAGATGGGAAAGAGCAAGCGCACTGGGATTTTTGAATACATCAAGACAACTTGGGTTCATGCTCGGACCGGTGGTTGCTGGTGTACTCGCGAGTGTTTCGTACAACATTTTATTCCTCACGATGGCGTTAATAATGATGGTCGGTGCTATTATCGTAGCGGTATTCAGCAGAGAACCGAGATGATCACATGAAAAAAATAGAGAAAAAATCGGAAAAATTCTTTCGAATCTTTCTCGGCGAACAAATATTTCTACTCACAGCGGCTGCTCTCGTTGCGACATCGATCATCTTGCATCGTTTTCCAAAATACAGCTCAGATGATTTCAAAGTTTTGTACACTCTCTTTGTATTTCTTGTAATAGTCAGAGGAATGGAAAGAAGCGGAATCTTTCAAAAGCTTTCTCAAAAGGTATCAAAAGGAAAATTCGTTCCTCAAAAGCTTATATTATTGAGTGCCGTCTTATCTATGATGGTGACAAACGATGTTGCACTCCTAGTAGTGGTTCCGCTGACAATGGCTTTAAATGTGGAAAACCGCGATCTCATGGTGATAATAGAAACCCTCGTTGCGAATTCCTCATCTTTCTTGACACCTTTTGGAAATCCCCAAAACATGTTCATATACTACCACTATAAATTGACTCCTATCGAATTCCTAAAAGTGACTTATCCCATATCATTGATCACAAGTCTTGTCGTGTTTCTATTGAGCTTCTTTGTGAAATCGAAAACCCGTGAGAATCCTCTCAGGT
>WGAO01000010.1 GCA_015489065.1 Thermotogaceae bacterium | reverse complement strand
ATATTCTATTTCTCTACTAGATATCCCTCTTATTTTCATATGGATCCCCCCCGCTTCTCTGCTCACAGAGATTTTTCTACGATATCTCCCAAAAATCCTTCATGGTATACTCAAACAAAAGGAGGTGGTTTTTCATGATTGGTCTTCTAGTGTTGGCTTTCTTTCTGATAGTGTTCGCAGCGGCTTCTATAAAAGTTGTCCGCCCATATGAAAGAGGGCTCATAGAAAGGCTCGGAAAATTCAGAAAAGAGGTTAGCTCTGGACTTCACATGATTGTTCCGTTTTTTGACAGGATGATAAAGGTTGATATGAGAGAGCGCGTAATAGATGTCCCCCCGCAGGAAGTTATAACAAAAGACAATGTCATAGTGACAGTTGACGCCGTAATATACTACGAAGTTACAGATGCTTACAGAGTTATATACAATGTGAGTAACTTCGATATAGCGACTGTCAAACTCGCTCAGACAAATCTTAGAAATGTCATAGGCGAGCTTGAGCTAGATCAAACTTTGACATCAAGAGAGAAGATAAATCTAAAGCTAAGGGAGGTACTAGACGAAGCCACAGATAAGTGGGGAGTTAGAATAACAAGGGTCGAGATAAAGAAAATAGATCCACCGAAAGATATCATGGAAGCAATGAGCAAACAGATGAAAGCAGAGAGAACAAAGAGAGCTGCGATACTTGAAGCAGAGGGTATTAAGCAATCGCAAATATTGAAAGCAGAAGGTGAAAAAAGCGCCGCAATACTGAAGGCAGAGGGAGAAGCAGAAGCCATAAAGAGAGTCGCAGAAGCGAACAAATACAGGCTCATAGCAGAAGCTCAAGGACAAGCTCAAGCGATACTGGAGGTTTTCAAAGCGATACATGAAGGAAAGCCAAATAAGGAAATAATAGCCCTCAGGTATCTTGAAGCGCTTGTTAAGATGGCAGATGGCCAAGCAAGTAAGGTCTTTGTGCCTTATGAATCCTCATCTGTGATGGGAGCTATGGGTATGCTGTCGGATCTTTTCAAATCAAAAGAGAGTTGATATGTAATCAGCTATCGGTATTATCACTATCGCCGGCAGGAAATTGCCAACCTTAATTTCTTTGAGTCCGAGTATTCTTATACCTATTGCAAGGACGAGCAGTCCCCCAAGTGCTGTCATATCACCAAGATACACAGGTGTTGACAAGAATCTCAAATATGCCGCAAGGCTGACCAAGAGTCCCTGGAATATGAGAACCCAGATAGCAGAGAAAAGGACGCCAAACCCGTAAAGTGATGCAAGGATTGAAGACGAAATAAAATCCATCAGCGATTTAACGAGTATAAGGCTCGGATCGTTCTGAAGGCCTATATTTAAGCATCCTATTATCGTCATCGGACCTATGGTGAACAAAAGTGATGCGCTTACAAAACCTGTTGAGAAACCCTCGCTTTTCCCAACCCTTCCAGCGAGATTTTCAAGACTATCTTCTAGCTTTGTAAGCTCGCCAACTACTCCCCCAAAGAGAAGTGATAGAAGTATTAGCAAAAAGTCCGGTCTTCCAACCTTTGCCATTTCCGGTGTTATCATCGGTTTTACGATCATTGCAGTTCCTATTCCAAGCGTTATTAAGCCAACCGATGTGAACATCGTATTTTTCATTTTTTCCGGTATTATCTTTCCGAAATATATTCCAAGAAGGCTTCCAAGCACTACTGCTACCGTGTTAACTATAGTGGCGTAATGGAACATCACCCCACCTCCAAGAGCTTAATCCGATCGCCGTACTTTGACATGATTTTCCTGTAGAGTTCCTCGTGTTTTGAGAGCTCTGGATCGTTTTTTACAAGTTCGAAAGCGTCTTCTCTTGCCTGAGAGAGTTCGGTCTTATCACGGATTATATCAGCGAACTTGAATTCTGGAAGCCCATGTTGCTTTGTTCCCAAGAACTCTCCAGGTCCCCTGATCTGCAAATCGTATTCAGCTATTTTAAATCCATCTGTAGTTGATTCGAAGAATTTCAATCTTTTGTAGGTATCTTCATCAAGATCTCCATAAAGAAGGAAACAGTACGCCTGATACTTGCTCCTACCAACTCTTCCTCTAAGCTGGTGAAGCTGGGCCAAGCCGAATCTCTCTGGATTTTCTATAACCATTACAGTGGCATCCGGCACATCTATGCCAACTTCTATAACGGTAGTTGAGACAAGAATGGAGAATTCTTTCGAGGCGAATTTTTCCATTATCTCTTCTTTCTCGTTATCAGGCATTCTTCCGTGAAGAAGTCCTACGCTTATATCGGGAAACACTTCTTTTGATAGGTATTCGTACATCTCCGTTGCAGCTTTGAGCATGAGTCTGTCAGATTCTTCTATGAGTGGGTAGACTATGAACGCTTGGTGCCCCATTTCAACCTCTTCTCTTATAAATCGAAATACTTCGTGTGATTTCGTAACCGGTACCATCATAGTTCTAACGGGCTTTCTCCCAGGAGGCATCTCGTCGATTATTGAAACATCTAGATCCCCGTAGAGTGTCAGGGAGAGAGTTCTCGGTATAGGTGTGGCTGTCATGACAAGGGTGTCAACCAATTTTCCTTTGTTCATAAGCTCTTCTCTTTGTTTTACACCGAATCTATGCTGCTCGTCTATGATAACGAGTCCCAAATTTTTGAAATGGACGTCGCTTTGTATAAGAGCGTGTGTTCCAACAACGATATCCAGGGATCCATTCTTTAGTGCGGTTTTGATCTTTTTCTTATGAGAAGAAGAAGTCGAGCCCGTTAGGAGCGCTATTTTCAAGCCGTATTTTTCCAGTTTTTCCATTCTCCTGTAATGCTGAATTGCCAGTATCAAGGTGGGAGCCATCATCGCACTTTGAAAACCCGCTTCATAGTTATCCAAAATCGCAAGCTGAGCGACTACAGTCTTTCCAGATCCAACATCTCCTTGAAGGAGTCTATTCATAGGGGATTCTGATTCCATGTCTTTTCTTATTTCAGAGTGAACTCTCTTTTGTGCATTGGTGAGTTTAAATGGAAGATCCTCTAAGAACTTCTGTGCGAGATCTCCTTTGATACTCTTTGGGATTCCTCCTAATTTCTTCTGACTTTGTTTGCTCATGGCAAGGGCCAGTTGAAAGTAGAAAAGCTCTTCATAGGACAACCTTCTTTTTGATTCTCCAAGATGGTAAAGAGTCTTTGGAAAGTGAACTCCGTAGAGCGCAGTTTTTTTATCTATGAGCTTTCTCTTTTCTTTCAAAAAGTCTGGAAAATCCTCTTCGAATTTGCAGATGCCGTATTTTAGATTCTCTCTGAATATCCTTCTCATAACTTTTTGAGATATCCCGGATGTGAGACTGTATATCGGAAGTATCTCCCTTTTGAAGTTCTTATCGTAAGGCACAACTTCTGGAGAGTTTACTTCAAGTGAGCCAAACATATTTCTTTTGAAGATTCCAGTTACTATAACTTCTTTTCCCTTCAGACCTCTAATAGATTCGTAAAGATAATCTTGGTTGAACCATTTTAAAACTGCTGTTTTAACACCGTCAGTCAATGTAGCAGATATCACATTGACTTTTTTTAGCTTCTTGACGCTTACAGAAGTTATCTTTCCCTTTGTGGTGTATTTACCTTCGATTATCTCTCCAATCGGCACTATTTTCCTTCTATCTTCATAATCTCGAGGTGTGTACCAAACAAGATCGATTATTCTCTCTATCCCCAGTTTCTTCAGGGATTTCGCTCTTGAAGGTCCAACCCCTTTTGCAAACTTTATCTCTGTCTCCGGATCCTTGATTCCTGAGCTGCAATCTATCTCAGATAGAAAGAACCACCTTCTGTATCTGTCTATCATGTCGATGGCATTCTCAATCCTGACCATCTTTCTAGAATTGGGGAGTTTCCTGATTGGCCTCAAATAATCTATAAGAAGCTTTAGCTTTTCACTAGCTTCTTTATCTTCAAGTATAGGATCATCTATGTCTTCAGATGAATTAAGAATAGAGAGGATCTTCAGCATATCCTTCTCTTTAAGAGCTCTCTCTAAGTCTGACAGAAATTCCTCAAGAAGAGCCGACAAGATATCACCCCATGATATTATAAAGGCCCGCCTTGAGGCGGGCCAGGTATGGATTTTTCACGCTCATTTTCCACCGTATTCTTCTTCAAGAAGCTTGTTTATTTCCTTAGTCGTCTGCTTTATAGCATCGTCTATCGATGTCTTTCCATATATGACATTTGCAAACATCGTTCCAACTTTCTGTCTTATCTCGTACCAAACACCTATTTGAGGATCAAACACGCCGTTTGGGATCTGAACAAGCGGTATATTTGCTTTTGGATCGCTCGCCGCGTAGTCTTTCCAGACTTTCGTTTCAAGAGCACTCTTTCTAACCGGGACATATCCTGTATGAACTGCCCAGTAAGCCGTTATCTCTGGAGATACGAGGAATTTCATAAATTCCCAGGCAGCTTTTTTCTGCGCTTCACTCGCTGTGTTGAACATTATGACATCCGTACCGGCAAATGGGACTTTGTTTGTCTTCCACTTCGGAACAGGAACCCATGACCAATCGTGCTTCCCTTTGGATGCTCTGTCAACATACGGTTTTCCAGCTATCGATCCTATGTACATTGCGATCTTTCCATTTCCAAATGGCCCAGACAAGTAGCTTCCTTGAACATATGCGATTTTTTCATCGTACATCTTCTTAAGAAGCTGAAGGACTTCCCTCGTTTCTGGTGTATCCAAATTCGGTACCCACTTACCGTTGACTTTTTTGAGTATCGATCCACCGGCGAGTGAGAGGAATATCTGGAATGTATCAACAGTCGGTCTGAATCCGAATCCATACTGATCTATTTTTCCATCTCCGTCTATGTCGTCAGTGAGAGCTTTTGCATCAGCGACCAACTCATCCACGGTCTTTGGAGCATCAACACCGTACATAAGCAGAGCGTCTGTGTTGACGAAGAGAACATAAAGAGATTTGTTGAACGGCATTGCGTAAACTTTATCTCCCCACATACAGTTGAGCCTGAATGGCTTCCATATGTCTTCCCATTCATCTTTCGTAAGCCCTATCTGTGGGTCGAAAACGTACTTGTTGAGCTCTTGAACAACACCTGCGTGAATGAGCTTAGCTGTCCAGTTCGAATAAGCTTGAGAGAGAACGGGGAGCTGTCCACTCTGAGCAGCTGCAAGGAGCTTTTGCGAAAGAGCTCCGTAGTTTCCGACGTATATCGCTTTTACCTCAATTCCAGGATGAGTTTCGTTGAACATCTTCACAATTTCCTGAAGAGCCTTACCATGTCCTCCTCCCATAGCGTGCCAGAAAGTGACCTCAACAGTGGCAAAACTCATAACAAATACCGCAAGAAAAATCATCACGAAGAGCTTTTTCACCTTCGATCCCCTCCTTTCGAGTTTTGATTGCAAAAAGATTTTAGCAGAACACTGGTTTTATTTCCAAAACATCCACCATTTTTTTCGCCTTCTTTTAAAACACTCCTGAAGGCTTTTTTCTATGCTTTCCAATCTTTCAAATATCTCTTGAATCTTGATCATTATCTCATCTATTCTCTCAAAAGCGATTGCGTCTTCTCTCTCTTTTTGAATTTCACTTACAGCTGCCCTTAAAGAATACCCCTTTTCTCTGATAAGGCGAACTACTTTTTCTATAAGGATTTTTTCCTTCTCGTTTATCATAAGGCCGGATGGTCCATCAGGAGCTTTGATAAGTTTCAGCCTTTTCAACTCCATGATATATCCCCTCAGGGTTGTATAGGGAATACCGATCTCTTTTGAGAGTGATCTGATCGTATACATGATACACCTCCAAATTACTTTTTACAAAGCAATTATAATGTTCATGATCATAAATATGATCATATGCTTTTTATATTAT
>WGAO01000009.1 GCA_015489065.1 Thermotogaceae bacterium | reverse complement strand
GAATTTACATTGTTAAAAGACAAATCAGACCCAATAGCTGAATATGTCAGAAATGAGATTCTCGGAACTTTGAAAGATTTTGAAAATTACAACATAGAGAAAAAGCCAAACAGCGAACTTGAGTGGCAATATGAACACAGAGCGAGTAAATACATTCTGTACGAAGTAACAAGCTCCTCAGAAAAGAAACTCCAAAGTAGCCGAAGAAGAAGGTACAAGCTTAAGCTCGATGAAGGCTATCATGTTATGAGAATCGAAGCCAAAAAGAACATAGGTGCTGGGGCTTACATAAAGGACTACACGCCGCCATTTGTGGTCAAAGTAACTGAGAACCTCTCTCCAAAAGTTGAGTGGGCTTTCCCATCTGATGGAAAGAAAACCTATGTGAAATTCAAACTACTTTGGAAATCCTCAGATCCGGAAAAGGATGAGGTTTTCTACAATGTATACTACGGAAAAGATCTTAAGAGCCTAAAGAAACTCACTACCTCCGGAAACGATCTAAGATTGTCACTTCCTAAAGGAAATTACATTTGGTTTGTTGAGGCTATCGATTCCAATGAAAATATCGGTTTCTCACCGATAGCGAAAATCCTTGTTAGTGATCAGATAGAGCTGAGCAGAAATTGGAAGGTTATGATAGGAAAAAGTTACACTCAGAAAATTGTTCAAGCTGGGGGCTATATCGTAACAACCTCAAGTGGAGGAAGACTGAGTGTTGTTAGCAAGGATGGAAAAATCGTAGCAAATCCAAAGATAGACGCCTATGTTCCTATGGACCTCGTTGGAACATTCGAAGGAAACATCATATACACCACCTACTCAAAAGTTGTTGATATGAACTCTTCTGGAAAAGTCATCTGGTCTGACGATGTTAATGTGAAAAGCAATATAGCTGCTGATAAGTTCGGAAACATATACTATGCGGCAAGCGGGCAGATGATAGCAAGGAATAAATCCGGAAATATCCTGTGGCAGTTTCCACCGGCTGGATTCTTCAAAATAGATGTGAAAAAAATAATCCCCACGAACAAATGGGTGGTTATACTTTCTCCAACGAACGGGTGGTGGGTAATCTGGATTGACCTAAGAGGTAACAACAAATGGCAGATAAAAGTCTCCCAAGATGACCCTGTCCAAGATATGATAGTTGACGATCAAGGAAAGGTGTTCGTTCTCACAAAGTCTGGAATTCTCATGGCTTTAAAAGACGGCAATATTCTTTGGAAAACCACTATACTGAGTGAGCTAAGTGGCCCACTAGTTGAGTTCAAAGACAAACTGTACCTGATGGTAGGAGGAGATGTGCTTGCGATCTCAAAAGAGAACGGATCTACTCAATGGAAGAGGAGCTTCTCAGAAAGTTATTACTTCTCCTCTAAGGGAACCATGGTGATAGGAGAAAACGGAGAGATGTACATACTGATTCCCACAGGAGCAGCTGTTCGTGTGATGGACGATAAGGGACACATCTTGAGCTCTTACGATCTCAGCGATGATCCTGGAGACGATATGATAATGGAAACAGATGGAAATATCTATATAATCACAAGGAGTGGATACCTGCTGTCTCTGAGTGGAGCGAGTTTCTCATCTCCAAAAGGATGGAATCAATACTTATCTAACTCATCCAGAAACTCTTACATCGAGATCGGAGGTGATTGAGATGGATGTCAAGTACATCATCATGGGAATTTTTGCAGCGATGATAGCCGTAGCGATTTACCTTGGAATGAATATGATAAAGACCGAGACTATAGGGACTATAACAATTGTTGTTAATACACCCGACGGAAATCCAGCTGCTGGTATCACTGTCATGCTGAAGACACCTGATGGACAGGTTGTATCACAATCCGTTACAGGGGATGACGGAACGGCCATATTTGTTGGAGTAACTCTCAACAGAGCATACCTAGTAGAAGCTCAGTCCGATCAAGGAATGCTCTCTGAGAGGATATCACCGTCTAAAGATGGGGAGAGTTTCGTGTTCACTTTGAAAAAGGCCGGTGAAGGATCCTCGGAAGGTGATAGACCCAATCTCTGAGGGGAGGGATCATGTTGAGAAAGACTTTAATTTTCTTTTTTTCAGCAGTGCTAGCTTTGCTGGCTTTCTCAGAGAGCTACACCATTACATTTAAGGTATTCAACTCAAAAACCTATGCTCCGATAAAAGGCGCGGAGATATATCTTAAAGATAAGCTTTTAGGAAAGACGGATGATAACGGCATTTTAAAATACGAATTTGAAGTGGGAGATTATGATATAACTGTGAAAGCTCCAGGTTTCAAACCGGAGACAAGAACGGTCTCTGTGATTTTGGATTCTGATGAGGAGTTCTATCTGATTCCCTCCCAAAAGGTGAAGAAAAAAGTCAAACTTGGAGAATACAAGAGAAAATATGCCATACTTGTGGGCGTTTCTCAAACCGCTGATAAAAATATACCACGTCTCCAATTTGCAGATTCCGATGTCGACAGGATGAGAGATATACTCATAACTTACTTTGCAACACCACCAGAGAACATATTCGTTCTCAAATCTCATCCAAATCCGGACAAAGGAGAGAACAAGAGTACAAAGAATATATTTTTAGGAGTTCTTGATAAAATCATCAAACTGAATTTATCCCCAGATGATCTGCTCATAATCTACATGAGCACGCATGGAGAAACGACTCCAGATGAGAGTGGGGAAGAACCCGATGGATATGATGAAGTTTTCGCCATGAGCGATTCAAAGCTTGGATTTATGTCCACATTCCTTTTTGACGACGAGCTGTCAGAAAAGCTCAAAAAGATCCATGCAAAGAAAGGATTGATTTTCGACGCTTGCTATATAGCTGGGAGAAAGGGTATGGTTATACAGACAGAAGAAGAGCAAGAAGATGATCTTCTAGAAAGCTCCGACTTTATGATAACTTCAAGCGCTCCAGGTGCGGCTTCCTACGAAAGCAAAGACCTTGGATCAAGTATGTTCATGGCAGCGTTTGAAAAAACTGTGGAGGATTTCAAAAATTTAGATGAAAATTCCGATGGATATGTGGATTCGTCTGAATTCTTCGATGGATTGAAAAAGAACTTAGAAGTTCTCTCGAACAAATATCTCGGATTCACCCAAACTCCAACGCTTGAAGCTAAAAATGTCATACCTCTGATGAACATTAAAGTTGCCACACTGAACATTAAAGTATCTCCAAAAGGAGCTGTAGTTTATCTAGATGGTTCAAAAGTTGGAGAAGTGAAAGACAAGCTAATGGTTAGCGTTAAAGTTGGATATCACTCCTTAGAAGTTTCGAAAGAAGGGTATCAAAAATTCGAGAAAACGATAAAAATTCACCCAGGAATGAATGAACTCTTAGTAAAATTGGTAAAAGAAGGCGGATGGTTCACCGGAAAAGTTGTTGACTCGCAGACTAAAGAACCTATACCTGGCGCTAAGCTCATAGTGATAGGATCTGACAACTTAATAGAGACAGATGAAAACGGAAGATTTGAAGTCATACTTCCAAAAGGCTCATACAGCGGTGTGATAATCAAAAAACCGGGATACGAGATTCTCAAATACAACAAGCCTATAGTTATTAAAGGTCAGAAGATATTCAAAGTTTTTGAGATGAAGAGAGTGGCAGCTTCATCCGAGGAAAGTGAAGAAGGTTCTTCTGAAAAAATTGGGACTTTCCTAAGCGTTAGATCCAACCTAACGGGTGCGATGGTATTCCTGGATGACAGGTACATAGGAAAAACACCGATAGAGGATTTTCCAGTAGATCCGGGAAACTACAATTTAAAGGTTACAAGTTCTACAGGCGAGATTATAAAGAAACAGATAACGGTGATGTCCGGAAAGAAAAATCCTGTATTTGTGGAATTTTCGAAAATTCCAACTGTTAAGAAAGAACCAGAAAATCCTGAGATAATTAAAACAGTCAGGATAATGATAAATACGATTCCATCCGGTGCAAATGTAACATATATAAAAGACGGTCAAACCCATCAGGGAGGATTAACACCTCTTGCTTTGAAACTCCCAGAAGGTTGGTACTCATTCGTGATAGAAAAAGAAGGTTACGAGCCTGTCAAAATTGACGAGGATTATTACTTAGCAGGAGACGAAGTGGAGTTCAATATAAATCTGACGAATATCAAAGCACGAAGTTACTTCAAAGAAGCTCTTAAAGCTCACGGAAAAAGAAAGATTGAACTTCTTGAGAAGGCATATTCCTTAGATAATTACGACAAAGACATAGCTATAGAGCTTGTAAAAGCCTACATGAGCTACTCCACAAAAGATCAAAACGGAGAAGTTGTGCATCCATACACCGGAAAGGCTATGGTTCTTCTGAATGAACTTTTATCCACAATGAAAGACGATCCAACGGTGCATCTTTACGCTGGAATAATATACTTCAACAGTTTCGATTATGACAGCGCAAGAAAAGAATGGAAGAAAGCCTTAGATTTATCTCCATCCATGGTTCAGGCGTATTATTATCTTTATAAATCCTACAAAATCGATCCGTTCATCTTTGGAAAAAAGAAGAAAGAGCTCATGAGAAGATACGCATTGGGATTTGTCAGCATGGTCAAGTATCTAAAACTGGAAAAATCCTACGAAAAAGAACTAAGTGAGATTTACAGAGATTTTCCTGACCTGAAGGAGTGGGGAAAATGAGAAAGCTGTTGTTTTTAGCATTCATGATTGCATCAATAATGGTGATTGCATCTAAAGTATATGTAGAAACAGCAGTTGCAACGGGAAACACTTTAGGGGAAGCCAAAGAGGCTGCTGTGAAAAAAGCTCTTTTGAGGATAGCAAGGTATGTATCAACGGAAGTCGCTGAATCCACATTGAGAGAAGTTAGATACAGCAATGAAGGAATGAAAGAGAGCTATTTTAAAAGGGTAGAAACGAGAACAGATGTAGTTATAGAGGGATACGATGTGGAAATTTTGAGCCAGAGGAAAAGGAACGGATACTACGAGGTTAAAGTAAGGGTCTCAGTGCCAAAGGAAACCGTTGAGAAATCTCTAAAGCGAATGTCAATACTAACACTAGCAGAGATTCTATACAGCAACGGCTACATAGAAGGAGCAATGAATATACTGGATAAATCAAAAGCAGAGTTCTCTTCCCCACTCTGGCAGAAGAAATTCTCAAAGCTCTACATAAATATTATGAATGAGAAGAAAAGACTTGAAGAAAAATTAGATAGGGCTCAAATGGATAAAAACTCCGGGAAGATACTGACATACATAAGAGATGTAGCCGAAATTCTGAAAAGATGGAAAGATTATCCAAAATCAAAAGCACTTATAGACGATGTCAAAAGCACCGTCAAAAATCTTGAAATAGTTGTAGGAGATCTCCCAAAAGAGTTAATCGTACTAAGAAAGAAATCATTTGAGATAAATGTTAAGTACAATAGAAAATCAATAGCAGATCAAGCTTCAATAGATGTGATAACTCCAGACAACACAGATAGCGTTATATTCAATGGTGCCACCACTACCGAATCTGTTTCTCCACAGTATCTTTACAAAGACTACGCAGTAAAACTTTCCCTCTACGGATTTTTGGAAAAATCCATTTCGTTCAAAACACGGATCTTAGACAAAAGAGAAGATATAAAGGGTTGCATCGTAAGAACCACATTTCCGAGTTTTACAGACCTGCCCGTCGGAAAGAAAACAAAAATGGCAATAATAGCTCCACCAAAGACTTGGTTTTATCTGTTTGACTACGATGATTTCAAAAAAACTTTGAAACTGCTTCTAAAACGAAGGATGACAAATAAAGGAACTTTTGTCCTATCGTTCTACTTCGATGAGCCGACAGGAGACTTTTACGAAGGTGCCGTGGTCGTTTTTTCAAAAGATCCTATACCGAATCTCTATGAAGGATCCACATACGAACTGAAGAGTTTAAGAGAAACTCTCAATAAAATCGATACTCTAACTACAAGAGAAATAGTCTATAGAGTGGAGGAAAAATGAAAAAGCTGCTTATAATATCCTTAAGAATAACCCTCCCGGTGGGTTTTGCCCTTGTCATAGTCACCGTGATCTACGGGAAAGGTATATGCTGGAGCAGATTTCTAAGATTTCTGGTGGAACATTTCATTCCATTTGTTTACAGCTCGTCTACGATCGTTCCAGCTGTAGTAATGTCTTATTCTATATCGAAAAGAATATCTTTCGGCTCCTCAAAAATCGTAGAAGCGACTGCAAGGATTATCACATCTTTCCCGGTATTTATAATCGCAGTATTCTTGCAAGGAATCTTTTGGATAAGAATATTCCATACGACTTCGTATCATAACATAGTAAAAGACTACGTATCTTCATTTGTGCCAACCTTTACCACATTACTAATTGTTGTAACGTTCCACATATTCTCCCAAATGAAGCCAATAGTTGATAAAATCGTAAGCTCAGAATTTGTAAGAACTATGAAGAGCATAGGTGAATCTCAAAAAGAGATCATAAGGAAGCTCTTCAGAAATGTAGATATAGAATTCTCAAGAAGTTTGACATATTTAATACCGATGTTTTTAGGTGAATCTATAGTAATAGAGAGGATTTACAACTTTCGCGGAGTAGGATACGAATTAGTAGAAAGTATGAGAAACCTCAACATAGATTCCCTATCAGCACTCAGTGTGTATTTTTTCCTCATACTGATGATGACTTATATCTTCTCATGGATGGTGGGAGAGCGGTGGGCAGAGAGGCTTTATTCCTGACAATCTTCATAGCAATTTTTATAGTAATCTTCATAGTAATCCCTCTTAACATACAGCGAGCCAATGATGAGATGAAAGAAATTCCTCCAACGCCTTTACACATTCTCGGAACAGATGACCTGGGTAGAGATGTACTTTATCTGACCGAGAAAGCTTCATATGAATCAGTAAAGACTTCTTTCAAAGCTGGTACTTTATCTCTGATAATCGGAGTATTCCTCGCATATCTTTCAACACATTCTCAGAAGGTTCGAATGATTTCTACTCTTTTATCATCGTTCGTTTTAACATTCCCACCCATTTTTATATTTATGTTGATATTGGGAATATCCGTTGAAAGGATATCGATGAGAAGACAAATATTCGAAATACTAGCGGTGATTATGATGTGGACATTGCCATATCAAAACCTCTTCAGGAGGTTCTCTGCAATAGAAAATTCTGGTTATGTAAAATCCGCCATTGCGTTGGGGAAAGGGAGAACAAATATATTCTTTTCTCACTTTCTACCAAACAGTCTTGAAATTCTACTTGAGAGTTTTCTATCGGTAGTGACAGCTATAATATCACTTGAAGCGACCCTTGGATTTATAAGAATTGGCATTCCAAACTCTCTAGGCGAACAGATAAGGATACAATTCTTGAGAAGCATAGGATACATGGGAATGCTAGAG
>WGAO01000008.1 GCA_015489065.1 Thermotogaceae bacterium | reverse complement strand
GCTTAAGTGATCCTAGAAAGCCTCATTTAATTTCTAAGACGTTTGCTCCGGATGTTTTGGCAAATTCTATGGTTTTCTTTAACGGCAGACTGTATGTAGCAGGAGACTTTTATATAAACATATTTGATATATCTGATATTGCCTCTCCAAAACTGATAGGGAGTAAGTATATGAACTACGTATCCAAAATTCGGCTTATAAATAATTATCTGTATTTAACTAGTTCAAACAACGGTGTAATGATACTAGATAGCGATTTAAAAGAGTTAGATCATATCTTTCCATATTCTGATGTCGAAGCAGCGATTCTTTATGATGATACTCTGTACGCATATAGCACTTTGAAGCTGACAACAGTAAATCTAACTCCGGATTTAAGCGCATCAAAAATTTGTGAATATTTTCTTCCAGATTACGTATACATATATAACGCAAATGATCTCCTGCTGGAAAGTACCATACTTTATTTAGGTAACCCGTTAACAGCTGTAGATATCTCAAAAAAATGCAAACCGAGTTTGTTGTTTCAATTAAATATCGAGGGAAAATTTGATGTAGTGGGAGATTATGCATACATAGCATCATCTGATGGAAAGCTGTATATAGCAAAATTAAATGGTGATTCAACACCAACGATAGTAGGCTATGTAGATATAAACTCCGGGTGGATAAATGACATAACAGCATCTAGCAAAACTATTTACATCTCGACACACGATGGTATTTTGATTGTAGATGCTAGCGATCCATCTTCACCGCAAGTGGTACATACAGAAGAGATATTTAGTGCTGAAAGAACACAGAGATATGGAGATTACATATACGTTATAACACATGATGGAAATATCAGACTGACAACCTTTAAGTCATTTTCTAATCAAGTTATCTGGGAAATAAACGAACTTGATTTAAAAGACTCGTGTGACCTGGTGGACATGGAAATAGAGGGAGGTTACATTTTTATATTAACGAAGAGATATTTACATGTAGTAGATCTGTCGAATCCTGAAAATCCCGCGGAAGTTCTTAGATATGAAAATGTTCCATACAGTAGCAATAGTATGTTTGTAAATGGTGACATTTTCTTAATTTCAAGCCGAGAAAATGGTGTCCAAATTTTTAAAATTGAAAAGAGGTGATTACAAATTGAAGAGAACCTTTATGGTATTAGCTCTGATAACCTTAACACTTTTATCGTGTACAGTATCAAAATCGAGAAATCTCGTTGAGATAAAATACATTAGTCCAGAAAACAACCAAACTTCTGTATCTCTTAAGCCTTCATTTGTTTGGATGGTGGAAAATCATGATATAAAAGATCTGTCCTTTGACTTATATCTATCACAGAATTTAGAATCAGTGAAGAAAAGTCAAAAAGATTCGCTTGTAGCAAGCAAAATAAAAGATTCATCGTATTCTATGAAAAATGAACTAATTCCAGGGAAGTATTTTTGGAAAGTGGTGGCTCACTACAATGGAGATAACACAGCAGAGGGTCCAATCTGGAGCTTTACAACCGTGTCCGGAAATTCATCTAATACTGTTCTTACTCCGAAAATTCTCAACACCATATTTACCGAAGGAGGACCTTTTTACAATGTATTCGTGTTAGATGACAAAAACGACATTGTGACACTTACGGACGATAGCCTGCAAATCTATAACATTGATAACGATGGAAATTTGAAGAAAATTTCTTCGTTTTTCAAAGAGGGTTACAGTTTCGTTAAAATGGAGGTTTCAAAAAAAACTGCATATGTATTTGGCTACGACACCAACTCAAACCACTGTTTCTGTATAGTAGATTTATCAGATATTTCTAACCCATTATTCGTTTCAGAAATCACATTGGGGATAGCATATGATCCTAAAGAAATTGAGGTCGGGAATTCCTATGTTTATGCAAATTTTGGAGAGGAGATTATAGTAATAGATGTTGAAAATCCAGAGAAACCTGAGATTGTTAAAGAGCTCAAACCAAGTGATTTAAGTATATCAGGTGATTTCTTCGAACATATAAAAGTATATAGAAATAAGCTTTACATTGCGAATTACAATGGTACCTTCTACGATGGTATTTTGGAATTCGATATCACCAATCCTGCTTCTCCAAGATATATAAGAAAAATTCTAGGTAATCAGGAAGTTCACTACTTTGAACTTAATAAAAAGTATCTGTTTGTAGTATCGTACCATAATAACCATAACACTTTTGCAGTATACAGTATGGAAAACTATGAAAAATTGTCTGAAATCAGTCTACAGATCCCTTACTCTGAAGAAATCTTTATTGAAAGTTGTGATAATCAAGTTTTTTTAGTATCTTACAATTATTCCAATTGCAGGTCTAAAATATTCAGAATAGACATATCGAATCCATCGAGTCCCGTAATAAATGGAGAGAGAGTACTCCCTGTTTATAATTGTATAAAAGACATTGCATGCTCAGAAAGTTTCATCTTGATTCCAGATCGATGGAATGGATTAATAATTTTAGAAAATTCCGATGAATTAAAGTTAGTGAACACATTTTGGGATAAAGGTCGTGTAAATACATCCAAGGTATATAAAGGCTTGTTAATAGTATCTAGCAGAAACGGTATATTAATATATGACCTAAAATCATCACCAATTTCTCCAGAAGTTCGGGGTCATGTTTCCAAAGTTTACGCAGAAAATATGATAGTAAAGAACGATCTCATTTATTCAATAAACGGGAACTTCTCCGTTATAGATATCGAAAATCCATCAAATCCAAAGATTTTAGGTTCTCTGGATGTTCCCGGTAATTACTACACAGGATTAGCAATTAAAGACAACTACGCATATATTGCTGATGTTAATCAGGGAATTCTGATCGTAGATATCACCCTTCCGACATTTCCCGTGGTGATTGGAAAAATTTCTTTAGAAAAAGTAACAGATTTAACATTGGATGGAACCTCATTGTATGCATCAATCCAAGACAGAGATGAAATAGTGGAGCTGGATATAAGCGAACCTTCAAGTCCGAAGATCACAAGAGAAAAATTTCTGACTTCAAGTCCAGGAAAACTCCTAATTGCAGGAGACAAGATATATGTGGCTACTAGCGACTGGAGATCAGAAGTGATGATATCTATAGATAGAAAAAATTTTAAAGAGAAAAGCGTTTTAAAAGGTTACGTGAGTAATCTTAGAATATTCGGAAATCGTCTCTATGCAATAGGTGATAAAATTTACGTTGTTGATACATCTAATAACGAATTAATTTACACAATAGATGTAGGAATTTCTAATCTAACTGATATATCCTTTTACGATAATTATGCCTATATATCAACTTTCTCTAGAGGTGTTTTGGTAATACAAAACGATTTCAAAAATAGGAGGTGATCTTCTTGAGAAGATTTCTTATAGTAGCTTCACTGCTTCTGTACGCTTTTACCTTTTCTATTTCAAAAGCTCTAATAATATATGTATCAAAGTTTGACGATCCAACAATAACACCATTAAAATATGCGGAAAATGATGCTTTGGCCTTTGCGAAAACTCTTGAGGTATTTGAAATAGTCCCAAAAGATAATATCGCCATACTCGCGAATCCCACGCTCGGATGGATGAAAGCCAAAATAACAGAGTTCTTCTCGAAGGCAAAGAAAGGAGATATCCTTTACTTTTACTACTCCGGTCATGGGTATCACGATCCAAAGACGAACAAAACTTATTTCATACCAAAAGACACTGTTGCCGACTATCTGTCTGAAACTGCTTATCCTGTGGATGACCACTTGAAGAAATTGGTGAAGAAAACTCCTGCTAAAGTCTTTATGTTCATAGATGCCTGCTACTCTGGAAGCATAGGAAGGGACAAACCTCTCAGAGTGACTCACTTCTCAAAAAGATCTCTGCCGCCAGAAAAAGCTGCGATGATCCTTTCCTCTGGTCCAAACGAGACATCAAAAGAAGATGACAAACTAAAGCATGGGATATTCACATACTATCTGATAGAGGGAATAGAAGGAAAGGCAGATCTTAACAAAGACGGGTTCATATCATTTGAAGAGCTCGGAAAATTCGTAAGAGAAGAGGTTTCAAAGTCGACTGGAAAGGTCCAAAACCCTCAGGTGATATTTCCAAAGCAGCTTGGAAATGAGAAAGTTTCTTTTGGGTTTCCCGAACTTGAAGAGAAGGCTTTCAGTATGATCAAGAGCTCAAAGCTCCCAGATTACATAAAATCCGCAGTCGGAAAGGTCATAGCGCAAGATCCGTTCAAGGATAACGAAGACGAGAGATACATAAGACTCTATACATGGAAACTCGCGCTTGGAAAAATCGACTTGAACGATTTTAAAAGGTTAGTTGACAGCAAAGCAAAAAAAGTATCTTCGAATCTGAGTATGGTTAAAAGTACTGGAATATCCGTATCATCGGTTCTAATGTCTCAGCCGTTTTCTTTTGGAGTAGGATTTGCTTACGATGCTATTGGAGGTGCAGGAGGATACCTTGCAAGAGTTGAATACTCTTATTTCTATCTTGAAAACATTAGCTTTTTCTCACATAACATTATAATCTCAGGAGCTTTTTTAAGATTTCCTATTCTTAAAAAATCCCTATTTATCAAAACCAGTTTAGGATTGTCGTGGGAAAGCACTTACGGCCTCAATCTCGCGATTAAGCTAAGTCTTGAAGCATTTGGATTCTTATCGTTAAACGCAGAAAATATATCTCTAATAGATCTTAGCTACATAAAAAATGGTGTGATTCCTTCTTTTCTTATTCTGTCCGCAGAGGTTTTCTTCACACTCTGAAGATCAGGAGGCATGAGATGAAAGGAACTCTTATTTTCCTACTAATGATGATTTTCATAATTTTAAGCCAATGCAAATATACACCAATTAGCAACGTGCTAAATGAAAAAATATACCTGATATCCCCTCAAAATGGCTCAAAAGGTGTCAGCAAGTCCCCTGTTTTGGAATGGCTAGATCCCTTTTACGGTGATAGTACCAGAAAATTCTTAGTTTATTTGTCCACAAATTTGAATGAAGCTTCTGAAAATTCTAAAAACGCTTTAATAGGCGAAACTTCTGACCTTAAACTTGAAGTCAAGGGATTAGAAGAGGGGAAAACTTACTATTGGAAAGTTGTTGGTGAAAATGGCGATATAAAAGCACTCAGTTCTGTCTGGAGTTTCGAGACAAACAGTTTTGAAATTGTGAAAAACAAAAGCTTGGGTGGTCCCTATGAGGATGGTGCATTCTCGATAAAATCGCTTCGAGATAGATACATAATCGGTGGATACGTTGGATATCCCCTACCAGGCGTTCATGAATCTCTTGAGGCACCAGCGGTGCTCGAGGTGGATAAAGATGGTGAACTAATATGGGTGTTGAGACTGGGAGAGAACGGAACCATCTATGACATTGAAGTTAGCAGCGACGAGAGAAACATAATAGCGGTTGGATCAGACAATAGTGGTGTATCACCAGCGGTAAGTGGTATAGTATCAAAGATATCTGTAAACGATGGAAAATTACTATTCAAAAAGAACTTAATCCCGAATACTACCCTTTTTGGTATAACATCAGATGATCCTTACCTTGTAACCGTTGGAGTTTATATGTTCGGATTTCCTGACTCTGATATAGTGATCTTGAAACTCGATGATAATGGAGACCTAGTAAGAAAAAAGATTTTAGATTATGGATCGATGGATTATGCTCACGATGTTATACCAACTGAGAATGGTTACATAGTAGTGGGATCATCTGACGAGAAAGGTCTAATCATATTTTTGGATAAAAATCTTGAGATCTTGAACCATAAACTTTTAGAAAATTGCACCAGCTTCTATAAATTAGTTAGAATAAATGAAAGATATGTAGCGGCAATAGGATATTCTGATAAGCTTAAAACTTTTCACTACCCAGATGGAAGCATAGAAGGTATCTATCCTATATTATCCCCATGCATTGCTACAATAGACGAGCATGACGAAATTCAAAGTACAAAAAGGTTCTTCAACGGGTACTCAAGTTACAACTTCATACCATATTCGGCTACATTAGTTGGGAGCGACACTCTGTTATTGGTAGGAGTAAAAACACATATATTCAGTAACAACACCTTCTATGAGTACCCATCCCACCTTGAAAATTCAGTGAGTGATCCAAACGATAACCAAGATCTCATGATAATGAAAGTTACATTACCCGGGAGTGTCATTGGATATGAATATTTTGGGGGATCAAAAGAGGATGGAGGATTTGATATCGTCGAAAGAGATGGAAACATTGTCATAGTTGGAAGAACATGGTCTAATGATGGCGATGTCCACCAAAATCTAGGGGAATCCGATGTGTGGTTTCTAAAAATTTCTGAGAGGTGAAATTATGAAAAGATCAGCTTTTCTTTCTATTGTAATAACAATTCTTATCATATCATGGGGATGTGTTTACACAAGCACAGAAAGAGTCCCTCCAAAAAAGATCAGCTCGCTCTACCCGCAAAATAACGCCATTGGAATAGAGACAAAATTAACTCTTTTTTGGAGCATTCCTTTCGGAAGAGAATTTCAACCAGAAAATTTCAAGGTTTTCATTTCCGATAATCGAAATGATGTCTTGAACATGACAACAGATTATTACATGATTTCTACAAATGATTCAAATGCCTGTTTGGACTATGTTTCAAACATTCACATCTGTTTGATGGATGTACCATTTAGACTCAAAAAGGACACAGAATATTACTGGCGAGTAGTAGCGTATGATAAGAGCTATGGAGATTTTTCTGGGCCAGTTTGGAGGTTCAGAACAAATGACTTAAAGATAAATCTAAGTAAAGTTTTACCATACGATTATCCCAACTCCATTATCAGCGATTCAAATGGATTCGTAATTGGGGCTTCAAAAGGGTACGGATCAGCTATTGATGTAGAAAAGTTGGACTATTCGGGAAACATTATCTGGAAAATCTCAGAAGATTCCTGGACAGTTAAACTCAGAAGATTCCCAGATGGAGGATATGCAGCCTGTTTTGGACAAAAGCTCGCAAAGATAAGCGAATCTGGAAATATTTTGAAAGAAAGGAATATCTCAGGTGATTGTGAGAGTCTAGCAGTTAGAAGTAGAAATCTGTATGTTGCTTATCGAGAGTCTTCTGGAACAATAAAAATAGATAAATTTGATAAGAATTTCAATAGAATAGGAACCTATATCATGCCTTCCAATGTAAACAGCATTACAAAGTTCTTTGTTGATTCTGATGACACTTTCGTTATTCTTGGAAACGAGCTCAACCCAGAAGGGAGTCGTCGAAGTTATGTGGTTAAGGTGGATAACACTGGGGGAATTGTCTGGAGATTTTCCGAGAACGAGCTAAGGATCATCACAGATATGTTGGAAACTAATAATGGATATATACTAGTAGGAACTCAAGGAAATAATATGATAGTTACAAAGCTGTTGGAAAACGGTGGTGAAGTTTGGAGAAAGGTTTACTCAAGATTTCCTGATAACGATTCTAAACCACTATTATCTTCTGCAATAATTCCTATGTCTGTCGCCTCTATTGGAAATAGTATCGTAGTAGCCGGATTTTCAGTTGACAGAAATGAAGGGGACGTGTATTCCTATTTCATGTCTTATCCTCCTGTATTAGACAAAGATTTCGATGCCTTTATTGCCAAGCTCGACGAAGATGGAAATATCACAAGCTTGGAAAAGTTTGGCGGGAGCAAAGGAGATGCCGGGTTTTTCCTAAAGGCCGTCAGTGATAGCAAAGTGATAATAGCTGGAATAACAAAATCAAACGATGGTGATGTCAATTCTGATATCGATGAATCTGAGTTTCCAAATGGAGCTGTTTGGATATTCGGTGTAGATATAAACGAATAAGGCGCCCT
>WGAO01000007.1 GCA_015489065.1 Thermotogaceae bacterium | reverse complement strand
TTCTGTACTCTGTCTATGATTTTTTTGGTTTCTTTGGAAGTTTCTCTTGATTCCTTCGATATTCTCGTTATGTGCTCCACTATCTTGGCTATTCCTTCTCGATCGATCTTTTCTTTGGCGCTTTCTATGGAAGCGTTTATCGCAAGGACTGACACTGTGTCTGAGAGATAAGCCACTCTATCATTAAGATCGTTTAAAGATTCTATCAAGTTTACAGCTTTTGAAGTCTCCTCGTTTACTTTCTCTAGTAAATCCAGGAACGCTATTATGGATTTTACAGAATTATCCACTTCGTATCTTCCTTCCTCTGCTGATGTGGCAAAGTTCTGCGTAATTTCGTTGAGTTTAATCGCAATTTTCTCGTTATTCTCCGCTATTTTCTCTATTTCTGCAGATGAAGTGCTTATATTCATTGCCGTATCTGCGACATTTTTTGTGAAGGCTCTTATAGCGTCATTCTGTTTTTTAAGGTTGCGTGTCGCAAGGGTAGATGTGAAATAAGAAGCGATTATGACAACTATCAGCATGATGGGAAATAGCACAAAATGAATGAATTTCAAAAATGGGTAGTATATCTTCTTTATTTCACTCATGGTTAGAGCGTTCACTACATAGAACACCAATTCTTTCTCGTTGCCGCTTTTGTCATAGTAATAAACTTTCCATGGAAGTTCTATCGTATCGAAGAATGCCCTTATCTTTTCACCCTTGTATTCATAGTCGACAAAACCTTCTTTCTTTAACCTGATTTTTCTGAACACATTCTCCAGACCGGCATCTTCTATTATGTTCAAACCATTTCTGTTTTCTATTGTGTGGTAAACAGTATTGCCCATGGGATCTAGCACATAGAAATATCCTCCGTTTTTCCTTGCGCTTTTCACTATGTCTTCGAAGAAATCATGCATGTTAACTCTTGCTTTGTAGATTTCAAACATGCCGAATAAACCCTTAAAGTTTATAAAGCCGCCTCTATCTGTCCACTCATACTCGAAGTTCAGCATTACCTCACTTGAGCTTGATCCAAAGTACAAAGTCTTGGCTTCAAGCCAAGTTACAGAAGAGCTTGTAGTTTGGTTAACAGCCATATATGGCAGAAATTTGAAAGTATTTTCAACAAGTCCTTTTACCTCCAAAGCATTTCTCTGGAGCATGTCCGAGGTTGATGCGAGCATCACTTTGTTTATTCTGTTTGAGATTAGATAAAAGCTCGTTAAGAACACTCCAACGAATACTATGGATACCCAAATCGTGTACTTTACTGTGAGTTTCAAAAAATCACCTCCTAAAGAGGTAGAAATCCAGTGATATGTCAAAAACTACCGAGAGGTTCTGCAGGAGCGAAAAGTTCTCACTTGGATCGTAGTGAACGGCTACTCCTCCAAACATATCTACATGATCTATAAACCAGACCTTTTTGAAAGTGCTTGAAGCGTAGACGCCACCTAGATAGCCATCTCCCATTTTTTCATATTGCAAAAACGTACCTATTCCACCGTTCATATTTCCTTTTTCCATGATCTCTAAATAGACTTCCCCGGAGAAGGAGATCTTCGGTGTAGTTTTATCGCTAAACAGATCTTTTACCTCTCTATACCCACCACCTAGGGATGTCCAAACATTACCAAAATGGATACCAGCACTCCCAAAAACCATGGCGCTTTCGAAGGTGAATGATGATATTCCAACACTCACAGCGTAATTTTCATCGCTGATACCCAATTTGAAATATCCTCCTAATTCTTTCATGGACATTCCAACCTCTGCGTTATCTATTATCCCGTATCTTATTCCAAAGGTGGGAAAGCCCAAAGACAGGGAAACCTCACCCATCTTCATAGTCCATGGATTTATGTTCACCTTGAAGGCGAACAAAACCGAACCGATCATCAAAAATATCAAGAGTTTTTTCATATGACCACCCCCTATCAGTAATAGCCAACTATTCCACTCTGTATCTCTGTTATTGCGTCGAGTATTTCCTGAGGAGTTATCAGCTCACCGCTCACTTTGTTCAGGAGTTTTACCTTAGTTGAATCCTTTATTAATCCGATTATCTCATGTGCATACTGCCCTAGATTCATTTCAGCAATTATCACGGCTTCTACCCTCGATAAAAGCTGTTTAAGTCTTGTTCTTGCAACCGGCCATATTGTTATTGGCCTGAAGAGCCCTACTTTTATCTTGTCGTTTCTCGCAATTTTCACAGCTCTCATAGCGCTTCTTGCGGTTATTCCGTAGGATATTATCAGTATTTCTGCATCTTCTGTCATGAACTCATCGTATATAGATATTTCATCTGCGTGAAGTCTTATTTTCTCAACCAGTCTTCTTATGAGCCTCCCGGCAACTTCTGGGTT
This sequence comes from Thermotogaceae bacterium, assembly GCA_015489065.1. Lineage (GTDB taxonomy): Bacteria > Thermotogota > Thermotogae > Thermotogales > Thermotogaceae > WGAO01. Next base: position 10,849 of record WGAO01000007.1, on the reverse strand, counting down.
TGCCATTGGAAAACCAGATTCGTCGTGTATAAGTCCGGAAACATGGAATCTCGCTTTACCCATTTCCACCAGAGGCTGGGGCGTGGGTTCTGCGTATTCTTCTGTCTCGTATGGAAGAAAGACTTCTTCTTCTGTGAGCTGCTCTTCTTTCAATCTTGAAAATACGAAAATCTCCCGATCATCTGGAAATTTGAAAGTTTCTCTCATATGTCCGAGCATCTCGTCCATCAGAAATATGACAGGGGTTCTGTATTTCTCAGCTAGATTGAAAGCGGTTATTATGTATTTGTAGACTTCTTGAACGGTTGAAGGGTATATCGCTATTATTGCATGGTCCCCGTGAGTTCCCCACCTTGCTTGCATTATGTCTCCTTGCATTGGACGTGTTGGCATTCCTGTTGATGGTCCACCTCTCATGACATTTACGAAGACCGTCGGAGTCTCCGTCATAATAGCATATCCTATTGCCTCTTGCATTAGTGAAAAACCGGGTCCTGATGTAGCTGTCATTGATTTCACGCCGGCGAGTGAAGCACCTATTATGGAGGTCGCCGAAGCTATTTCATCCTCCATTTGTATGAAAACTCCACCAACTTTTGGGAGTTCTCTCGCCATAACTTCGGCTATTTCAGATGCCGGAGTTATGGGATATCCGGCATAAAATCTGCATCCAGCTCTTATTGCACCCAGAGCTGCTGCTTCATCACCTTGCATTAAAACATATTCAGACACATTATCCCCTCCAATAGGATTTTAACATTTGTTTAACGATTGTGAGATACGCGCAACTGAAAAGTTCCACTGACTCAAATGTTATGAGAGCTGCAAACAAAAGGGGTGCTTTTGGAATGTTGAAAAGATCGAGAGATGTTTTGATAATCAAAATTATAGCTGTGGTGTGAACAATTATTGAAATTGTGTTCCAGAATCTTCCTTCGTAGATGAGCGTGATCATCCCAAGGATGCCGCTCAAACTCATAACGAAAAACATCAAACCAACGGTTGATGAGAGTTCAAAATGCTTCGCTAACATGTTGAAAAGATCTGGTGGGATTTTTTTAAGTACTGTGTACCCCACAAGACCTATCACACCAATGATCGATATAAAGAGTGAATTGAGAACGAAGAGAAATTTTATCAGTTTGTCTGTTAACTCTTCACCGCTCTGCAGACTGATTCTGGATCTTCGCTTTTGAACACCGCTGATCCCATGACCAGTATATCTGCGCCTGCTTCTACTATTCTTGAAGCGTTCGATGGCGATACACCTCCATCAACCATTATCTCGAAATCGAGATCTCTCGCTTTTCTCATCTCGCTCAACATGAATACCTTTCTGATAGATCTCTCTATAAACTTTTGTCCGGAAAATCCCGGATTGACACTCATCACTAAAACGCCATCTAAACTTTCCAGTATGTCATCAAGAACTATTACAGGTGTGTGCGGGTTGATAGCTACAAAAGCCTTCGAGCCGAGCTCTCTTATTCTTTGGAGTGTTCTGTACAGGTTGTTGCACACCTCGTAGTGAACTATGAGTATTTTTGGATTGTATTTCGCGAAACCTTCGATGTGTTGTGATGGATTACTCACCATCAAATGAATGTCCATTGGAATATTTGATGTTCTTTTTATGGCATCCGCCACTGGGTAGCCAAAACTCAAATTTGGAACGAAATGACCGTCCATGACATCAAGGTGTATGTAATCTGCACAGTTTTCTATTTTCTTTATCCCTCTCTCAAGATTTGAAAAATCCGCTGCCAGGATCGATGGAGACACTTTCGCCAATTCACTCACCCCTTCAGAGCATTTTTGATAACAGTAACCACTTCCTCAACTTCATCATCTCTGATCTCCGGGAACATGGGAAGAGCCAGAGTGAGATTTGAAAGTTTCTCAGATATTGGAAAATCTCCTTCCCTGTATCCCAGGTTTTCGAATACCTTCTGCAAATGCAGAGGTTTTGGATAATAAATGGCAAAGCCTATTTCTCTCTTTTTAAATGCTTCTATAACTGTTTCTCTGTATTTCTCGGACTTGAATTTCACGACATACTGATGAAAGACATGCCCCATGTAACCATCAACTGGTTTTGGATATTCCAGAAATTCTGTAAGTCTCTCGTTCTCAAAAAACTCGCTGTAAAGTTTTGCGACTTCCACTCTTCTTTTGTTCCACTTATCTATGTATTTCAACTTCACTCTGAGTATTGCAGCGTGGACTTCGTCCAACCTTGCGTTCTTTCCTAAGATTTCGTGTTCATACTTGACTTTCGATCCATGGGCTCTCAGCATCCTGAGTTTTTCGCACAGCTCACCGTCATTTGTCAGAACCGCACCGCCGTCTCCATAAGCTCCTAAATTCTTAGTTGGAAAGAAAGAAAAAGCGGAAATTTTCCCAACACTTCCCGCTTTTCTTAAATCTCCATCTGAGAATTTCCATTCAGCACCGAAAGCCTGTGCTACATCCTCAACTATTGGTATTCCAAAACTTTCCTGAATATCCTTCAACTTCTCAAGATCGAGCGTTCTTCCAAAAAGGTGTACAGCGACAATCGCTTTGACTCTCTTTGGATTGAGATTTTCGTTTCCTTTGAGAACATCCTCAAGCTTTTTCAAATTCATATTCATGGTGGTTTCTTCTACATCAATAAACGCTGGAAGAGCTCTTACCCACATGGCTGCTGACGCAGAGGCTATAAAAGTGTATGGAGTAGTAAGAACTAGATCCTCAAATCCAATGTCAAGTGCCATCATTGAGAGTATGAGTGCATCTGTTCCATTCGATACTCCAACAGCGCACCTTACTCCCATGTAATCTGCTAGCTCTTTTTCAAATTCCCTGACATTCTCTCCAAGTATCACTCTACCTGAGGAGAAAACTTTATCCACCACATCGAGTATCTCTCCTCGGAGCTTCAAATATTGCCTTTTCATATCAAATAGAGGTATCACACTGATCACCTCACAGCTTTTTCATGTTGAAAGCTAGTATCGAAAGAGCTGCTAAAGCTGCTGTTTCAAATCTCAGTATTCTTCTTCCCAAACTCACCAAAATGGCACGCTTTTTCAAGAATTCTTTTTCAGATTCGGAAAACCCTGTTTCTGGTCCAACAACGATCGCGTAGCTTTCCTCTAGGTTCAGTTTTATCTCCTCGAATCTTGTACCGCTTTGATCGAGAACGAACAATCTCGCTTTTTCATATTCAACAGCGTTCTTTATAGAGGATGAAAGCCTGAGCTTTGGGAACAGTATCCTCTTGCACTGCTTTGAAGAGTCCCTGATGATAACTTCGAGTTTCTTTCTCTTTTTGGTGTAATCTCTTTTGCTCTTATCTCCTTTGTAGACAATTATCTCGTCAGCACCGAGCTCCACCGCTTTCTCGACTGCAAATCTCAACCTTTCCCAGCTCGATGATCCTACGTATATCTTTAAGAGATTCTTCGGGGGTGTCTCAACTCTGTGAGCTTCTACTATGTCGCCGTATGACTTTTTCTTCCCTATGCTTCTTAGAATCACCTTGTATATTATTCCGTTCCCATCTGTCACTTCAACCTTTTGTCCTTCTTCTACTCTAACAACTCTGAGGTGTTCACTTTCATGTTCATCAAATTCCATCATTCCACCTTTGGCTCTACCAAAAAATATGTTCGGCATCAGGGGATCACCTCAAAGCCAGTGTAAGGCACAAGGGCTTCTGGAATTTTCACGGATCCATCTGGTTGCTGGTAATTTTCCAGTATCGCTACGAGTGTTCTTCCAACGGCGAGTCCAGAACCGTTTAAAAGATGGACATTCTCTACTTTTCCATCTTTCCTCCTGAATCTCGTTTTGGATCTTCTGGACTGAAAGGCTTCTGTGTTTGAACATGAGGATATCTCTTTGTAATTGTTGTAAGATGGGAGCCACACTTCTATATCATAAGTCTTGGAAGCCGTAAATCCCATATCTCCGGTACTCAGAAGCACGACTCTGTATGGGATTTTGAGCCTCTTTAAAACCTCTTCTGCATGTGATACCAGAGTTTCTAGATCTTCATACGATCTCTCAGGTTTTGTGTACCACACAAGCTCAACTTTATCGAATTGGTGATTTCTTATCATTCCTCTGACATCTTTTCCATAGCTTCCAGCTTCCCTTCTATAGCAGGGTGAATAAGCCACATATTTCAGTGGTAGGTCGTCTTCGCTTAATATTTCTCCGGCATGTAGGTTGACAAGTGGGACTTCGGCAGTTGGTATGAGAAAAAGGTCGTCTTTTTTGGTGTTATAAGCCTCCTCTTCAAACTTAGGTAGCTGTCCTGACCAGGTCATCGTCTCTCTTTTTACAAGGTGCGGTACCCAAACTTCTTTGTATCCGTGTTCTTTTGTATGAAGATCCAGCATAAAGTTTATGAGAGCTCTCTCAAGCTTTGCCAATTTATCGTAGAGCAAGACAAACCTTGATCCAGATAATTTCCCCGCTCTTTCGATGTCTAGGAGATTCAAATCAGGTCCTATGTCCCAATGGGCTTTTGGCTCAAAGTCGAATTTTGTAGGTTCTCCCCATCTTCTCACTTCAACATTATATGTTTCATCTTCACCAACAGGTACAGATTCGTGCGGGATGTTGGGAATTCTTAAGAGAATCTCTCTTTGCTTTTCCTCCAGTTTTCTCTGATCTTCCTCCAGCTTTTTTATGAGATCTCCTATCTTCTTCCCTTCTTCTATCAATTTGCTTGCCTCTTCATCTCTTTTCTCTCTTTTAGCAGCAGCTACTTTTTTGGATATTTCGTTCCTCTTAGCTCTTAAGCTGTTTATCTCACTAGTGAGTTTTCTCCACTCTTCATCTATTTTCAGAATCTCATCGATCATTTTTTCATCATATCCCCTGTTTCTAAGTGCCACTTTGAAAGCTTCAGGATCTTTTCTTAGCATTTTTATATCTATCATCCAGTTCACCTCCTGAGATCTTCCGGAGTGAATGACTCCGGAAGGAGCTCTGAGAGCTTCATCACTTTCATATCACCTTTCACATTAGCCATTATTACATCCATATCTCCAAATTCTGATAAAACCTGCCTGCAGGCTCCACATGGGGATACAGGGCCATCTGTATCCGCCACAACGGCTATGGCTTTGAATTTTCTGTATCCCTCAGATACAGCTTTGAAGAGAGCCACCCTTTCCGCACATATAGAAAGCCCATATGAAGCGTTTTCTACATTTGCTCCAGTAAAGACCTTCCCATCTTCTGTTATTATCGCCGCACCAACCTTAAAATTAGAGTATGGTGCATAAGCGTTTTCACGAGCCTTCTTGGCCATCTCTAGGAGTTTCTTTCTCACCATCATTGTTTATCACCTTCATCAGGACTTTTTCTATTCGGTTCTTGCTCGATGCCACTATTTTAAAATAAAAGTTTCCCAAAGTTATATCCTCTCCAGTAGAAGGTATTCTTCGAAACACTTCCAAGAGATATCCAGCGAGAGTTTCGTATTCCGTCTCGGGAAATTCTATGCCGAGTTCTCTTTCTATATCGTTGAGTGGAGTCATCGCATCTATCAAGTAAGAACCATCTTCCAATTTCTTTATACCGACAGTCTCTCCCTGATCGTACTCGTCGTATATCTCGCCTATGAGCTCTTCTATTATATCTTCAAATGTGACGATCCCAGCAGTTCCTCCAAATTCATCAACGACAATCGCTATGTGAACCTTCTTAGTTCTTAAAACAGATAAAAGGTCGGATATCTTCATCGTCTCCGGAACAAAAAGCGGTTCCCTCATTATCTCCTTTACCCTCATACGTTTTACATCTTCACATTTTCTCCTGCTCATCAGCGACAAAACATCTTTTGCATAACACACCCCTACGACATCATCGATTGTGTCTCTGTAAACCGGTATTCTGCTGTATTCCTCTTCCTTGACCACTTTTATAAGGTCTTCAACTGTATCATTTTCCTCAACAGCAACTATCTCAACTCTTGGAGTCATTATCTCCCTCACCGATGTCTTTCTCAAATCAAAAGTTCTTTTAACGATGAATCCCTCTTCTTCTTTAACGACTCCTGCCTCTTGGCCAACTTCCACAACTCCAACTATATCTTCCTCTGTTATAAACGGTGTATCTGGGAGAGCTTTCCCGCCGAGAAGCCTTATTATTGCATTTGAAATTATCATCAACACTTTTACCACTGGTGCGTATATCACAGAGAGAGCCTTTACAACCGGTATGGTTCTTCTAAATACTCTATCGGTGTTTTCCCTCGCGTATATCTTTGGGGTAATTTCACCGAATACGAGTATGAGTATTGTCATTACTGTCGTTGCAATAGCTGCAGATAGGCCAGCGTTGTTTGGACCGAGTAGATCTAGGATCAATATCGTGGCTATAGAGGAAGCCAATATATTAACCACATTGTTTGATATTAAGATCGTAGTCAGCATTTTATTTGACCATTTGAGATAATCCTTCATATCGGGAATGTGCTCTTTGAGTTTATGCTTGCTTACAGATGTGAGAGCGGTCTCTGATGAAGAAAAGAATCCAGAAAGGTAGAGAAGAAAAGCAAGAGCTGCGATCTCAAACCAAATACTACTGGTACTTTCCACTTCTGATACCACTCCCCTTCGAAGTTTTTCGCTTCCAATATACCATTACATCGTGCTTTGTGTCAAATATGAGAGTTGAAAGAAAGGGTATTTCTGAGATAATTCAAGGTGACCTAACAGATGAGAGGTGAGATATTTTGCGAATATACGCAGGGGGATACGGTATACAATCTTTAATCGCTGTGGCTCTTTTTAAAGCTTTGAAAGAGATGAATATATCGGCAGATATTGTTACAAATGGACTGGCTGGGTTCTACGCAGCAGCTGAAGAGATATTAGGTGAAGATGAAGCCACGAGAAGAACCATGGAGCTTTTAGACAGAATCGATTATGAGCTTTATATGATCGAGAGAAGATGGATCTGTGAAGGAGAGAGAGTAAAGGGATGGAAGAGCATAGCAGTAGATCATTGCGTTAAATTGGCGCTTCAGGAATCGTTTAAAAGATGGGAAGAGATAGAAGATCTCTTTATGGGACTTGAGGAAAATGTAAATGTTGGAGTTGAGTACATAGATCTTTATGGAAATATCGGGGTTTATTACGGGAATGGTGTTGAGGTCTCAAAAATTTCTTTAGCCATGACAGGTGTTTTTCCACCATTCAAGGAGAAATTTTCGACAACTCATTTTACGCAAATACCGGTTTACACAGCAAGAGATGGCGATGTCGTCTTGGTAAATTTCCGTGACCCATCAAAATGTGTTTTTGAGAAGGCGGACGAGATATTATCTCAATCTGCGGAGATAAGAGCAATCGTTTTTGCAAAGCAACTTCTTTTAAAGAAAAAAGTCATCCAGATTCATCATCCCCCGATAAATTTCAAGGATCTTGCAGATCTTGAGTCAATCAAATCAGACTTGAAGAAAGAGCTGGAGGAATTACTTTGAGAGTGGCGGTTTTGTATGGAGGAATTTCAAGAGAAAGAGATATATCGATAAATAGTGGAACGAGAGTTTATGAGGCTTTAAAAAAACTCGGATACGATGCTTCTTTAATCGATGTAGATGAAGACTTTTTAAAAAGAGTCTGGAATTTGAGAAATTTTGATGTCGTATTTCCAATGCTTCACGGCTATTTTGGCGAGGATGGTTCCATACAGGGGGTTCTGGAATACCTTGGCGTTCCCTATGTTGGTTCTGGCGTTCAAGAAAGCTCTCTGTGTTTTGACAAGCTCAGGTCTTACCAAATATTAAAAGATATCGTTAACGTCCCGAAGTACGTCGTTATAAGAAAGCCCACTGATAAGTCCCCATTCGGATTTCCGTGCTTCATAAAACCAAGAAAAGAAGGCTCAAGCATAGGAGCTCATATTTGTCATAACGAGAGAGAGCTTTGGAATTTTTCAAAAAGCGAACTCGAAATTTACGACGATCTTCTTCTGATGGAATATATCAAAGGAAGGGAAATGACAGTCTCTATAATTGAGATCGACGGGGTTGAGACCATTCTTCCAATACTTGAGTTAAAGCCAGAAAAAGAGTTTTACGACTATGAGGCGAAGTACACAAAAGGAATGACGAAATTCATAATACCAGCCCCCGTAGATAAAGGTCTAAAAGAGGTTATAGAGAGACAGGCTTTGACAGCTTATAAAAACCTTGGATGCAAATCTTTTGCTCGAATTGATGGAATTCTCAGAGATGGAATTTTCTACTTTTTAGAAGCGAATTCGATACCTGGAATGACCGAAACGAGTGATCTTCCAGCATCAGCCGAAGCGTTTGGATACTCGTTTGAAGACCTCGTATCTGTTCTTCTAAAGAGTGCATCTCTCAAAATCCCCAGATGAAAAGAACTCCGAACTTTTTGTCATTCAGGAATGATATGCCCAAAGAATCTCCAAACAGATCAGCAACTATATCACCGATGTCCGGTGTTCCGGGGGTGAAGATATCGTAGATTTCCTTGGAAATTCCTATTGTGAGAGTCAAGAAGAACCCCATATTCTTTCCAGCTGCACTGGAGATCACAGACGATAGAAATCCACTCACACTGATGTGAAGAAGCTTGTCTTTTGGTAGTGATAACAACGTCACTACTAACAACAAAACCGTGAGCACGTACATTTTGATCACATCAATCTTCTCCTTCAAAGAACTTCAAAGTTTTCGATGCTATGAATTTTCTAAAGAGCGCGTACGATGTGAGATGTCCTGATGGAATTACATATCTTTTTTTTCTTCTGCTTCCCAAGAACTCAAAGAGCTCGTCCGAAGCTTTTTTTGGTATGAAAATATCAAACGCAGCTGTAAACATGATCGTCGGAGCTTTCACGAATTTTGCAAACACCAGAGGATCGTATTCATAGCACGGCATAGGAGCTGTATCGAGCTCAATATTCGGATACTGGATTTCACTTATGTATTTGTAAAAATTCTCTTCTGAATGCCAATACCTGCACTTCTCCACATCACATTCCTGATTCTGCTCGTACTGGACTCTGAAGACCTTCGTAACGATACTCTCCCAAGTTATGGGAAGGAAATTTCCACCTGTGACAACCAGGGATAATCCAGATAAATCTTTCCTAAACGCAGCGGCTATTGTCGCTATCATTCCACCAAAGGAATATCCCATAAGGTACAGCGGATACCCAAATCTATCTTTTAGGTAGTCCAGAGATGTCAGCGCATCGACAACAGCGTGTTCAAATCGTGATCTCAATATGGAATTATCCGTTGTGTTTAAAAAGAGCTCTCCACTTTCCGTTCCGCTTGGTGTCCTTTCAAAGTGATACGGAAGGATCATCAAAGCACTTGAAAATCCCTTCTTCGCAAACCATCGAGGAAAGTATGTGAGAAACTTTATGTTTCTCTTTCCAAGACCATGTATAAACAGAAGTGTTCCCCGCGTTCCACCATCGAAAGTATGAAGAACTATTCCAGATGCCTCTTTGTACTCTGTCGGATATGGACTTTTCAGTACAGTGAGATGATCATCTTCCCTCAGGATTTTGTAGTATCCCTCTTTATAATCGCTTGCAAATCTTTTAGTAACTTGAGAGGAATCTTGCATCGTTTTTCACCAGCTCCCTTATGTCCGTTATCTTGTACTTGAGCATCGCTACTCTGTCTATTCCCATTCCGAATGCAAAACCGCTCCACTCTTCTGGATCATATCCGACGTTCTTGAAAACCTCAGGATCGACCATCCCAGCTCCCAGTATCTCAAGCCATCCGTATCCTTCAAGGTAAACATCGACTTCAAAAGAGGGTTCTGTGAAAGGGAAAAAACTCGGTCTTAACCTTACTTTAGAGCTCTCTCCAAACATCTTTCTTGCAAATTCGCTCAGGGTGAACTTCAAATGCCCGACATTTACCTTTTTATCTACATAAAGCCCCTCAAGCTGATGAAACACCGGAAGATGCGTCGCATCGTAGTCTCTTCTGTAGACCTTTCCAGGAGAGACAATCGCTATTGGAGGTTTCTTTGATAGCATTGTTCTTATCTGAACGGGTGATGTATGAGTTCTGAGAAGTAGATCATCTGAGAAGTAGAAAGAATCGTGCTCGTCCCTCGCTGGATGCCACTCCGGTGTGTTGAGCGCATCGAAGTTGTGCCAGGTATCTTCCACCTCCGGGCCTTCTACGACTTCATAACCCATGGACACGAAAATATCCTCCATCTCTCTCCATATTCTCATAACAGGATGCTCGTGCCCCGTTTTTCTCCTGGCGCCGGGTATTGTGACATCCACCCACATCTTCTCGTACATTTTCCTTTTCTCGAGAGCTTTTAGATCTTCCGCTCTCTCTGAAATCATGCTTTCTATTTTCTTTTTAAGATCGTTAACTGCCTTTCCGTATTCTTTCCTTTCCTCTGGCGGAATCTCTTTTATTCTCTTCATCAGAAGAGATACCTTCCCCTTCTTTCCCAGAAATTCCACTTTTATCTTGTTGAGCTCTTCCATACTCTCTGCGCTTTTGATCTTTTCCTTCGCTTCTTTCAGGATCTCGTCCATTCCAATCACCTCCGGTGGTTGTGTCGCAGAACAATTTTATCATTCAAATGTTACGGGTGTGAGAGTTGAGTTTTGGGAGGTTTTGCCAAAGCGCTAGGCCTATGTTATTTTTCCGCCGCGTGAAAGGAGTTTCCAATTTTGCGGAGAGTTTGGCGCTGAAGCATAGAAGGAAAAGCCATATGAATTTGGCGTGCGCAGGCTTCAAATACATAAAGGCTGAAAAAGATGTACCATTTGGTATTGAATGAAAACGTCTAAGAAATATAAGTACGCTTTGCTTTGAAAGCTT
>WGAO01000006.1 GCA_015489065.1 Thermotogaceae bacterium | reverse complement strand
CTCTCTGAGACAGCTCCAAACAGATCTTTTGCCACTATTTTCCAATAATAGGTTGTGTTGGCTTTTAGCTCGACTGTCTCGTAAGAACTGCTTTCGAGATCCTTCTCAACCAGAGGTGGGTTTGGAGAAGTTCCAAAATAAAGGTCATACAAAACTGTGTCTCCATCTGGATCGGAAGATTCCCAGGAAAGGATCACGTTCCCGAACACGACAGAACTCGCTTCTGGAAAGAGATTTTGGGGTACTTCCGGTGGTCTGTTGAACATCGGATCGAGGATTCCGTATACCCGTTTCAAAGGAATCTGTACGTGTTTCTCAAAGATCACTATTTCGTCTTGTTTTATAGTGACAACAGCGTTAATGGGCTTATCACTTTTGTACACAACGGGAGTTTTTCCAATGTACTCGCCGTTTATGTACACATCGAGTGGTTGATCGGGTCGTATCGGATTGACCACAAGGACTGCCTTTTTTGTTCTGACCACTCCAGAGTTGAACTGATCGGCGTAAGGTTTAGGCCATGGAGAGTCGGCAAGCCCTTTGCTCGAGGTCGATATGGCGTATATGTAATTTTTACATTTCATATATATGGTACCGTCCTCCTCAAGATTCATGCTGGGGTTACATAACACTTCTTCGGGTTCTTCCCAGCGAGAGCAGACGCCTCCTATGTCAGAAGTACATCCCATTTCAGCTTTCCACCTCACATCTCCCTTAGGGGTGACAGCGTAGATGTACCCGCCCTTTACCCCAACGTAAACTGTCCAGTCCTTTCCGACGATAAGGTTTAGAGGAGCTCCGTTAGTCTTGATTTTCCAATCTGTGGATCCGTCAGGTTTGATAGCGTACAAAAACTCTTTGTTAGACCCAATATAAACAGTTCCATCTTTTCCGATGACGGGATCTGAGGATATCCCACCACTGATTTTTCTCTTCCATTTAACGCTTCCATCAGAATCTATTGCGTACAGATTATCATCGTTAGATCCCATGTAGATCGTTCCATCTTCTCCAATAGCAAGTCGGGATTTAACAGCATCGCCTGTTTGAAGTTTCCACTTTAAAGTTCCATCGGGATCTAAGGCGTAGATGTATCCATAGTAAGATTCGATGTAGATAGTTCCGTCCATTCCAACCGCTGGAGCGTACTTTACACTGCTTTCTATTTGAAATTTCCACTTTACAAAGCCTCTAAAGTCCAAAGCGTAGACATCTTTTCCAGAAACTATATATATGGTTCCGTCTATTTCCAAAAACGGCTTGGGACTAACCACGCTATCACTTGTTGTGTCATGACTCATTTCCCACTTGATAGATCCATCAGGGCTAATTGCGTAGCTATACTTAGAGAAAAATCCAAACCTTTCTCCGTAGATAGATGTGTAGATCGTCCCATCTCTTCCAACTGTCAAACCTGAATTAAATACATCTCCAATTTTTGTTCTCCAGTTCACAGTTCCGTTGTGGCTAAGAGAATAGATGTATCTATCAGCGATTATGTAAATGTTTCCATCTTTTCCAAGAGCCATGGAATCCACATCTCTATCTAATTTGATCTTTCGAACGACGAATCCTTCAGAGGAGGTTTTGAACTGTCCAAAACTTTCCGAACTTGTCCCGTACGAATCCTTAGCGACCACTTTCCAATAATATGTGGTGTTCGCCCTCAAATCTTTTACTCTGTATGAGAAGCCGCGAAGATCCGTAGCTATGGGAGACAAGTCTGTGGAGGTTCCAAAGTAAAGATCGTAGATAACCTGATCTCCATCTGGATCTTTGGATGGCTTCCACGAGAGAGCCACAGAATTTCCGGATATGACTGAGTTCATTTTGGGAGATATCAAATTCGGGGTTTCTGGCGGTTTGTTAAAAAGCGTATCCAGTATACCGTAGATCCGTTTAGTTGGCACGTGGACGGATCTCTCAAGTAGAATTTTTCCGCTCTGTTTCACCGTGACAGTGGCATCTATGGGCTCTTCGCTCTCATAGACCATAGGGTTTTTTCCCATGTATTTCCCATTTATGAACACATCCAAATCTTTGGAATGACCTGGATTTACCGCCAGGACAGCTTTCTTTGTTTTAACCGTTCCGGAGTTATACTGATCGGATTGAAATTTAGGCCATGGAGAGTCAGCGAGTCCTTTGCTCAATGTTGATATCGCATAGATGTAGTACCTGCTTCTGCCTTTGATGTGTTTCTCTCCTCCCAAATATATAGTGCCGTCATCTGCCATGGTTAAATCATAATACTGTTTTACGAAGACCCCTACTTTGGATTTCCAATTTATGGAGCCATTTGGACTCACAGAGCAGATGCAATTTCCGGATCCGACATAAATGTTTCCGTCCTTTCCCATGACTAATCCGGCGATCTTATGGTTTTCAACTTTAATCTTCCATCTGATCGATCCATTTACAATTGCGTAAAGATTGGATGATGTACAAGATCTCATGTAAACTGTTCCGTCTTCTCCTACAACCGGTCTTGTCAGTGACAGGTAAATGGACCATTTCACAGTTCCGTCAGGACTTATAGCGTGAACATAACAACGACTCCCATCGTATATCACGGCATAGACGACACCATCTCTTCCGGCAAAAAGAAATAACACCGAGCCTATAATTCTGTTTTTCCATTTTGTAGTTCCATCGGGATTGAGAGCATGGATACTTCCGTTTAGTCCAACATAGATCGTTCCGTCTTTTCCAACGATGAGACTCGAGGTTAATTTACTATCAAGCGTTATTTTCCATTTGACAAAGCCATCGGGGTTGATAGCATATATATGTCCAGTACAGCTTTCGTTGTTGAATCTCGCACATTCGTTGGATTCCACGTAGATTGTTCCATCGATGCCAACAGCGAGGCTGCCATTCCAGTAATCTCCAGTAGAAAAAGGTATTTTGCCACGAATCTCGAATTTCCACTTCATAACACCGTCGGGATTGAACGCGTAGATATAACTACCAGCGCCCACATATACGGTTTCATTCCTTCCGATAATTGGAAGAGATGCTCTACCATCGACTTTGATCTTCCACTTTACAGATCCGTTAGGATCTATGGCGTAAACATATCCGGAATATTCGTTGTATTTTATTTGCTTGTATGCGGACACATAAACAGTTCCATCCTTTCCTATAGCTATACCCGATGGATCTCCATCGATCTCAACTTTCCACTTGACGAATCCGTTAGATGAGGTTCTAAACGACATTGTGGAGCTCTCAGATGTTAATCCATACTGATCTTTTGCCATCACCTTCCAGTAGTACATGGTGTTTGGTTTCAGATCTATGACGGTGTATGAGGAATCCTCGAGATCCTTCTCAACCAGAGGTGGATTTGGAGAAATTCCAAAATAAAGATCATACGAAACTTTGTCTCCATCCGGATCAGCGGAAGCTCTCCAAGATAAGCTCACGCTTCCGGACACGACAGAGCTTGCTTCTGGAAAGAGTATCTTTGGAGTTTCCGGAGGCTTGTTGAGCACGGGATAAAAAATTCCATGTATATGTTTCAAAGGAATCTGAACATGTTTTTCAAAGACCACCTTTTCGTTTTGTTTTATCATGACCGCGGCATCTATTGTATCGTCGCTTTTGTACACAACTGGAGTTTTTCCAATGTACTCGTCGTTTATGTACACATCGAGAGGATGATCGAGCCGTATGGGATTGACCACAAGAACGGCTCTATTCGTTTTTATGGACCTTGAATTGAACTGATTCGCGTGGAATTTAGACCAAGAGGAATCTGCGAGACCCTTACTCGATGATGTGATGGCGTAGATGTATTCTGTGGTAGCGGCATAGATAGTTCCATCGACCCCCATGGCGAGGTTGAAGGATATATCATCATCAAATTTGGTATCCCACTTCACATTTCCATCTTTACCAATCGCATAGACGCGATTTCTCACATCGAAATAGATAGTTCCGTCATCACCTATGAGTGGGACGTGGCGGATCTCATCGTCGGTCTCGACTTTCCACTTGATATGTCCTTTGGAATCTATCGCGTAAAGACCTCTTTCAGATCCAATATAAGCGGTTCCGTCATCTCCGACGGCTATTTCCTCGGAACTCACAGTATAGTCAAGATCAACGCCCCATCTGAGAGAACCTTCTGGATTAAAAGCATATACACGATTTCCAGCGCCGACATATATAGTTCCATCGATGCCTACGGAAGGTCTTGTTCGAGGATAGCCGTTAATTTTGAGCTTCCAAGAAAAACGTCCTTCAGAGTGCAAATATCCGTTCTCATTTATCCAGTATTTAGATCCATCAATACCTAAGGTGTAATATCCACGGTAAGTTGAATGTTTGTAAGTTCCATCGGGGTTGATCGCGTATGTGGAAATATCTCTGCCGCCTTCAGCTACTTGTATGTAAATGACTCCTTCATCATCGATGACAGGATCAGAGAACATCTCTCTATCATCCCCTGTGGAAAAGGAATAAGAATCCTTTATAGTTCCATCGAGATTTATCGCGTATAAAGAGTTATGTGATACGACATATATAATTCCGTTTTTCCTGACTGCGATGTTCGAGGAAGTTTCGATCTTGAGTTTCCACTTGATATATCCCGGGCGGTTTTCAATCGTCTTATATGCGGAAAAGACGAGTAATGAGCTCAGAATCAACAAAACGAAAAGAAATCTCCTCACGAAATCTCACCTCACAATGAGAAGTGTTTATATTATGATTATACGCGGTACACCAGAACGATTTAAAACGATAGTAAATGCTACCCGATTGTGTAAAGAAGTACATGTTCAATATACCAAGGGGTATCAGAAAAAGTGAAAATATCTCGTAGAACACTTTCAGATGGTTCCAAATTTTTTGCTTCTGAGAGTTTAGGTGCTATAATGTTGCTTCAAGGGAGAATTTCACATTGGAAAGGGGTGAGTACATGATCCCGCATGATTTTTCATACTTCAGGCCAGCTACCCTCGATGAAGCCCTTGATATGCTCTCAGAAGATGGAATGATACCGATAATGGGTAGCACTGATGTAGTGGTAAAACTCAGAGCGAGAAGGCTTAAGCCCAAGGGAATTGTAGACCTCAAAGCCATCGAAGAGCTTCACAATTTTAGTTTCTCCAAAGAAAATGGAATGGTGATAGGCGCGGCGGTTACTATGAATGAACTCATAGAGGATCACCCAGAAGTCAAAGAGAACTACCCTGTATTTTACCAAGCGATAAAGAAAGTCGGTGCGTACCAGACGAGAAACAGAGCGACGGTGGCCGGGAACATAGGAAACTCCTCACCAGCTGCTGACTCAGTTCCGCCTCTTCTGACTTACAACGCAAAACTCAAACTAGTTTCAAAAGAAGGGGAAAGAGAAGTAGAGCTCAAGGATTTCTTCACAGGACCCGGAAAGAACATACTCAAGCAGGGTGAGATAATCCACTCGATAATTGTTCCGTATGAGGGACCGAGCATTGGGATGTACTACAAACTTTCAAGGATAAAGGCTGTCGACCTTTCAACGATAGGAGTTGCTCTTACTGTCATAGATCCGGATGGAAAGAGAGATATAAGAATTGCTTTGGCATCGGTAGCTCCAACTCCTCTCAGAGTCTTTGAAGCGGAAGATTTCATAAGAGGAAAGGAGCTCACCCCGGAGGTTGTAGAAGAGTTCGCAAAGATTGTTCAGAGGAATACCAGCCCGATAACGGACAGTAGGGGCACAAAAGAATACAGATACGAGATGGCCTATGTACTTCCAAAGAAGATACTCAGGGAGCTCGGCCTTTACAAGGAGGTGAGCTGAATGGTCATAAAATTCACGATAAATGGAGACGAAATGGAAGTCGATGTCAAACCCAACGAGACGCTCTTGGATGTTCTCAGGAACAAGCTCTTCGTGACTGGTCCAAAAGAAGGCTGTGGAAATGGAGAATGTGGAGCTTGTACGGTGATATACAACGGAAAGCCGATGAACTCTTGTCTCATACTCGCACCAGAAGCTGATGGCGCGGAGATATTCACAGTGGAAGGATTGACGAAAGACGGAAAGCTTCACCCGATACAGGAGGCTTTCATCGAGGAGAACGCTTTCCAGTGTGGATTCTGCACGCCGGGATTCCTCATGTCTGCAAAAGCACTTCTTGAGAGAAATCCGAATCCTAGTAAAGAAGAGATCGTGGAAGCTCTTTCGGGTAATCTCTGCAGATGTACCGGATACGATACGATAATAAAAGCAGTTAAGAAAGCCGCCGAGAAAATGGGGGCGAGATCATGAGGTTTAAATATGTTGGTCAATCCATACCAAGGGTAGACGCATTTGAGAAAGTCACCGGAACAGCTAAATATGTTACCGATATGTTTTTCCCAGGGATGCTCTATGCAGCGGTCCTGAGAAGCCCATATCCACATGCGAAGATAAAGAAACTCGATGTATCTAAAGCAAAAGAACTCAAGGGAGTCAGAGCTGTAGTAACTGCAAAAGAGTGTCCTTACAAGCAGGGTATATACCTAGTTGACAGACCGATATTTGCCACAGATAGAGTGAGATATGTTGGTGAACCTGTTGCCGCAGTTGCCGCAGATTCCTTGGATATAGCTATGAAAGCACTCGATCTTATAGAAGTTGAATACGAGCCGCTACCCGCGGTATTCGATCCGCTTGAATCTATGAAGGGAGAAATCCTGATACATCCAGATCTTGCGAGTTATGATAGGCTCCCCATATACAACATAGAGCCTGAGAAGAATGTCTTCCATCACCACAAGACGAGGAAAGGTGATGTCGACAAGGTATTCGAGGAGGCAAAAGAGAGGGACGATGTCGTTATCGTAGAGGGAGAGTACACCTTGCCTCAGATATACCACGCACCACTTGAGCCACATGGTGCAATAGCTTTCTACGATTTTGAAGGAAAACTCACAGTTTGGTCAAGTGCTCAATCACCCCATACATTGAGGCACCTCATATCTTACGCGTTTAAGATACCTCACCATAAAGTAAGAGTCATAGCTCCTTATGTTGGAGGGGGGTTTGGTGGAAAAGCTGGAATAAACATGGAGGGTATAGTCATTGCCTTGGCAATGCAAGTTCCAGGAAAACACATAAAGCTCATATACTCAAGAGAAGAGGACATAATGGCTACGGTCGTCAGGCAGGGAATGTATGCAAAAGTCAGAGCTGCCGTCACTAAAGATGGTAAATTCCTCGCTTGGGAGCAAATGATGGCGTTTGATGGCGGAGCTTATGCTGAGTACGGTACAAATGTCGTTAGGGCTGCAGGATACACCACGCCCGGTCCTTATTATGTCCCGAACATAAAAGTTGATTCCTATGGTGTTTACACAAATCACCTTGTTGGAGGAGCGTTCAGAGGATTCGGTCATGGAGAACTCCACTGGGCAGTTGAGCGGCATATAGACAAGATAGCTCAAGAGCTTGGTATGGATCCTCTTGAACTCAGAATGAAGAACCTTCTCAAACCCGGATTGACTAATGCGATGGGACAGAAAATGCACGATCACAGCGGAAATGTCGAAGCTTGTCTCAAGAAAGCTGCCGAGCTCATAGAGTACGAAAAGCCATCCGAGCAGCCAAAAGATCCCAAGAAGAAAAGAGGAAAGGGAATAGCGGCTCTTGTGAAAGCTCCGGCTATGCCAACTAATGCGGCATCTTCTGTGATAATCAAGTTCCACGAGGACGCAACTGTCACGCTACAGGTATCCATACAGGAGATAGGTCAGGGCTTTAACACCGCTATAGCACAGATGGCAGCAGATGCTCTCCACATACCGGTGGAGAAGATCAAAGTTGTCACCCCGATAGATACGGACACGAATCCTTACGAGTGGCAGACAGTTGCGTCAAGGGCTTTGTGGACAGTTGGAAATGCTCTTTACAGAGCGGCTGAGGATGCTCTCAATCAGATAAAGAATATAGCTTCACAGGTCCTTGGAGTTGCTCCTTACAACTTGGAAGTCGAAGATGACAGGGTTTACATAAAGTACGATCCTGAAACATACATACCTCTCAAGGATATAGTCATGGGATACACCTATCCGGATGGTCATGCCATTGGAGGTCCTGTGATCGGTAGAGGATCGTTCGTTCCGGAGAGGCTCACAAACCTCGATCCAGAGACTGGACAGGGCAATGCTGCGGCAGAGTGGACTTTCGGTGCTGAAGCTGCCGAGGTAGAAGTTGATACAGAGACCGGTGAGATCAAGGTTCTCAAGCTTGTTGGGGTATTCGATGCTGGTAGGGTGGTTAATCCGATGCTCGCAAGGGGACAGATAATAGGTGGAATGGTTCAGGGAATGGGCCCAGCGGTCTTTGAGCAGATCACATACGATAAGGATGGTAGACCGCTTACAATATCTTTCACGGACTACAAGATACCAACCATAGCTGATATACCTGAAGAGATGGAAGCAGATTTTGTTGAAACACATGAAGCGACGAGTGCATTTGGAGTTAGGGGAATTGCCGAGCACCCAATGATAAGTGTTCCTCCTGCAATAGCCGCAGCCATATACAACGCTATAGGTGTGAACATAAACGATCTCCCGATAACTCCGGATAAGATTCTCAAAGCTCTCAAAGAGAAGGGGGAATAATAAGGCCGAAAGGCCTAAAAAAATAGGGGGGTGTCTGTTCTATGGCCGAGAGTCGTTACCTGAAAATCGAGCCACAGGAAGATAGAAGCGCAGGTTTGGGCCCAGGAGCCCTTACCTTGCTAGGACTTCAGCATACCTTCACGATGTTTGGAGCTACGGTTTTGGTTCCGTACCTGACCGGTGTTCCGGTGAATGTCGCACTCTTTACAGCAGGTCTTGGAACGCTCTTGTTCCACTGGATAACCAAGTGGAAAGTTCCAGTGTTCTTGGGGTCCAGCTTTGCGTACATAGCACCTATGATCACCGTTACGATGCACTATATACACATGGATCATCCGGAGATAAAGTCTATTCAGGAAGCTGTTCATAACCTTGGAGATATAACGCCATATGTTGCCTATGCAACTGGTGGAATATTCCTAGCAGGTCTTGTTAAATTCGGTTTTGGGCTTCTCATAAAAGCTATAGGAATCAGAAGGTTCGAGGCGGTTTTCCCACCAGCTGTTGCCGGAACGATGATCATACTGATAGGACTCCTTCTCAGTCCAGTGGCTGTCAGCATGGCGAGTTCAAATTGGTGGCTGGCTCTGGTGGCTCTTGGAACTGCGATAATAGTGAGGCTCTATGCAAGGGGATTCAACAGGATCATTCCAGTTATCTGGGGAATAATAGTTGGATACCTGGTCGCCGCCCTTACCGGGAATGTCGACTTCTCAGAACTTAAGACAGCTGCTTGGATAGGATGGCCAGAGATATACCTGCCCAAGTTCTCCGTATACGCCGCTTCCATAATCGTTCCTGTCGCTATAGCGCCGGCTATAGAACACTTTGGTGACATTTTCGCAATATCCGCAGTTGTTGGTAAGCCATTCTACGAGGATCCCGGAATGCACAGAACGCTCATGGGTGACGGGCTTGCGACATCCTTAGCTGGATTCTTTGGAGGACCTGCAAACACCACATACTCTGAGAACACAGGTGTTGTTGCACTCACAAAAGTCTTCAATCCGGTAGTCATGAGAATAGCTGCGGGATTTGCTCTCTTGATGGCGTTCATACCAAAAATCGGAGCTCTTGTTAGATCGATACCGGTTCCAGTTATGGGCGGAATAGAGATAATGCTCTTTGGAATGATAGCCGCAGTCGGTTTGAGAACACTCATTCAGAACAGAGTCAAAGTCGATGGAAGAAATCTTATAATCATCTCTGTCATGCTTGTTTCTGGTCTTGGCGGAGCGAAATTTGCTATAGGAAACTTCGTTCTTGAAGGGCTCGGACTTGCGGCAGTTGTCGGGATGGTCCTCAATGGAATATTTGTTCTCACAAGAGCTTCCGAGGATTGATGGTAATTGTATCAAGTCTGGTCTTTGAAAAAAACGGAATTACAGCTGAGAGATTCTTCAAAACAAAACATACAGCCTTTTACAGATTTGCAGATGGAGAGATATTCACAGCCACTATGTATGAAATGAGGGTATCCCCGCTTGGAGTTGCGGGGATACCGTTTGTAAATTCCCGATGGGTAATAGTGGAAGATGATCATTTGATATTCGAGGAATTCTCGCTCAGGGAATTTGAAAAATTCGATCCGAAAGTGAAATTTATCACCCGTGATCTCCCAAGTTGCGAAAAATACGCGCATCTGCTTATGGAAAAAGCTGAAGTAGAGTTCAGAAAGATACTATCTTTGATTGAAGAGAAGAAATACGAAAAGATAGCCGGACTTGGACCTGGTCTAACTCCACTTGGAGATGATATCTTGAGCGGAATGATAATAGCGGGATATGAAGCGGATTTTCCCATCGCGACGAACGATATATCAAAACAGCAGCTGATCCATGCTAAGAAGAGATTAGCGCCGCTTCCCGTGAAAGAATTTCTTGAGACGGGAGACGATGAAAAGCTTCTTGATATGGGAGCAACATCTGGAGCAGGTTGGGCTTTCGGAATAACCTACATTTTGGGGGGATGCAAATGGTTCACACAGTAGTTAGAAAGAACGCGTACTACGATTCTGTCACGCTCATGCTTGCCACTGACGAAGTTAAAGCTATCGATGGAGTCGAAGAAGCGCTCGTTGGCATGGCGACAGACACCAACAAAGAGTTTTTGAAAGACCTTGGCATGATGTCAAAAGAAGCAGAAGAAGCTGGTCCAAATGATCTTCTAATAGTGGTAAAGGGAAGAGAGGGAATATTAGATGAGGTTTTGAAGGTTGTTGATAACTTTCTAAAAGGTGGAGAAGAGGAGAAGAAGAAAGAAGAAGTGGCCTCGTCTCTTGATTCCGCACTAGAGATGATGCCTGATGCAGATCTGGTATTGATATCCATTGCGGGAGAATATGCAGGGAAAGAGGCGATGAAAGCTGTTGATAAAGGTCTTCATGTCATGCTTTTCTCTGACAATGTCGCTCTTGAGGAAGAGATAGAGGTCAAAAAGAAAGCGATAGAAAAAGGACTTTTAGTTATGGGACCTGATTGCGGAACTGCAATAATAAACGGAGTTCCTCTCGCTTTTGCGAATGTCGTAAGGAGAGGAAAAGTTGGTATTGTTGCAGCGTCTGGAACGGGTTCTCAGGAAGTCTCTTCAATAGTTTCAAATCTCGGTGAGGGTATATCACAGCTCATAGGAACTGGTGGAAGAGATGTCAAAAAGGATGTAGGAGGGCTCATGTTCCTTGAAGGGATCAAATGGCTTTCAGAAGACGACGGGACGGAGGTCATAGTCCTCATATCCAAACCGCCAGCTCCAGAGGTTGTGGAAAAAGCGGTAAAGCTTGTCAAAGAATCTGGAAAGAAGGCGGTCGTTCACTTCATAAATGGAGAAGTTAAGGATGAAGATCTTGTAGTTGGAAAAACGCTTGAGGACACCGCGATAAAAGCAGTTCTTTTGGCTCAGGGAAAGGAAATAGAGAAGGACGAGTACAGCTACTACGAGATAGCAGGTGGAAGAGATCTAGAATCGATGGTAAAGGAGCAGCTTGAGAAGATAGAGGAAGGAAAATATATAAGAGGACTCTATTCAGGAGGAACTCTCGCCGATGAAGCGATGGTTCTGTTCTCAAAAGAAATGGGATGCGTTTGGTCTCCATCTCCAATAGATGAGAAGTGCAAACTTGAGAACATCAACGAGAGCAGGGAAAATACGGTAGTTGATATGGGAGAAGACGAATTCACAAAGGGAAGGCCACATCCGATGATAGATTTCACAATGAGAAAGGAAAGACTCATAAAAGAGTACATGGACCCGGAAGTTGCGATAATAATACTGGATGTTGTTCTTGGGTATGGATCTCACATGGATCCAGCTTCTGAAATAGCAGAAGCCGTAAACGAGGCGAGAAAGAAATACGGAAAATACAAACTCGTCGTTGCAAACATACTTGGAACTAAAGATGATCCGCAAGGTTATGATAAACAGTGGAAAACCCTCGAGGATGCGGGAGTGGTAGTTTTTCCAAGCAACGCGACTGCCGTGAAGTTCGCACTTGAGGTTTGGAAGGGGTTGAGATCATGAGAGACCTTTTCAAAAAGAAGACCATAAAAGTTATCAACATAGGCCTTAAGGGATTCTACGAAGATCTCAAAAGTCAAGGCGTTGAAGCCGTTCATGTTGATTGGAAACCGCCTCTTGGAGGAAAGAAGAGTCTAGAACTCCTTGAAGCTTTAAAGAATGTCAAAGTTGATGTGGAAGAAGCGAACAAGAAAGTCATCGAGATCATGCTGTCCGCTCAGCCAACTCTTGTTGGAATGGCTCAGGCAAAAGATGTAGTTCCGGGAATGAAGAAAAACCTCATACTTCACGCCGGACCTCCTATAGAGTGGGAGAGAATGAGTGGTCCTCTCAGAGGGGCAGTTATAGGCGGACTCATATACGAAGGAATGGCGAAAAACGAAGAGGAAGCCATAGAGCTGGTCAAGAGTGGAGAGATAGAATTCGATCCTTGGCACCACCACGATGGAGTAGGACCGATGGCTGGGGTTGCGACATACTCGATGCCGGTCTTCATAATCGAGAACAAGACTTATGGGGTCAGAGCCTATTGTACGATGAATGAAGGCCTTGGAAAGGTTTTGAGATATGGGGCTTACAGTCAAGAGGTTATCGACAGGCTCAAGTGGATGGAGGAAGTCCTCTACCCTGTTTTAAAAGAGGCAATAGAGATAAAAGGCGAGATTAACCTCAAGAACATAATCGCTCAGGCTCTTCAGATGGGTGATGAGTGTCATAACAGAAACAGAGCCGCCACTTCACTTTTCTTCAGGGAGATCGCTCCTGCTATAATAGAGACGTCGTTTTCTAATAAAGATAAGAAGAGAGTTCTTGAATTCATACATTCTAACGATCACTTCTTCCTGAACCTCTCGATGCCGGCTATGAAATCCACGGTTCTGCCGGCGGAGGGTACGGAAGGAAGCACGATAGTAACTGTCATGGCGAGAAACGGAACTGATTTCGGAATAAGGATTGCAGGACTTCCAGGTGAGTGGTTCGTTGGACCTGCTCAAATGGTAGAAGGACTTCTCTTTCCGGGATTCACCCCGGAAGATGCGAATCCTGATATCGGTGACAGCACGATAACTGAAACCGGTGGAATAGGTGGCTTCGCTATGGCAGCTGCCCCGGCGATAGTCAAATTCGTCGGTGGAAGTGTCGACGAGGCTATAGAGACGACGAAGAAGATGTACGAGATAACGGATGCCGAGAACGATACCTACAAGATACCGTTCCTCAACTTCAGAGGAACTCCGACCGGGATAAACATAGTCAAGGTCGTTGAAAAAGGAATACTTCCGAGGATAAACACCGGGATAGCTCACAAAGAACCAGGCGTGGGACAGGTAGGTGCAGGACTTACTTATCCGCCGATGAATATCTTCGTTGATGCACTTGAAAGGTTTGTAGAAAAATATTCTTGAAGGAGGGATGTACATGAGACTTAAGGTTTACGATCTCACACAGCCGATAGGTATTTCAACACCACCGTGGCCGACTTACGAGCCGGTGAAGCTCTGGTATTTCAAGAGGCTCTCAACTAACAGGGTTAACGGGCAGATAGTCCAGACGAGTTTTCACAACGGAACACATCTTGATGGTGAAAGGCATTTTGTCAGCCATGGAAGAGACATAGCTTCTCTTCCTCTTGATGGCTACCTTTTTGGAGAAGGCGTTATCCTCGACATAAGCAAGGAAGTTGGAGACTTTGACATCTACAAGCCAGAGCACTTCCTTAAGGTTGCTAAGGAAAACAATGTTGAGATAAAAGAAGGCGACATACTGATAATATACACTGGATACAGCAAATACGCCTGGTATCAGCCAACAGCTGACGAGGTCAAGTACTACTTCTATCATCCGGGACCGGACAAGGAATTCGCCGATTGGGTTAAAGAAATGAAGATAAAATGGATAGGTGTTGACTGTGGATCGGCGGATCACCCGATGAATACAGTTCTCAGAGAAATAAGGCCAGATGTTGCAAAGCTCGCCGACAAGCATTTCAGAGAAAAATATGGAAAGCCGCTTGATGAGTACTTCACCGATGAAACATATCAGCTTATGCACACTTACCTCTTCCCGCATGGAATAATACACGCGGAGAACTTGGGTGGAGAAATCGAGAAAGTTCTCAACAGAAGAATGTGGATAGGTATATTCCCATGGAAACTCGTTGATGGAGAATCGGCGATGGCGAGAGTCGCCGCCTTTGAAATATTAGAAGATTGAGGGGGGATTTGTAGTGAAAAGGCAGCCACCAGAAAAGTCCAGTTATGACAAGGTAGTGTTCAGTATCGAAGAGATCGAGGCACTCCTTGCTCCACCGGAGATGCCAAAGCCACCGTTTGAACCGGCGTACATAGAGGTCAAAAACAGAGAGGGAGAGACTCACACATTGGTTATAAGGGAAGCCAAGAAAGAAGAAGCTCCCCTTCTGATCGAATTCATGAAAAAGTTTGTCGATATAGATCATGATTTCTACGACATAGTCGGTGCAAGAGTGTTGGCAGAGCTCCTTGGATGGTACAGAAACAGGCTTAAGGATCCTTACACATTGGTTGGACTCATTGATGGAGAGCTTGTCGGATTTGCTAATGGAAGACTCATGAACAAAGACATAAACATATCGCTCCACACCATGGCATTTAAGAGAGGATTCAAGATTGGAGCCATAATGTATTATGCCAAGGCTCAGTATGCTTTTGATGTTCTTGGAAATCAGGAATGGTGGGCAACCTATGAGAGCTACAACGGGTTTAAGAGATGGGGAATAGGAATGGCTCAGCCTTCCTACCCGTGGCCGGATTATCAACATGAACTTGGCGGAGCGAAGATCTACTACATCACCAAGGAGTACTGGGACACCGTAGTTAAGAACTATCTGCTTGACTACATAGGAACAGACCTCAAGAGGCCGGTGCCAGAGGATCTTCTCAAGAAAAACGAAACTCTCAAGGTTCCAGACAGCCCAGCGGTTTGAGTTTGAGCAAGCGAATAAAAAGCCGCCCTCAATGGGCGGCTTTTTATTGATTCTCTGAGGTCGCTACATAAACTCTCTTCCCAAAGAAAGCGATCCCAATGGGAATGACTTTGTATCCTAGTTTCTCGTATTTCTCCTTGTATCTCTTTTCTTCTATCTGATCGATAGCTTCTCTCGCTACCCTCTCAATCTCATCCTCACTATCAGCTCTTTTTAGCTCCATCAGTAAAGCGTACTCTCCGTATCTTTTATCTTTCGGATAAATAGCTACATCTACTCTTCCATATCCGCTCTCAACCTCTGTCTCTACAAAATATCCGTTCGTTCCCAAGGAAAGCATTCCAAGTACAAACGCTTTATATACCCTCTCTGCATCGTCATACCCTATATCGAAATAACTGAGCGAGCTTGATAGATATCTTTCAAGAAGTTTTGAGAATTTCTCAGCATTTCCTTTCATAACTGCTTCATCTAGAGCTCTTATCAAATCGTACATCATAAACCTTGTCTTTTTCTCAATCCAACGCATAACTCTCGTTTTGTAAAACTTCTCTATCTCTTTGTTTGGTATAAAGACTTTATACCTATCCATAGATGTTTGTATTGCATTCAAATATCCAGCACTTGCAAGGAGAGTCCACACTCCTGAGGGATTCTCGTCTATCTCTCTTAAAGAAAGGAACGGATCTATTGGAACGATCAGATCTTCTTTAGATAAAAGCTTGTCAAGATCTTCTTGAAGGTAGGGATTGTTTTCTATCTGTTTTATGATGATATCGTTACTTGATGTGTTTATCCAGTAAGGCTGAAGAGCCGATTCTATGCTCAGGCCACCTATTCTCTCATGGATATAGTAGATCACGCTCCATGGGTTGTAAATACCCTCGACATTTCCAAAAACATATCCGTTATACCAATCCCTGACTGCATTTATATCGCTTTCTAAAGCGTAATATTTGAGCATTTCATACACTTCATCTTCTGTGAAACCGAAGTAAGTTTGCATGTAGGGAGAAAAAATAGTATATGCAGCAACATTGTTAAGGCCAGAGAATATGGATTCTTTAGCCACTCTGTAAACGCCAGTAAGGATAGCAAATTCAAGGTATGGATTATTTTTAAGAGCAGCTGTTAGGAGATCTCTCATGAAAGCTACCATGTTTTCATAGTAATCTGGATCTCTGTGCTGATATGTATACGCCGCTTCTATGGGGACATCGTATTCGTCTATCAGAAGGATGACTTTTTTTCCATAACGCTTGTATAAGACTTCTGTAACATCTAGTAGAGCATCTTCATATGGTACATCTTCTTTTTCATACAACTTCAGGATGGTGTTGTTATCATCCTCGATGTAATCTAACAGCATTTTGTGCAGCAATTTTTCCAAGGATTTTTTTGCGTCTTTCCAGTTCGTACGTTTTATGTTTCTGAACGATATAAATACCACTGGATATTGATGATAATTCTCTTTTACAAATTCTTTTTCATCCATTATTTTAAGCTCGTCAAAGAGATCTTTTCCATCTAATGAATAGAACTCCTTTATCATGTCCATGTTAAGAGTCTTTCCAAACCTTCGTGGACGCGTTATGAGCTTTACTTCACCACTTAGCATTCGGACGTCTTTTACCAGCATGGATTTGTCAACAAAGTAATGGCCTCCTGTTATCATCTTTTCGAAATTATCTATTCCAATCGGGAGCACTTTCATAATTGTCACCTCAGCGTGATTGGGGCTTTATTGATGTTATCCTCCGTATTTCTGTTTGGCTTTCTTTATCTTTACCAGTTCTTCTCTTTCCAGCTCTTCAAGAACATCTTGTATGAACTTTATATTTTCCTTGAGTTGTGGTATCACAACATTTTCCAGGGCGTTAACTCTTTTTCTGGTTTTTCTCACCTCATAAGCGAGTCTGTAAGCTGTATTTTCAACCCAGACGGCTTTTGTTATGAGCTTGAGAACATTTACAAAGGATAGGTAGGTTCTGTCAAGGGCGGAATTCGATCTGTATATTCCGTAAGGGATGTCTTTTGGGAAATCCTGTGCTCGAACTTCCGGGACTTCCACTCCCATAACGCTCTTCATCCTTATAGAAAGACCGTTGTATTCCGGAACTGCTCTGCTGATTTCGTCCATGTACTCCATTCCAAGGTCTAGATTTGCAAGCTGGAGTGACTTGTACGCTTTTTCGAAGACCTCAAGTATCTCATTTTGAAGCTCTCTAGCTTCATCAACTATCGAAAGGAGCTCTTTCATCAGAACATTTCTTTTTTTCTCCAAAAGCGAATGCCCGCTCTCAGAAAGCCTGAGCTGGTCTTTCAATCTTATCAGATTTCCTTTAGTCGGAACGACTTTGTTCATTTGGTATCACTCCTTTTATATAACCAGCTTGTGCGTCATTCAGATTTTCCCTTCTTCATGTATTTTTCTATCTCCTCTTTGCTTACCCTTGTTAACTCTTCTTCTGGAAGATCTCTCAGGATATCCCAAGCCAAGTCAAGAGTTTCTTCTATGCTTCTGTTTTCATCTCTTCCCTGTGAAAGGAATCTCCTTTCAAAATCCTCTCCAAATTTTAGATAGGCTTTATCAACATCTGTAAGTTCTTCCTCACCTATGATCGATGCAAGTGCCCTGACTTCTTGAACTCTGCTGTATGAGGCAAAAAGCTGCCCGGAAAGATGAGGATGATCTTCTCTTGTATAGCCTTTACCTATTCCATCTTTCATCAACCTTGACAGAGATGAGAGAACATTTATTGGAGGATATATTCCCCTCATGTGAAGGTCTCTTGACAGGACAATTTGACCTTCTGTTATATATCCCGTCAGATCTGGTATTGGGTGTGTTATGTCATCGTTTGGCATGGTGAGTATTGGAAGCTGAGTAACAGATCCATCTTTTCCCTTTATTATTCCTGCTCTTTCATAGATAGTTGCAAGATCGCTGTACATGTAGCCTGGATATCCTTTTCTTGAGGGTATTTCACCCCTGTAGTTAGATATCTCCCTTAGAGCTTCGCAGTAGTTCGTCATATCGCTCATTATCACCAAGACATGATATCCCAAATCAAAGGCGAAATATTCAGCGGTGGTGAGAGCAGCTCTTGGCGTCGCTATCCTTTCAACGACCGGATCAGAAGCTAGGTTCAAAAACGCTACGATGTTCTTCATTGCGCCAGTCTCTTCAAAAGAGTTGAGTATGTACTCGGCATCGGTGTTTCTCAGACCTATCGCTGCGAAGACGACCAAGAATTCTCCTTCTTTTATCGTAGCTTGGCGGGATATCTGGACTGCCAATTCGTTATGGGGTAATCCGTCACCTGAGAATATTGGCAATTTTTGCCCTCTTATGAGCGTCATCATTCCGTCTATGGCGCTTATACCGGTCTGTATAAAATTCCTAGGGTAAACTCTTGCAACGGGATTCATAGGAGAGCCGTTTATATCTCTTTTTTCCTTTGCTATTATTTCTCCAAGACCATCTCTTGGTCTTCCTAACCCGTCAAAAACTCTTCCAAGCATGTCAGAAGATAGCCCGATCTCTAATGGTTTCCCTAGGAATCTAACTTTTGTGTCTGGAAGATCCAAATCTGCTGTTCCCTCGAAAACTTGCACAACCGCTTTTCCTTCTTCGAGCATTATCACCTTACCAACTCTGGTTTTCCCAGAGTACACTATCTCTACTAATTCATCGTAAGAAGCCCCCTTGACTCCTTCAACAACCAAAAGGGGTCCTCTGAGACTCGAAATTCCGGTGTATTCAACAACAGCCATTTAAATCACTCCTTGTAGACCTTTTCTAACTCTTTGAAATGTTCTTCAATTTCCTTCTCCAGTTCTTTGAGATCCTCAGCTGTTTTGTAATCTTCTTTCATTCTCATGAGCTTCGATATAATGGATCCTTTCAAAATTTCGCTCAGAGCAGCGTTCATCTCAACGAATTTCCTCGCTCTGTCATAAAAATCTACGACTATCTTGAGCATCTCAAATTGTTTATCAAGAGGGCAGAAAGAATCGACTTCGCTATAGGCGTTCTGCTGCAAAAGCCCTACCTTAATTACTCTTGCGATGCCTACGACCAATTTTTGCATATCCGGAAGAACATCTTCTCCCATTATCTTGATTATCTCCTGAAGCTTTCCATCTTCTGCCAGAAGTTCCATTGCTCTTCCTCTGTACTCATACCATTTCTCATTTACATTCTCACTGTACCAATCCTTTAGATCTTCAACATATCCACTGTAGCTCGTGTTCCAGTTTATTGCCGGATAATGCCTTGAATAGGCAAGACTCTTATCGAGCGCCCAGAAACATTTCACATACCTTTTCGTGTGTGTCGTGACAGGCTCTGAAAAATCCCCACCCGGAGGAGAAACAGCACCTATCACGGTCACAGATCCTTCCTCACCTGATAGAGTTTCAACCCTTCCCGCTCTCTCGTAAAATTCTGCTATTCTTGAAGACAGATAAGCTGGATATCCTTCTTCTGCTGGTATTTCCTCAAGCCTTCCTGAGAGCTCCCTTAAGGCTTCTGCCCATCTCGATGTTGAATCTGCCATTATCGCAACGCTATATCCCATATCCCTGAAGTATTCAGCTATCGTTATTCCTGTGTATATGCTTGCTTCTCTTGCTGAAACTGGCATGTTTGAGGTGTTCGCTATGAGTATTGTTCTATCCATGAGAGGCTTTCCAGTTTTTGGATCCATAAGCTCTGGAAATTCTGTAAGAACCTCTGTCATTTCGTTTCCGCGCTCTCCACAACCTATATACACGATTATATCCGCATCTGCCCACTTCGCGAGCTGGTGCTGGAGTATTGTTTTTCCCGTTCCAAAACCTCCTGGTATCGCTGCAGTACCACCCTTACTTATTGGAAAGAATGTATCCAAAACCCTTTGTCCTGTTATCAGTGGTATCTTAGATGGGAGCTTTTTTATCGAGGGCCTCGGTATCCTAACAGGCCAAATCTGGTACATACCGAGTTTTGTTCCGTCTTCTAATACATACAGAGTATCATCTATTGTGAATTCTTCTTTATCAGATTTTTTGGCTATCTTTCCAGAGACTCCTATCGGTACCATGAGCTTATGCACTATACCACGCTCTTGAACTTCTGCGTAGATTTCTCCTTCATTTACTTCATCTCCAACATCTTTTAGAAACGTTACTTGCCACTTCGCGTCTTTAGGAAGCGGAAACGCTTCAACACCTCTGGGAATGAAAGCACCACCAACCTTTTCTAATTCTGAGAGTGGTCTCTGTATACCGTCGTATATGTTCCCTATCATTCCAGGCCCTAATATGACTGAGAGAAGTCTCCCGGTTCCTTCAACTTCTTCGTATATCTTCAATCCGGATGTCTCTTCGTAGACTTGAATAGTGGCTTTTCCGTGATCGAGACCTATGACTTCACCAACGAGTTTGTTCTTTCCAACTTTGACCATTTCATTCATTTTCAAACTTTCAGCATTATCAGCAACAACAACGGGACCGTTGATCTTTATTATTCTCGCACTCATCTGAGCTCACCAACCTTCTCATCGATGAAATTCATCACATCACTCTCGATTTTCTCAAAAAGAGTGCCCACATCTGCAACGACTCTCATATTTCCGCTTTCGAGTATCAGACCGTCCACATCTTCTTCCAGCACTTCTCCGCCAAAGAATTCTTTCACAAGAGGGATATCTTCTTTTCTGCACAAAACTTTGAAATCTCCCTCTATCTTCTGCTTGGCATCTTCAAAGAGAAAGATAAGATATTTTTTTCTTTCCTCACCCTTCAGACTTTCTACCAACTTAGTGATCTCTTTCTTTATATTTGAGAACATCTCAGCTTTCAAGCGAGATTTTTCCTGTGATAAAAGGAGCGATATTTTGGAATCATGAAGTTTTTTTAATTTATTCATCTCTTTCTCAAATTCTCTTCGAATTTTCTCCTTCTTTTCGCTATACTCTTTCTCCTTTTTCTTTTTGAAATCCTCAAATTCCTCATTCTTAAGAGCCTTAAAATCTTCAAGCTCCATTCTAACGCTCTCTGATATGAGACTGATTATCTTTTCGAGTTTGAGGAGATTATCCACTCTCTCCACTTATCTTCACCCCAATCGCTTCCTCTATGTATCTCGTTATGAAGTTTCTCTCTCCCTTCCATCCATGCCTATCTGGTATAACAAAGACCAGCGGGAGAGATGCATTGAGCTTTAGATCTCTTATTTCATTTGGGATCAGCTGAGCTATCTTCTGCGTCATCAGTATTACACCAATGGATTTATCCTTGAGAACTTCGTCTAGGACCTTCAAAACTTCGTCCCTTTCATGAACCACAACACCCTTTATTCCAGCAAGCCTTAAACCAATCTGGGTGTCGATATTATCGCTTATCAGGAAGAATCTCATTTAAATTAGACCCTCCCGAAGATCATAATCGATATGATCAAACCGTATATCGCTATTCCTTCGGCAAGTCCAACGAATATCAAAGATCTTCCAAGCATCTTTGGATCTTCGCTTATCGCCCCTATCGCTGCAGCGCCTGTCATACCAACAGCTATACCGGCACCGAGAGCCGCAAGACCAGTCGACAATGCAACTCCTATCATCGCATTTCCATTTACGCTTTTAGCACTTGCCGTCTGTTGTGTTCCTTCTGCTAGAGCTGTGGATGGAGTCATGAACAAGAAGAATGCGAGTATGATAACTGCGATGCTGCCTCCTACCAGCCCTTTGAAGAGCTTAAGAGCTTTTCTTCTATCGAGCTCCGGTGTGAATATCCCAAAAGCTATAACCGTTGCCACTGCACCAATTGCCAGAAAAACTGCCAACATCAGTAAACACCTCCTTCAGGACCTCTATACCTGATTGGATTGAACTCCCTGCCGTCTCCGCTGTAAAACTTTGAGAAGAACTCATAAAACTCAAGCCTGACCGCCTGTATGAATACGACCAAGCCTTCTAGAAAAATTATCAACAGATTTCCAACAAGGAGCGAAGTAAAGGATCCTATGCCGCTTTTGCTCATCTGTGCCATTATGTAAAAAGCCAGAAAGAGCCCGGCGTGATTCATTGCAAAAGCACCAAGCCTTATAAACGACAGCGTG
>WGAO01000005.1 GCA_015489065.1 Thermotogaceae bacterium | reverse complement strand
GATACAATCATTGCACTCAGCGATCTTGTGAAAAAACTTAGCGATTCACTAAGCGCTACTTATGAAAACCAAAAAGCTCTTTTGAAAACCATAGAATCTTTAAAAAAAAGATTAGATGAATCCTATTCA
Source organism: Thermotogaceae bacterium (assembly GCA_015489065.1). Lineage (GTDB taxonomy): Bacteria > Thermotogota > Thermotogae > Thermotogales > Thermotogaceae > WGAO01. The sequence continues at coordinate 6,154 of WGAO01000005.1, read as the reverse complement.
CTCTCACAAAAAGCAGTTCAGACATCGAGCAAAGCTCTTGAGGTAGCAGAAAGCTCAAAAGTCGATTCCACATTGGCTATCAAGATGTCTCAGACAAACAGAATTCTTGTGTATCTCGCTCTTTTGACATCCGTATCAAGTTTAATTCTATCAGCCTACATAATTTCGACTAATCGTTAAAGGAAAGACATATTATGACGATAAAGAATATAGTAAAGGAGTACCGACTGGGGGTGGTCGGGATGAGAGTTAATTCTATTGGAGATTTTGAAAGCGTTGTAAAAGAAATGCATGTTGAAAAAAAAGATACCCAGCAAACGCAGAACGCTCCTCAAATGGATGTTGAGGACGCGATCAAGACTGTACAAAAGAAGTTGAAAAAATTCAGAGAAGTTTTGAAAAGCGAAGCGGAATTTCAGATAGACAGATCGACGGGGATGGTCATAGTTAAAATAAAAGATAAAGATACCGGCCAGATAATAAGGCAAATACCACCAGATGTAGTTGTTAAACTCGCTAAGACTATAGACGAATTCTTAGGAATGCTTTTAGACGAAAGGGCGTGAGATCATGAGTGATTACTTGAGCAGCATAGCAAACACAATAAATCAGAAGTACACCAGCAGCATGGGAATGTTCCAAGTTGGTGGGGCTGTTTCTGGCCTTGATACCTCTACGATAATAGACCAGATACTCAAGGCTGAATCACAGCCTCTCAACCGCCTTACCGAGAGATTCAAAAAGCTGGATCTCATGAAAAAAGCCTACAATGAAGTCAAACAGAAATTAGAGGATTTCAGAGATTTTGTATTCGATTTCAAGCTTCAAAAGAACGTCATGCTCAAGACAGCGGAGAGCTCAAATGAGAACATCCTAAATGCGCAGGCGTCTGCCAAGGCAACGAATGGAACATACTTTGTAAAAGTCCTTCAGATGGCCACAAATTCAACGCTCTATGGAAGATCGACTGTCAGGGTAAACATAGATCCTTCAACGACGAAATTCGGGGACTTGAACTATTACACAACTCCAACAAATTCCAAAATAAGGATCTACAACAGCCAAACTGGTGAATACAGAGATGTAGATATAACAACAGATAACACTATAAACGACATCGTCAGCAACATCCAAAACGCTATAGATGACCTATTTGGATCTGGAAGCGCGGATGTATCGTTCTCAAATGGGCGTCTTTCGATAGGAACGAACGATGATAGCAAAAAGATAACTATCACTCAGCTTTCTGGTAACTTCATGCAGGTTTTCCATCTTGACGAGGACTCGCCAAGCGGGGCATCCACAGACAAAATAGAGAGCACAGCCCCGGTATGGGCGATAAGATCTTCTTTAAAAACCTTGCAAGACCTTGCAAACTACAACGGAACATCAGTGAGCGACGGAACGATAAAGATAAACGGAGTTGAAATAGATATCTCTGCAAGCGACACTATAGATGAAGTTCTAGACAAAATAAACTCCTCAAAAGCTGGAGTTTTCGCGTACTATGACTATCATCAGAACAAAATAGTTCTCAGGCGAAATGACTTCGGAAACAAAGCGATAACTCTTGAAGATGACGGAAACATACTCTCAACCCTGGGACTTGTTGATTCTGACTACTCTGATTCTGATAACCCAATATTTGTAGCAGGGCAAAACACACATCTTCAGATAAGCATGAACGGAGTTGATTATGTCGATGTATATTCTGACAAAAACGAGGGAATAGAGTTTGAAGGAATATCGTTCACCGTAAGGTCTATATCAAGCACTCCAGTAACTGTTAAGGTAAACACGGATAAAGAAGCTATAAAGCAAAAGCTCCATGATTTTGTTGACAAATGGAACGACTTGATGAAATACATATACGACAAACTCAACGAAGAACCCGTTAAGAACAAAAATCCTGAGGATATGACAGACGAGGAAAAAATGAAGGGAGTACTGAAAAACGATCAGTATTTAAGATCGATATTTGACCGCCTTAAAAGATTCATGACGATGGAAGTCTCTTCAGACGATAAGTTCAAATATCTCTTTGAGATAGGAATAAGCTCTGGAGATGTTGGCGGATCTTATGAGAACATGATGAGAGGTCAGCTCACAGTAGACGATGACAAGCTTGACGATATAATAGACAACGATCTTGAAGATCTTTGGAAGTTCTTGGGAGATGGAGAGAATTCCTTCATGCAAAAGCTCCACAGCTTTTTGTGGAACCTCACTAAGTTCAACGGCGAGATAGATTCAGTTGCCGGGACAGATGGAAGGATCTACAGAGAGCAAAGGCTTCTCTCAAAAGAAATAGCCGACTGGATGGAAAGACTTCAGCAAAGAGAGAGGGATCTTTGGAGAAAGTTCAACTACATGGAAGAGGTTATATCCAAATTCCAAGCGATGGGAGCATGGCTTTCCCAAGCTACAGCGAAAAAGAAATAAAAACTTTGACACAGCCCGCCGAAATGTTATAATGTCAATCAAGAATTCTCTAACTTTTTCACAGGGGGTGCTATTTTATGAGGATGAGAAGAGGTTTTACTTTGGTTGAACTCCTGATCGTCCTTGCGATCATAGGGGTTCTGATGAGTATAGGTATTCCGGTTTACACAAATCAATTGGAGAAAGCAAAGGCAAGAGTCATAGCAGCGAACTTGAAAACCATTGCTCAGTCAATTGCAAACCAAGCAATACTTGGGGAAGATCTTAATCATTTTACCACCGCAAGCTTAACGCAAATGATTAAAGGTTTGAAAAATCCAGACGCTTATAAAGTATACATTGCAAGCACTACGAACACGGGAACTTATGATATATTCGTCGCTTACAATAAAACGGATGTGTCAACAAAACTAGTGCAGAATGAAATTGGCACTCTGTGTGATGCTTCAGCTGTCACCTCAGATGGATCAGCTGTGGGTACTGCAAGTCCTGCATGTGTTCTTAAGGACATTCCAAACATAGGATTTTAATAGCTGATCACTTAAAAACCCCGCCCTCTCGGGCGGGGTTTTCATTCATACCTTCGCATCTACCTTCAGCGGCGGTGTTACCTTGTATATCGCATCAAATCTACACACGTCCATACAGCTGCCGCACCTGATACACGGATCCTGGTGGATTATGTGAACCTTGTTCAGCTCTCCCTCTATCGCGTTTGTCGGACATACTATCTTACAAGCCGTGCATCCGGTACATTTATCAGGATCAATAACATAGCTTATAAGGTCTCTACATTTCTTGGCTGGACAGATCTTTTCCTTGACATGCGCTATGTACTCATCTTTGAAGTATCTCAGAGTTGTCAAAACCGGATTTGGAGCAGTCTGGCCAAGACCGCAGAGTGATGTCTCTTTCACAACCGTTGCCAATTCCTCCAGAGTCTCTATGTCCTCCATCGTTCCCTCACCTTTTGTTATCCTGTCAAGGATCTCATACATGGTTCTTGTCCCTTCTCTACAAGGCGTGCACTTTCCGCAGGATTCGTTCACCGTAAATTCAAGGAAGAATTTTGCAACATCGACCATACAGTCATCCTCATCAAGAACTATAACCCCACCAGATCCCATTATCGTTCCAAGGGCCGTCAGGGATTCATAATCTATCGGCGTATCTATCTTGCTTGCGGGTATGACTCCACCGCTCGGCCCGCCGGTCTGGACGGCTTTGAGCTTCTTTCCATTTGGCACTCCCCCGCCTATATCGAATATCAGCTCTCTTAAAGTTATACCAAGCGGAACCTCAACAAGCCCTGTGTTTTTCACTTTTCCAGCCAAAGCGAAAACTTTCGTTCCAGGACTCTTTTCAGTTCCATACTTTCTGAACTCCTGCCAGCCATTTCTTATTATCCAGGCTATGTTCGCAAGGGTCTCGACGTTGTTTATAACAGTCGGCTTTCCCCAGAGCCCTTTTTGCACCGGATATGGAGGCCTAACCCTTGGCTGTCCCCTCTCTCCCATTATCGATGCCATAAGAGCTGTCTCCTCGCCGCAGACGAAAGCCCCAGCTCCAATCCTTATCTCTATATCGAACGAGAAGTCAGTTCCGAATATCTTCTCTCCCAGAAATCCCCTCTCTTTGGCTTGCTTTATTGCAACTCTCAACCTCTCGATAGCCATTGGATACTCAGCTCTTACGTATATAAATCCTTTCTTTGCACCTATTGCGTACGCTGCTATCGCCATACCTTCTAAAACTGCATGAGGATCCCCTTCAAGAACAGCTCTGTCCATGAAAGCTCCTGGGTCTCCCTCATCGGCATTACACACCATATACTTCATGTCGCTCTTTTGCTTTGCAGCGAACTCCCACTTAAGACCTGTTGGAAATCCAGCTCCTCCTCTTCCGCGAAGACCAGACTTTTTTATCTCCTCTATGACTTCTTCTGGTCTCATCTCCTTAAGAACTTTCTCAAGGGCTTTGTATCCATCTTTTTCCAAGTAATCGTCTATGCTCTTTGGATTGATAATCCCCAAGTTTCTGGTGACTATCTTCACTTGATTCTTGTAAAAGGAGTGCTCTTTGAATGCTCTCTCAACAGTTTTTCCTTCCGGTGTTTTCATCAGGTACTTTTCAACTATCTGCCCGCCAACCAGGTGCTTTTCAACGATCTCATTAACAGCTCTTTGATTTAGCTGAGCGTAAACGACATCGTCAACAACCATGAAAGGCCCTCTGCTGCACATTCCCATACATCCGGTTTCAACTATCTTGTACTCATTAAGGAGCCCCTTATCTTTCAAAGCTTTTACAAGAGCCCCTTTGACAGCCAATTCACCGGACGCCACACAGGCTCCACCAGCACATACCCTTATCTCTTTCATGACCTTCCACCTGCCTTTATCTCCTCAGCCATCTTCTTGTACTTTTTGACGAGTCTTGGAACTTTATCAGGAGACATCCTACCGTAGAAATCTCCCTCGCCTATTAAAACAACAGGTGCCATAGAACATGCACCAACGCATCTAACATCGTGGACTGAAAACATCCCGTCTGGTGTTACATCTCCTGGATTTTTCAAACCGAGCTCATCTAAAAACCTTTCCATTACCTTGTCCCCACCCTTAACATAGCACGCAGTACCAAGACAGACCTTTATCTGTATCCTTCCAACAGGTTTTGTTGAGAAAAAGTTGTAAAATGTCACAACGCCTCTAACTCTGCTCTTAGGGATTTTGAGCTTCTCTGCGATGAACTCCATAACTTCTTGTGGAAGCCATAGGAATATACTCTGCGCCTTGTGAAGAATGTTTATGAGCATCGAAGGATCATAGTTAACCTCTTCTATGTACTTCTCAAGCTCTCTGAATTTCTCCTCTTTGTTCTCTATTTCCACCACGCTCAGCACCTCCTATGTAGGGAGTATATCAAAAACTCCTGTGCTGGTAGAATTTAGTTCAAGGTTTTCAAGGGGTGATGAATTTGATAATAAAAAATGTCATACATGACGGGAAGAAAGTCGATCTGAAAATTGGAAGCTCTGATAAAGTTATCGATGGCTTTAATCTGTACGCTCACAGATGCTTCGTAGACACACACATGCACATATTGGCTCTCGGAGTGAAGCTCCTTACACATGATCTTGAGAAAGAAAACCTCAAAAAACTCTTAAACAGCGGAGAATCCCCTCTGATAGCAAGAGGCTGGAGCGAGATGCCACCTATCGAATTGATAAATTCTGTTGACTACCCTTTAGCTCTCATAAGAAAGTGCGGCCATAAAGCTGTTGTGAATGACGCAGCAAAAAAATTGCTGAATCTTGAGAGCAACATCCTCCTTGAGAGCGAAGTCGATAAGATATATAAACTTCTGGCAAAGAACGACTACAAAAGAGCGTTAAAAATTGCTGAGAAGGAGCTTTTCAAAACTGGTATAAGCTATGTCCACTCTGATGACCTTCACTCGATATCTTTTGACGATCTTGCAGAAATTCTCAAAAGCTCAAAGATAAGAATTTACGAAAAGCTCTTCACTTACGATCCAAAAGAGGATATGTTTGGCAAGATATCTGAAAGAGTCTATTTTGGCGCGATCAAACTATATTCTGACGGCTCTATAGGCGCAAGGACTGCGTTTATGAAAGAGCCTTATGTCGATACGAAAGGCAACGGAAAGTTTCTTCTAAATGACGAGATCTTAGAGAGAGTTTTCAAGT
>WGAO01000004.1 GCA_015489065.1 Thermotogaceae bacterium | reverse complement strand
TTAAACTCCATCGATTTTCGAAGTATCTCGTTATCAACTTATCCCATCTCATCTTTTCTGATTTTGATACTCTTGCATATCCGTATCCCGGAAGATCTACCATGTAGAATGAAGAGTTCACCAGATAAAAGTTTATCGACTTTGTCTTTCCAGGCTTTTTACTTACATGTGCGATCTTTCTCCCAAAGAGGGTATTTAAAAGTGTGGACTTTCCAACATTTGATCTTCCAACGAAAGCTATGTCTCCGCCTTTGGGATCTGGGAATTTATCATTATCTGTGTAGATAGTTTTTACGAGCTCTACGCTTTTTATCCTTCCCATATCACTCTCCCTCTCCCATCATGTCCACGAACGCTTTGGCAAGTCTTGGATCAAGAGCTTTTCCAGCCTCTTTCTCTATAATCTTGAGAGCCTCTTCAGGAGTTTTAATATTGCTTTCCCATTCCGATGATACGAAATGAGTCAAGTTGTCGTAAAGGTTGCACACAGCGACTATTCTCGCAAAATACGGTATCTCTTCTCCCTTCAGCCCATCCGGATATCCTTTGCCGTCCCACCTTTCATGGTGATACCTGACAGTGGGTATCACATCCCAGAGGAGCTCTATAGTTGATAGATATATCGATCCAAGTATTGTGTGATCTTGAGATAGATTTTCAAATATCCTTATTCTCGTTGGTGAGTAAAGCATGAGTTGCTCTATTCCAATCTTTCCTACATCATGTAGCATTGCGTGCTCTTTGAGTCTTTCTATGTCGTCATTTGAAAATCCAAGATACTTTCCGAATTTCACAGCAAGCTGAGCAACTCTTTGGGAATGTGAATATCCATCTTTATCTTCGACTTCCATCAGAGTAATCATCCCCTGAAGAATCCCGGAGACTATTTTCTTTGCCCAAGCTCTACTGACAATCGATGTCTTTCCATCAACTAATGTTTTCACAAAAGCCCAGAGCGAAGTTAAATAATTTTTATAAAGATATACTTCGGCAAGCGCCAATCCATTTCTGTCTATCTTTGCTCTCTCATTTTCAAAGATTATTCTCACAAGGCCCTTTCTTCCTTCCTTGACATCTGGAGTGCAGAGCAGAACATCTGCATCTTCCAAATTCTCTACTCTGTTCTCATGACCCTCCATGTTTTCTATGAACTCTACAAAGTCTTTTGGTATATTTCCTTTAATCATGAATTTCAAGTCAGATCACCTCCAAGATCATTCTACAACAAAAAACGCCCCCTTCATTTAGGGGGCGTGCATCTTTCTTTTTTCACTCTTCCTCAACGGTTATTGATCCAGTTGGACAGCTGTCTCTTGCATCCAACGCGCAGTCGAGATCTGTCTCAGGCTGGAGAACTTCTGCCTTCATAGTCTCTTCGTTCATCTTGAAGACCTCCGGACAAAGACTCTCACAAACGCCACATCCAATACATGTTGCTTCGTCAACTCTCACTCTGTACACTTTGCTCCCTCCTTTCTGCAAAAATGCATCGGAAAGATTTTAACATCACAGGTTAAGAGAATTCAAGGCTTACTCAATCTCAACGATCTTTATCTCGTAGTCAAACTCAGGTACAGCTTTTTTGAGCATTGCAGATGCTGGGCAATACCTTTCTTGAGAAAGCACGCAAGCTTTTTCCACTTTGTCGTGTGGTATGCCTTTTTCAGTTTCAAAGTAATATATAACATGGATCTTTGTGTAGACTTTTGGATGCTCTGTAGCTCTTTCATACTCCACTTGCACTTCAAATTTTTTCACCATGTCTAGTATCTTCATCTTTCTGAGGATTGATACAACATCCATTCCTGTGCATCCTGCAAGGGCATGTATAAAGCATTCCATAGGCCTTGGAGCAGTATCTCTGCCTTGAAATTCCGGAACGCTGTCCATAAATATGTCGTGTTCCGATATACTCCTGCCATGAAACAGCATACCTTCTATGAATTCCATCGATATCTTTTTCACAGACTCACCTCCGTTCAATCTGGTTTCATAGCAAACCTAATTCTCTGTGCTTTTCAACTATGGCATCTGCGAATTTTTCTATTTTTTTGAGATCTTCCTCTTTGGGGAGCCCTTTTATCAGAAGGGGCTCCAAAAAATCAGCGTTGACCGTTTTCAAAAGTGATTTTGCCTGATCGACCATCATTCCTCCCCAGCCATAAGATCCCATTATTCCTACAAGTTTCACCTTTGGTCTTAAGGCGCCTGTTAGGGTAACTGTAAACGCTGCAGCTGGATGGAGTCCTCCAAGAACCATTGGAGATGCTCCCACGAGCGATGCAGCGTCAACAAGTGATATAGCATACTCCCCTATATCGGCTTCCGTCAGATTGAACATTTTAACCTCTATTCCGGATTCTACAAGGTAGTTGTAAAGGTGGTTTACCATGGCCTCAGTGCTTCCGTGCATTGATACATAAGCTACTACAGTAACATTTCTCACATTATCTGAAACCCAGTCTTCATATGCGGAAATTATGAATTCCGGATTTCTGTAAACAAGGCCATGACTCGGTGCAATCATTTTCGGGTTTATCTCTTTCACCTTGGCTATGTTTTTCCTTATAGCTACCCTGAAGGGCATCATTATCTCGGCATAGTACCTTTTGGCAGCTTCGTAGACTATATCACTATCATCTGAGAAGGTATTGCTACTTGCTATGTGTGCCCCAAAGAAATCGCATGTGAAGAGTATTCCATCTTCAAGAAGGTATGTACTCATCGTCTCAGGCCAGTGTACCCAAGGCGTCATATAAAAGGTTAGGGTTTTTTCGCCCAGTTCTAATTTATCCCCTTCTTTTATGACTATAAATCTGTCTTCTTCTATGTGGAGAAGATCGATGAGAAATCCTTTTGCCTTTGCGTTCGTCACGATCTTAGCGTTTGGGTATATCTCAAGAAGTTTTGGTATAGACCCGGAGTGATCCTGTTCGGCATGGTTTGCAACTATATAATCTATGTTGTTGACTTGCAGCTTTTCTAAATTTCTAAGCAGTATATGTGTCTTCTCCGGATCTACAGTATCGATCAGGGCGGTTTTATCCCTCCCGAATATTATATAAGAGTTGTAGCTAGTTCCGTCTGGCAGTGGTATGAGTTCGTCAAAGAGTCTTCTATCCCAATGTTCTACCCCTACTTCGTACACTTCATCGGTAACTTTTTTCACTGCCATCTTATCACTCCTCTATTGGCTCAAACATATCTTTTGAAACCCCACATATTGGGCATACCCAATCATCTGGAATATCTTCGAATTCGGTACCGGGGGCTATTCCACCATCTGGATCACCTTTTTCTGGATCGTATATGTATCCACAAACCCTACATCTGTAAAGTTTTTTCTTCTTCGGTTTAACCGGTTGATATGTTGGAGCAGTCTTCGGAGCAGAACCGTTCTTTACCTGGTGATAGTACTCATATGTCATGACTTCTTCCTCTTTTAACATTTGAGCATCTACAACTTTCCCTATGAACAAAGAGTGAGTGCCAACATCAATCTGTTGTTCAACTTCTGCTTCAATGTATCCAACTGTGTTCTGAGTGACGATTGGAGCTCCAGTTTTCCCAAACTTGTACTTGACATCCTCGAACTTGTTGATGTCCCTGCTTGATTTGAACCCAAAGAGTCCTATGAGCTTCATTGGCGTGTTCTTTTCAAGTATCGAAACTGAGAATACCTTGCTCCTTTCTATTACTTCGTGTGTAGCATTCTCTTTGTTTATAGATATCGCTATTCTTGGAGGAGTGGCTGTGACCTGAAATACTGTGTTGGCTATCTGACCGGCTAGGTCATTTCCATACCTGGATGAGACAATGTAAATTCCGTAAGTGATCTTCCACAGAGCTTTTTCATTCATAAATTAGCACCTCCTTATTGTGTATAATAGCACATAGTTGGATCGATAGTCAAAATGTCTCTTTCAGTTTTTTAAACAGAAAACACTTTTTGCTAATATAAGTATTACTTTCTTCAAAACAAGGACTATAATATCTGCTGGAATGCGGCTGGGAACGGTTCAAAGTCTTGAGTTAGTATAGTAACACTAACTTCAAAAGATGTAGAAGGAGGGATGAAAGATGAAGGAGACTCTCAAGAGAGCAGAGGAACTCAGAGAGGATATAGTCAAGTTCATGAGTGCTCTCATAAAGGCCAAGAGCCTTTCTGGGCAGGAAAAAGAGGTCATCGAGGTTATAGGAAACGAGATGGAAAAAGTGGGATTTGATGAGGTCAAAGTAGATGGTCTTGGAAATATCATAGGTAGGATAGGAGATGGCAAGACCAAGATAGCCATGGATGCGCACATAGATGTAGTGGATGTTGGGAATCCTGATCTTTGGGACAAGGACCCGTTCAGTGGAGATTGGGATGATGAATGGGTTTACGGAAGAGGTGCATCCGACCAAAAAGCCGGTATGGCTTCAATGGTTTACGGAATGAAAATACTCAAGGAGTTAGGACTTTTGGATGATTTCACAGTTTATATAACCGGAACGGTTATGGAAGAAGCTTGTGATGGACTCCCGTGGAGATACATTGTAGAAGTTGACAAGCTCAAACCAGATTTTGTGGTTATAACTGAGCCGACTTCTTTGAGAGTTTACAGAGGCCACAGAGGAAGGGTGGAATTCAAGGTCAGGACTACGGGTCTCTCTGCTCATGCTAGCGCACCTGAAAGAGGAGACAACGCTGTTTACAAGATGGCTAGAATCGTTTTGGAACTTGAAAAACTCAACGAAAGACTCAAAGTTGATCCGTTCCTTGGAAAGGGAACTTTGGTTGTCTCTCAGATAGAGAGCGTATCTCCATCCGTGAACGCTGTTCCAGATCAGTGTACAATTCACATAGACAGAAGGCTCACTGCTGGTGAGACGAAAGAGAGTGCGTTTGAAGAAGTCAGGGACGCAATAAAGAGAGCAGGAGTTGAAGCCGAGATAATCGAACTTGAGTACGAGGGTCACGCCTACACGGGAGAAGTCTACAAAGCTGAGAAGTACTTCCCGACATGGGTTTTCCCGGAAGACCATCTCGTTGTTAGAGCCGCAAAGAACACATATAAGAAAGTGTTTGAGGAGGACCCGGTAGTTGATAAGTGGACTTTCTCTACTAATGGAGTTGTCACAGCAGGCGTTTACAACATACCAACAGTCGGTTTTGGACCGGGAGATGAAGAGTTTGCACACGCGCCAAACGAGAAGGTCAGAATAGATCACCTGATAAAGGCAGCAGCGTTCTATGCGGCGTTCCCAAAGACTCTCCTTGAAAGTATGAAGTGATCAAAAAGGGGGCATCTAGCCCCCTTTTTAAAATCCCATGTAGTAACCTGCTGAGAGCGCGTTGAAACCTCCCATTCCAAAGAGATATTTGTAATCCAATTTTAGGAACACACCGCTTGTTGGATCGAATTCATATCGTCCATCAACACCAGCAGCCGCTCCAAATGTCATCATTATCACATCTTCTTTATCCGTGTCGTATATTCCAAGGATATCTGCTCCAGCGTGAACACCGGCATATATTCTTCCCAGCCTTAGCAAGTTGAATCTCATACCCAGTACGACATCAAAAGGAATGTAGCTCAAAACACTTCCAGCCAGGTAAGAAGCCTCGACATACAAGTTTTTCCAAGCCGTGAATCCTATTCCAAATGCCGAGATGTTCGATGATGTCAAACCGCTGTAATAGTTCAGCGAAAAGGCTCCTCCGCCTCCAAAGAGTGGCATTTCTTTCGCTGGGAGACCTGGTTTGACATCTCCGTACAGAACATCTGCAACGACATATCCGTCCTCTTCTTTCTCGATCTTTACATATCCAACTTTTCCAAGTCCTCCTTCAATTTTGAATATCATTCCAACTTTTAAAAGCTCAGGATCAACACCTTTTAAGTATGCCTTTCCGTTTTCCACTTTTACAACAGTCGCTTTGAGTTTGAAGAATTTTCTCATCACGAGAACAAATTGCATCTTTATGTACTCAAACAGTGCTTTTTTCGCTTCGTCATAGCTTTTAAAGTAACTGCCAGTGTTGTAATCTATAGATTTTGTGGCTACTACTTCACCGTTCGATATGTCAAGAAGTCTTATGCTTAGTTGTGCTGATGCCCAGTACTTTCCATCGCTAACTCCTGTGTCAAGATTGTTTAAGGTAAGAAGTATCACATATTGAGCTCCAGCTAGTTTCCCCAATTTTTCCGCATCCACATCTGTCATTCCCATCTGTGCAAGACCCCTCTCTTTCATGATCTCTTTTACATGACTCCTTGAATAGACTTCGAATCTTCCAAGATCTGTCATTGCTTCTTCAAGCATAGAGAGGAGAAAATCAACATCTGCTTTTAGCCATCCATGACTTGCTTTTGCCGGAAGTATAACCACCCTTATTTTTTTTGATATCTCAAGCCCCGAACTCAAAACAATTATCGAGATTAGAACAATTACGAGAATGATGAATTTCTTCAAAATAAATCACCCCCTGTCTCTACTCTCCCCCTTCTGGTAAGGAACTGGTATGTATTGGACGGACGGTCTTCTCTGTTCTGCTTGTTTGTAGAGTTCCATAAGGTCGTAGATTTCCTGGGGAACATCTGTGCTTATCTTCAGGCCAAGTTCTCGTGCTTCTTCTACAGTTATCGGATAGTCGTGAGTCCAATATCCAGAGGCAAGCTTATCTGCCAGCTCTTCTGCTTTCTTTTCATCGTATTTATCCTTTAGGAGATCTTTTATGAAATTCTTCACCTGTCTGATCGCTTTTTCTGCAACATCAGCCATTATAAGGGTTTGGTCGTCTACTTCATTTATATCTTTCTTTTCGATGACTTTAAGTACAGATGCTGCTGGAGTTGGTCCAAGCTGAGGATCGAGAGGCCCTAAAACGGCGTTTTCATCCATAACTATTTCATCGGCTGAGAGTGCTATCAGAGTTCCACCACTCATGGCGTAATGTGGGACAAAAACGGTGACTCTTCCCTTGTGCTTCTTCAGGGCTCTGGCAATCTGCTCCGCTGCTAGAACAAGTCCACCTGGTGTGTGTATTATGAAATCTATCGGCATATCTTCTGGCGTCATTTTTATCGCTCTCAGAACTTCTTCGGAGTCCTCTATATCTATGAATCTTCTCATTGCTATACCGAAGAAGTTCATAGATTCTTGTCTGTGTATGAGTGTTATGACTCGGCTGCCACGCTTTCTCTCTATCTCCCTGATCACCGCAATTCTGGCACTTCTGAGCGACGATGCTTTTATCAAGGGGTAGAACATGCTCAGGATGAGAATCATCCAGAAGAGGTCAAAGATCCACGCCATCGCATCCATTATTTCACCTCCCGACCGATTTGTGATACGGCGTAAGCCTTCATAACTAGACCTATCATTATACCGAATATCAAAGCCGAGCTCCCTCCGTAGCTAACAAATGGAAGTGGAATTCCTGTGACGGGGGCCCATCCAACACACATGAGAAGATTCTCAGCTACATGAAAAAAGAAGGTCGCTCCAACACCTATTATAACTAATTTCCAATATTCATCCACAATGTATGTATAGATGGATCTAAACCTAAAGATGAGTGAAGAATAGAGGACGATCAAACCTAGTACTCCCAAAAATCCAAGTTCCTCTCCTATCACAGCCACTATGAAATCTGAATATTCAACGGGAACAAAATCGAGAAGATTTGCGGTGCCTTTCATGTATCCTTTGCCAAATAAACCTCCAGATCCTATCGCATGTATAGATTGAATAACATTGTATGCAGCGCTCATAGAATATTCTTCTGGGTTCAGAAAAGCTTCTATACGCTTTCGTTGATAGCTTTTCAAACCGAACATGTAAAAGACCGGAATGACCAGCGCTATTACAATTATCAGCACTATTATCCATTTCAAAGGCACCTTAGATGCAACAAAAATCGAAAACCATATAAATCCTAAAAGAACAGTCGTTCCTAGATCTGGTTCACGCACAACGAGTACCATAGGAACGATTGTCAGGATAATTGAGAGAAGGATGTTTTTCAATTTTGGATTTGAAAGGAGTATGGGCAGAAGGACAATAAGTGATAGTTTGGCTAATTCTGAGGGCTGGAAACTCACCGCTCCTAAGTCTATCCACCTTCTTGATCCTCCCACACTTGGGCCTTTGAATAGAACAAATACTAGGAGCAATATAGATAAAAGATACAGCACCAATGCTATGTCTCTGAGTATGTTCCTGCTGAGTTTGACAGTCAAGTACATGAAAAACATGGCGAGTAGATCCCAAATCAATTGACGAAAGGGATACCCTCTGTGATAGGTATCCCCAGCAACCGCGCTCGTTATAGCAAAGATGCCATATATCATTATAACAACAATCAAAGCGGGAATGAGATATTCCCGCTTTCTGTTTTCCTCTATCATTACAATTGCATCCTCATTATTTCTCTGTAAGCTTCCACAATTCTATTTCTAACCTCAACGGTTAGTCTCAATGACATAGAGGCTTTTTCCGCTTCTATTATGACATCGTGTATGCTGCTTATCTTTCCCGCTGCGTAATCATCTGCCATTTTCTCCGCTTTCTTTTGCTGAGCATTGACTTTATCCAAAGCCTCTTTGAGAACTTTTGAGAAATCTCCTTTACCCTCTTTCTTTTTATTGGGTTCGCTTGGCGGAGTTATCCCGCTTATTCCTCGAATTTTATCTATCATTATGCACCCCTCCCTATATTCAGGGCGCTGTTCACCATCGCTTTGACGGTATTGAAGGAGGTAACATTTGCCTCATACGCCCTTTGAGCGTTTATAAGATCAACCATTTCCCTCAAAACATTCACATTTGGCATTTTAACATATCCGTTTTCATCTGCATCCGGGTTATCCGGATCATAAACGAGTTTGTAGCTCTTATCTTCATCTATTTTCACAACTCTCACGCCAGCTGGTTTATATCCGTTCATGGCTCTTTTGAAATATTCTGAGAATATGACTCTCTTTCTTTTGTAAGGTCCTCCTTCTGGTGTTCTTGTGGTCTCAGCATTGGCTATATTATCAGATATAACATCTATTCTCAGTCTATTTGCCGTCATACCGCTTGCGCTGATATTCATTATGTCGAATTCCATCATCTCACACCCCTCAGTACAACATTGTAGCGTTCAATATTCATACTTAGGAGTCTCGATAGAACCTGATACCTCATGCCATTTTCCACCATTTCGACGACTTCTCTGTCTATGTCAACATTGTTTCCATCATTTCTGTAAGTTGTTGAGTAATCTATCTTCACCACCGGTTTAACTGGAAGAGAGAGGGCTTTCATATGTTTTGGGTTTGTAATCTTTAGCTTTACTCTTCTTTCATCTAATGCCTTTTGGAGTATGGATTCGAACTCAACATATCTCCTTTTGTATCCAGGAGTTTCGGCGTTGGCTATGTTATGAGCGTGGATCTCTTGTCTTAGCATCGATGCGTCCATAGCAGATTTCAAAGTGTAGAAATTGCTGTTGAACAACCTCATCCCTCCCTTCATCGATATTTTTCTTTGGATATCCTGCTACTTCCTAAACTCAGGGTTTTCTGAATTTGAATTTGATGATAAATTCCCGTTGGGGGTGAGATTTTGGAGAAGTTTATACGTCGTCTCTTTCCTAAAGAATCTCCTCTTGAGCTTCTTGTAAAACTCTCAGAGATCGGCGAAAGGGCTGTTTCTCAGTTGAGATTGGCTGTGGAGGATTATTTCAATGGCAGGGACATATCTTCTTATGGAAAATTAGTTGATGGTTTGGAAAGAGATGCTGACAAATTAAAGTTCGAAATTCGAAACATATACAAAAGGATAAAGTGGGGATATTTTGACAAAAGCGAACTAGATGCGCTCGTGTCGAGTATCGAGATGATAG
>WGAO01000003.1 GCA_015489065.1 Thermotogaceae bacterium | reverse complement strand
TTTCTAACCTCTCTGAAATCCATCGTATCACCCTTTCAGAAACTTCAATGTTTCTTCTAGAACTTTCTCTTTCTCGACATCGACCGTTAAAACATGCTGACTTTTTTCTAAAATCACGAATTTCTTTCTCCCACCCATATTTTTATCTAGGTAATCTTTTACAGTTATGGGAACCGTTCTGTCAGATTTTGAAACAACTACAAGCGCTTCTCCTGAGAATCTTGGAAGATTTTTCCTTCCTTCAAACTGAAGTTTGAAGAATTCCCAACTCTGTTTGTAAAAATTATATACCCAGTACTCTTCTCTAAGTTTTTTCTTTATAGGATCTTCCTCCTCTTTTGGTGGATTCCTCTTTTTGGTTCTTCTTAGAAATGTGGAGAGTACCATCGTGAGTGGTATGTATTTTTGGAAAGCCGTAAGAAAAGCCGGTGCGTATAGTACTATCTTATTTACATTGAATTTATTTGCGAGTATAACGGATAGGATTCCCCCCATAGAGAGCCCTCCAACGACTATCTCTTTGCAACAAGATTTCATACCAAGAAATTCATCAAAAATCCTCCTTTTCCAATCTCTCTTGGTGGTCTCAAGAAAATCCTCGGTAAATGTAGAGTGACCCGGAAGCCTCGGAACTCTTACAGTCCATCCAAGATTTCTGTTAATTCCCTCAGCTATATACATCATCTCATAAGGTGACCCTGTGTAACCATGTATCAGCAAAAAGCATTTCTCACTGCCTTTTAAAAATTGAGAAGGATATATCACCAACTCGATCACTTCCCTTCGAACTTCTTGTATATGAATCTCTCAAGATCTTTTGATCCGAACTTTTCAAAAATGTCCAAATATTCTTCAACATCATCCGAATTTGAATTTGCTATCCCGTACTGGACTACACTCTCTCTTAACCCCTCAAAGTGAAGTTTTACACCTCTTGCCTTTAAACTTCTTTGAAGAAAATCTCGCTTCTTTTTCAAAATTTTAATGCTTTCCATCTTTGTCTTCTCCATAGGTGTTCCCGGCTTTGGTATCAACGGATTCAAACTCAACTTCACAGTTTTGTACCCCATTTTCAGAGCTAAACTCGCTATCTCGGATATCCCTTTTAAGTCCTCCTCTGTTTCACTCGGAACACCATATATAAAATACATTTTCAGGTTATCAAAACCCGACTTTCTCCCAAGTAAAAGGGCTCTCTCAATATGCTGATCTTCTATATCTTTTTTTAAGATATCTCTGATCTTTTGAGTTCCACCCTCTGGTGCCACCGTGAAGCTCTTTTGGCCAGAATTTTTTAGCATTTTCAAGAGTCTTAGGTTAAGCTTGTCCATTCTCATAGAGGATACGGAAAATCTTCTATCTTCTAAAAGATCTAAAAGTTCATCCAACCATGGATAATCCGTTACTGTAGCGCTTATAATACCAAGAGCTGTACTCTTCGGTATTTCTGAAAGAATATTTTTAAGAGTATCGATCTTTAAAAATCTCGCGGGTTTTTGAAGATGCCCTATCATGCAGAAAGAGCATCTTCTTATACAACCTCTTCCTATCTCAATAAGGAGTTTGTCCTTAAATTCACCCTCAGGCGTTAAAATGCTACCGATGGGTGGAAAGCGATTGAGATTTCCAACCTTTGCAACGGTGCCGAATTTTCCGATCCTCGGTATTGAAACAAATGGAGACAAATTGAATATTTCCAAAGAAGTTTCTTTGCTTTCCTTCAAAAGCGCACTGGAAAAACGTTTTACATCTTCTTCAAGATCCCCCAGATAAACAACATCTGCTATTGGGTAGGCAATTGATGGATTGAAATATGTCATCGCACCTCCAACGATGATAAGTGGATGATTGGAGTTTCTATCTTTCCATCGAATCGGAATGTGAATCTTCTTGAGTATTTCCAGAATATTGAAAAGATCCATTTCAAAATTGTACGAGAAAGCGATATTTCTGAATTCATCAACAGGTCTCAGATTTTCTAGGGAGTAAAATCTGGAAAAAGACCTATGAAAGAAAAATCTTTCAACACCTACATTTTCAGAATAGAGGAGATCCCTGACCCATGTGAAAGATAATGAAGAAGCCGCTACACGATAACTAGCCGGAAAAAACAGCGCCAGATCGATTCCTCGCGAAGGTTTGAAATCCCTTTCCTTTTCAGAATAGTCCCTTACTATTTTAAAATCCCTGTAATCTTCAGGCCTCCTCGGCCTTCTCAATTGTCGACCTCCTGATCGACTTTGTAATCCTCGGCTTCTTCATCATCTTCCAACTCACTCTGCAAGATTTTCCTGAGCTCATCTCCTTCGATCGTTTCCTTCTCAAGAAGAATCTCCACTATCCTGTCCATTTGCTTTCTATGATTTCTCAATATTTCTTTAGCCCTGTTATAACAATCAGTGATAATCCTCTTTACTTCCTCGTCTATTTCACTTGCAACTTCCTCTGAGAAATTCCTCATTCTTGCAAGATCCTTTCCCAAGAAAACTTCTCTCTCGGTTTTTCCCCATGCCAGAGGTCCCAATCTATCACTCATACCGAGTTCACAAACCATAGACCGCGCCATCTCAGTCGCTCTCTCTATGTCGTTGGCAGCTCCAGAGGTTATATCGCCAAAGACTATTTCTTCTGCGGCTCGTCCACCAAGCATCGTGGAAATTCGATCAAGCATCTCTTGCTTGAATATAAGATATTTATCTTCGTGCGGAAGTTGAAGGGTATATCCCAGAGCCTTATATCCTCTCGGTATTATCGATATTCTGTGAACTGGATCGGCACTTGGAAGGACTGTTGAAACTATCGCATGTCCTACCTCATGATAAGCTATTATCTTCTTTTCCTTCTGGCTTATTACCCTGCTCTTTCGCGCTGGTCCAGCTATTACTCTATCTATTGCCTCCTCGAAGTCCGCCATCGTTATGACACTTCTACCATCTCTTGCAGCTAAAAGGGCTGCTTCATTTATCAGATTTTCCAGATCCGCTCCGACAAATCCCGTTGTTCTTTTGGCAAGTATTTTTACATCCACATCTTCAGCAATAGGTTTGCCTCTCATATGAATTTTGAGAATTTCTTCTCTTCCGCGAACATCTGGAGGATCGACAACGACTTTCTTATCAAATCTTCCTGGTCTCAAGAGAGCTGGATCTAAGATATCAGGTCTGTTCGTTGCGGCCATGACTATTATTCCCTCTCTTGAATCGAATCCA
Organism: Thermotogaceae bacterium; assembly: GCA_015489065.1. Classification (GTDB taxonomy): domain Bacteria; phylum Thermotogota; class Thermotogae; order Thermotogales; family Thermotogaceae; genus WGAO01. Next base: position 31,867 of record WGAO01000003.1, on the reverse strand, counting down.
TCCATTTCCACCAATAGCTGATTCAGAGTCTGCTCTCTCTCGTCATGTCCTCCACCAAGTCCTGCTCCCCTATGCCTTCCCACAGCGTCTATCTCATCTATGAATACTATACAAGGAGCATTGGATTTTGCTTGATTAAACAGATCTCTTACCCTCGCAGCTCCAACTCCAACAAAGAGCTCCACAAAATCCGAACCTGATATGTGGAAAAATGGAACATTTGCTTCACCTGCAACTGCCCTTGCAAGAAGCGTTTTACCGGTTCCCGGAGGTCCGACTAACAGTATCCCTTTGGGCATCCTAGCGCCTATTTTGTTGTATTTGGCGGGATTTTTTAAGAAATCAACGACTTCTTGAAGCTCTTCAACTGCCTCGTCAACTCCTGCAACATCTTTAAAAGTTACCCTCTTCTCGCCGGGTTTAAACATCCTCGCTCTACTTCTTGTGAAAGTCATAGCGCTATTTCCCCTGCTCGTTATTGCACGCATAACGAATATCCACACGAATATCAACAAGAGCGTCGGTATTAGAGTTCCAAGTACATTCACCCAAACAGAGCTTGAAATGCTCTTTTCTCCAGATACTTTCACACCTTTGTCTGCAAGCTTTTTGAGTAGCTCGTTATCTTTCTCAATCCATGGAGCATAGACTTCGTACAGTCTTCTGTCACCTTTCAGGTGGAACTTCACCGAACCATCATCATTTATCAAAACATCAGATATGAGTCCCTTGTCGACATATCTCAGAAACTTTGTATAGTCCACCTTTATTGTAGGAGACTCTGTGGAATACATAGCTTTAGCGAACCAAAAAAAGGACAGTATAACCAGTACCGCTATGACTATGTTCATCAAGTTCATACGGTTCAAGACCTATCCCCTCCTATGAAGTACATCGATACTTTGAAATCGTCTCCAGAGAATTTTTTGTCTATCATCTCTCCACCTATCCATACTACCTTGTTTCCAATCGCAATAAGAGGTATTTCATCCCTCAAATAAGCCGGTACTCTCCTCTCGATCAAAAATTCCTTCAGCTTCTTCTTGCCGATTCTATCACCTTTCCGTCTATTCCTTAACACCATACCATCAGAGAACCTCAGTCCGGTTCCTCTCTCGACCACCACTTTGTAATCGTCAAATTCATACTCCCCTTCTTTAAGATCGTACTCTATCCTTTCTCTTGAAAGTTTGCCTACATACACTCTTCCAAGAGAACTCCAGACTCCAAAATCGCGCCAAAAAATCACCTTTTTACCACTATCGAGCATATTGATGGATCTTTTCACATCAAGCCATGACGGAATCCTGCCGGTTAGCTTCTCTGAGATATTTCTGATGAGCTCTGAGTTCAAAAGATCATGATCTTGAATTGGGAAATCACAGCCCATCTTGAGTCTCCTGACATTTTTCATTTCACGACTTATGACCGAATCAACATAGCTTTGAAACATATTTGCATTCTGAGAAAGTCTAAAAAGTGCATCTTCTATGGAAGGATTGATATCCTTCAAAATTGGAAGAACTTTGTGCCTTATGAAGTTTCTAGCATATCTTATATCGAAATTCGTTTCATCTATAACGTAAGGAAGAGCATTCTCAGATGCATACCTCTCTATCTCTTCTCTTGTGAAAATCAAAAGTGGCCTGATCAGACAACTACTTTTCGGTTTAATTCCAACAAGTCCTCTTACGCCGGTTCCACGGATTATCCTGTAGAGCATTGTCTCTGAGAGATCACTTTTGTGATGAGCGGTTGCTATAAAATCAAATCCCAATGCTGTTTTCAAAGCCTTAAGAAAGTCATATCGTACCCTTCTGGCGGCTTCTTCGAGGCTTTCGCCCTTTTTCCTCACAACCTCTACTCTTTTTACCGTGCACTGAACACCAAAACGTGAGGAAAGCTCTTCAACAAACCTCGCGTCTCTTCTAGAACTTTCTCTTAACCCATGATCCAGATGCGCGACATGTAGCTTTAGATTAAATTCCCTGGAGAGGCGGAGAAAAGAATGGAGAAGAACTACCGAATCAACTCCCCCCGATACTGCCAATATTATTTTTTGTCCCTTCTTGAACAGGCGTTTCTCCATTATGAAATTCTTCAGCTTTTCCATGAACATCAAGTCTCACCAGCCACACATCCGGTTCTATACCGGGTTTATAAACCGAGAGAGCCACAACCTTTCCATCAGGAGAAAACGATGGATAAAAAACATCGTAATCTATGAAATCTGTTACTACTTTTTCTTCACCTGTTTGAAGATCTTTATACCATAATCTGTAAACACCATCTCTGTTCGATACGAATATCATCGATCTGCAATCAGAAGATATGTCCATATCATGTTCGTTATATTCGCTGTCCTCAACGACCGATATGCTCCCATTTTTCGTGAGCTTGTATATCCCAAAATCAGCCTCTTTCAATCCAACAAAATACAGATCACCACCACACATCCTCGGAGAGAAGACATATTTGAAAGGAAGATCAATCTTTGTGGAAACTTTCGTAGTGATGTCCTCGAAATACACCTCATTTCCATCACCGTTATCCATCAGGTAAACTATGTGATCTTCATCAACCCAATTTGGCATATAAGCTGCAGTATTCCTTGTTCCTGCAAGTCTTCTAATCTTCCTTATATTTCCATCAATTGGTATCGTGTAAACTCCCCAATTTCCAGTAAAAGACCCTTGAAACAGTAACGTGCTACCATTTGGAGAAATTGACGGAAAATATTCGCTACTTCCAGAGAGCCTCAACGATGTCATCGAACCGTTCTTTAAATCTATCATGAAAATATCTCGGTTTCCCCCGTTTCTATCGCTGGAAAAAACTAGATATCTACTGTCAGGAGAAAAGGATGCGTACTCTTCAATGGAAGATCTGTAAGTCACTCTGAGAAATTTTCCCCAATCACCATTTTTGAGCTTCAACAGAGCTGCTCTTTCCAGAGGAATCGACGCAGCATCTATTAAGAAAAATCTGAGCGGGAAAGGGGAATTCGGTGATCTCGTGAACGAACCTATCTTTCTTCCATTCTCTTTCCATATAACACCGTATTTTCCCTCATCATCGACCAGAAAAATGGCCTCAAAGTTAAGGCTATACTCCGAAGAAGTCCCGCTGTGAAGTTCTACATAGTCCGGAGCCATCTCTTCCATCTCATTCCACACTTTTGAAAAAAGCTCATCCGCTCCGGATCCCACCACAGCTTCTATCCCTATATCAATCTTTCCAGCGAGAACCAACACCGAGAAAAAAGTAAGTAGAATAAAAACAGAAACTCTCATATTTGCTAATTATCTAACACACCTGAATCACATTCAACCCGGTACATTCTCATGAAGGTTGACATAAAGGAGTTTTTTTTGTAAATTTCGTTATCGGCGGCGTAGCTCAGTGGCAAGAGCGGGTGATTCATAATCACCGTGTCGTGGGTTCGAGTCCCACCGCCGCCATTTGTTTTTATAAGAAAGCGATAAAGGCGGCGTGGCCAAGCGGTCAAAGGCGGGGGTCTGCAAAATCCCTATTCGTGGGTTCGAATCCCACCGCCGCCTTTTTTGTTGTATAATGCTTGGGGGGATCGAAATGTCTAAACTCATGCTGAAAGATCTTTTAATATATGGTGAAGACGGTGTGTATCTTTTAGACGAACTCAGAGATATCATAACCAGAAAGAAAGAAAGCGTTCTGGATAACGCAATTAAGGAGTTTAAACCAGAAGAACTCGTACTCGTAAATCCGTTTGGAGAAGAGATACATCCATCAAAAGCAGAAGAGATTTTAGATTCTTTGAAAGGCATTCCATCTGTAAAAATATTCCCCCACATAGATGTATATGATTGTATAATCCTCCCGGAAAATATTGAGATATTAAACGAAATGGACAACTCTTGGGAATTTTCATCAAGTCCAGTAAACAATGTTCCAAAAGTTTTGGTAGATGAAAAGGAAATATCAGAGCTGGATGTCACTCCCATCTGGGTATTGGAAATATCTCCAGATGACCTGACTCCGGTTTCCACCGTCGAATCGTTCGTTAAAAACATGAACGGAGGGATGTTAGTGGCAATCCTTTACACATATTTAATCAGTGCTGAGGAAGAAGCCATAATCTCCTTCGTAGAGGGGACAGGTGGGTTCGTGATAAATCTATCGAAAAAGCTTATAGAGCCTAAGGACAATGTAGAAACTGAATTTATGAAAAGAATGAGAAGTAGAGTTGGAAAGTACTTGGGCATGAAAGCCCTTCGGGGGGAAATACTGTGAAGATCGCCAAAATTAAGATAAAGGGATTTGGAAAATTTCAGAACACTGAATTTTCCTTCCAAAAGGGAATGAATGTTCTCTACGGTCAGAACGAATCTGGGAAAACTACTTTGGCGAATTTCATTCTCTATACCATCTCAGGGTTTTCTCCAGAAGAGATAGCCAAGTACACTCCATGGAACAGCGAAGATTTTGGCGGTGAGATGCTAATTGAAACTCAAAATGGTGAAATCAGACAAGAACTAAATCCCGATGATCCTTCTTATGAAAAGATCGTTAGAAGAGAAGAATACGAGTCCTCCTCTTTCATCTCTGAAGAAGGTGGCTTAATCGTATCAAAGGGTGTAAGTGGCATTGTGATAGCGAAACTTAGAAAAAGGATGGAAGAAATAGAAAGAATGGAGCGTGTGATAGATCTTTTAAAGAACGAGCAGACTGTCTATGAAAAACTCTCACAAGTCGAAAAAGAACTAGCTCAAAAGATAAGAAAGATTGAAGAGAAGATAAATCTGCTAAATGAAAAACTTTCGGAGGAAAAAACTTTAAGAAAAAGGTATGTTGAATCCAAGAAGAAACTCAATTATCTCAGAGAAGAGCTCAATGTTCTGGAAAATAAGCTCCTTTCTGCAAAGATAATCAAATCTAAAAATATCTGGAAAGAGATGGACGAGATCAGGCTGAGGATATCCTCTCTCGGCGTTGAAATATCCAATCTCAAAAAGTACATGAAATATCCTCAAGAAAAAATAGATAGAGTTTGGGAACTTAAGAGGGAGATCGGGGAGATAGAGGAGAAAATAGATAAGATCTCCGCAGAGCTGGACAGCAGACTTGAAGAAGAAAAGATTTTAGGAGAAAGGAAAAAGGTATTAGAAGAGCTTCTAAGAATATCTGAAAACGATGATGTGGACAAGATAATTTTGAAAGTCAAGAACATAGAATTGTCCTTGAAAATGCTGGAGGAGAAAAAACGGCCGAAGGGATACGATGAAAGATGGAGATATTTCGAAAGAATAATCGATGCAGATAAGAGAATTTCAGAGTTATCATCTATGCTTGAAAAGATCAAGACTTTGGAGAAAAACCTAAATGAGATAGAGAAAGAACTAGAAGTAGTGGACAAAGAACTAAGTGCTATAAGAGCAAAGATAAATCTCAGAAACACCTTGACAATAGTATTCTTGGCTCTTGCTGGTGGTTTGATTGGAGCAGGATACCTATCAAACCTTCTGTTCTTCTTATCAATCTCAGCAGCTGTCTCGACGGGATTATCCTTGGCACTGTTTCTATCAACCAGTGAGCTCAGAAAAAACCGAGCAAGCCTTGAGGGAGAAAAAGAGAGATTAAACCTTAACTACAAAGTTTTAGAGAAAAAGCTGGAAAATCTTAAGAATGAAGTAAATTCCATGATAAGCGGTACAGATTTCAAAAGTCCTCAGGAACTGATCGATGAGTACAGAAGGTACCAGAATTGGAAAAAATCCATGGAGAGTCACATAGAAAATGAAAGTGTTAAGGTGCTGGAAAGAGAAATTGTAGAAAGTTTGAAGGAATTCTTTGACGAGGTGAAAGGTGACTACTCAAAACTCGTATCGGAAATAAAAGATAAGGTCTCCGAATACGCTATTCTCAGGGATAAAATGGCAAGCTTGAAACTATCAATAGACGGGCTCAAAACAGTATTGGAGGACCTCAAAAAGAAAAGAGAAGAACTTTTAAGCGAAAAGGACTCAATATTTAAAGAATTGGGATGCTCCTCTTATGAAGACTGTAAAAAGCTCGTTGAGAATAGAAAGAAATACGAGGCTCTCATTGAAGAAAGAGAAGGGTTAGAGAATAGATTAAAGGAACTCAAAAACGAATGGGAAGAGTTCAAATCCTATTACGATATGGCTATACCAGAAGGCATAGACGTGGAAAAGTTGGAGTCCATAGAAGTCCTGTCTACAAGGATAGAGAACACGAAGATGGAAATTTCAGATCTTGAGAACAGGATAAACCAGCTTCTTAACGATATAGAAAAGATAAAAGTGGATCCATCTGAGATATTGAAAACTAAGAGCGAACTCGTTGAAGCTAGGCTTAATCACAAACTTGCCGAGGAGGAGCTTAAGATATTTCCGGAAGTTGTAAAGCTCTTCTCAACGATAAAGGACGAATTTGTCGAGAAGTACAAGGAGATATTCGAAAAGAAATTTAGAGAGTACTCCGAGAGAATAATAGGCAGGGACTTCGAGACAAGCGTAGGAGACGACTTGTCAATAAGCATAAAGGTGAGTGGATTGGAATCTCTTAGCAGAGCCACGAAAGATCAGGTTGAATTGGCTTACAAGTTAGCCCTTTACGATGTGCTTTCTCCTGAAGACCCATATCCGTTTGTAATAGATAACGCTTTCACAAGATATGATGACTTGCGACTTGAAACCGTACTCTCGCTTTTGAAAGAGATAGCGAAAAATCGTCAAGTGATACTAACCACCAGCGATACGAGAATACTAAACCTCGTTCCCAAAAGATCTGTAAAGGAACTTCAATCTCCGTAGAGATGACTGCAGTGCCTCTGACCGAAAAAGAGTTTGAGTATCTCCGGATCACGGAAATCGACATATATGTCGATATGTTCTTTCCCAAGTTTCATTTCCTTTGAAACTCGATCCATTGTTTTTCTAATTTCAGACGAGCTGAGTACTGATATTTCAACAAGAGGCTCTGGATCCATTGGCTCGTAAAACATTGTCATGCCGTGTTTTTTCACCATCTTACCACTTCTGTACAAATACCTTTTCTTGATCTTCACAGAAGATTCAAATTTTCTAAAGTACTCATCCGCAGAGTTATATTCTCCTATATCGAAAGAGTAAAGAGCTAGGAAGAGATCCGAAAAAGGATCATTCCACTTAGATGCCTTCCTGGGGTCTCCTTCCAATCTGCCTTCTTCAAAATCTTTTGCCCATTTCATCAGAGTTATTCTTGGACAAAAGCCAAACTTCTGAGAATCCTCACTTCTGAAAGAATTGCCCCAAAATGATGCTATGTACCTGCAGCAGGAATTCTCTCTCTTTGATAAAGATTCAGCGATTTTCTTAGCCTTCTCAAGATTTTTCTCTATAAATATAGACATTATCGCAAGAAGAGATTTGTACCCTCTTTTATTGACAGCTATTGGAAACAGTTTTCTCGCAGAGGGTTCTTCTCTATACACTCCTAAAACAAGGTGAAGATAAATGTCTCTGGATATCTTCGCCGCTGCTTCGAAAAACTTCTCTGCATCGGAATATCTCCCAAGTCCCATCATAACTTCACTCATTAGGAGATAAGGATAAAATACAGTAGATCTCTCTTTCAAAAATTTCACAGCGTAGCTCAGAGTATCCGGATCTCCAGAATAGAGTTTGGTCACACCGAGCATGTATCGAAATTCGTCTCCGTCAAACCTTGAGAACACATCTTTAGCAGACTCATAGTCACCCTGCAAAAGCTTAATTATTCCATCCACTATTGTCCTCTGCCTTATATCGCCAACCTTTCCCAAGCTCTGCCTTAATGCTTTTATTATAGAAGCATCTGTAGCATCGTAATCCTGCCTGTTGAGATCCAAAACAGTCCAGGTATCGGTAGCACTGACTGTCGCAGCTGGCGCGATATCTATGTTGAGTTTGACCGAAGGCTTACTTGACGAGGTCTTAGGTTTTGGCTTCAACTTACCCATCTTGACTAATTCTTTTTCGAAAGCTTCCTTGAGCTTTAATATATTCTTCAGTTTTGGATCTTCAAAATCCATCAAATCAACCCCTTCTTGGAAAAGCTGTAATATCCTCTTGAAGTCACAATTACATGATCTAGCAGTTTTATTCCAAGTATATCACCCGCATGGAGAAGCCTTAAAGTGTATTTCTTATCCTCCTCACTTGGATTTAAAGAGGATTTATGATTGTGTGATATGAAGAATGCACTCGCATTTACTCTCAGAAGATATCTCATAACATCTTTTATTTCTACATAGACGGCGGAAGATGATCCGTAGAAATCTTTCTGCGATATGTAAGAGAGATTCCCATCCACGGCTATAATGCGCAGAACTTCTCCATCTTGAAACTTAAGATCTTCACAGAACGGCAGGAGGTCCTCAACAGACTTTATTCTCTTTGGTTTTTTAACCATCTCAAGATGAAGCCTTTTTCCGATTTCAAGAGCTGCTTTCAAAGATGCTGCTTTTGCTATTCCAACTCCTTTAATTGAAAGTATCTCTTCGACAGTAGCTTCTGCAAGAGAAGTAATGCTTGGAAATGACTCTAAAATTTCCTTTGACAAATCAAGAACTCCCTTTTTATCAGTTCCCGTTCTCAAAAGAATGGCAAGCAGTTCTTTGTTTTCAAGAACATGTGGCCCAAATCTCAAGAGTTTTTCTCGGGGTTTCATCGCCACCAACCCTTTTTGAATAGAAACTCCCAAACTTTTCCAATGGGAAGTCCCATGACATTGTAGAAATCTCCTTCTATCTTTTCAACGAATACTGCTCCAAGATCTTGTATCCCGTATCCACCCGCTTTGTCCATTGGGCTACCAGATCTCACGTATTTCTCCACGAGCTCATCTGGGAGTTCTCGAAACTTCACAACAGTTTTCTCGTGAAATGAGTATTCTCCGCTGTTCCATACGAATGCAACACCCGTATAAACTTCGTGGGATTTTCCAGAGAGTGCTTTTAGAAAATTCCTCGCATCTTCAAATCCATTGGGCTTTCCAAATATCTCTCCATTCAGAACCACAATAGTATCAGCACCGATAACTATTCTCTCATCAAAAGTTCTCTCAAAAACCTCTTTTGCTTTCCTTTTAGCGAGATTTTCCACCACCTCTCCAAAGTCTCCTTCATCAAATTCTTCATTGATTCTTGAAGGGATAACATCAAAATCTATCCCTATTTTCTTGAGTATTTCCGCTCTTCTTGGAGATGATGATGCTAATATTATCCTCATGTTTTTGTTCTCACCTCCCAGAACTTCTCATAAGCTTTAGCGATATACACATTTGCAACCGCCGAAATGCTTCCCATTATCAGAAACATGGGAAGTAAAAAGAAGATCCCTTTACTCTTTATAAGAACCGCACCAAACAACATTTGCAGAATATTGTTCACAGTCGAACCTGCAAGGCTCATACCTAGATATCCAAATCTCAATCTGTAAAGAGCCCTCTCAACAAGCGCAGCTCCGATCGATCCGAAAAAACCCATCCAAAATGTCGGCGACATTATTCTGCCCACGATGACGCTCCCAAGTATACTTTTCCCAGCAGATACAATCAAAGCGGACTTCAACGAAATAGTTGCAGAAAACAGGACTATAGAGTTCGAAAAACCCCATCTTCCAGCAGGTAGAGGAAATGGGATGAAACTCTCTAAAGCGTATATTGCGCTCGCAAGGGATATGAGGATTCCCAGAAAGGATATTTCTACCAAGTCATTGCGTCTGTCTTGCTCTTTTCGAATCGAACTATCAGGTGGTTTGGAACGCAGATTATCTCTCCTCCCGGTTTTACCCATCCCATCTTCTCGCATATTTTCAACCGGCAAGTGGAATTTTCCACCCTGACCTCTTTTCCATTAAAAATCACGGTCGTTATCCTCTTACCGTTTCTGTAGACATCGTACCTGCCTGGATTTTCTATCCTCATCACAACTTTCCCATCAACTTCAACCAGTACTACGTTTGAGAAAGCCTGACTTTTCTTAACAAAAATAGGTATTAAGGCTACCGCTATAACAGTGATGACTATTATAATATCTTTTTGTTGAAGGATCCTCAATTTACCTCACCCGATATTATGTTAACATAACTCAAGGAGGTGATAACATGGGAGAAAAAGAGCTGCTTGACAAGATAAAAGAACTTGAAGAACTTTTAGAAAGCTGCAGACAGAGAGAAAAAGAAATGGAAAGTATGCTTCAGGAATACAACGAACTCGTTAAAAGACAATTTGAATTGTTCGATAGCTTCGTAAAAGATATAGGCACAAAGAGGATCATAGATCCACTAACAAGAGTTTACTCAAAAGATCATATACTGAAGCTCATATCTTATTATCACGAGAAAGCGTTTGAAGAAGGACTGAGCTATGGAATATTAACCGTCAGAATATCCAATTTGGAAGATCTTCTTCCACTTGAGAGAGAGAGTAATCTGGTACTTCTTGGAAAGATACTCAGAGACTCTGTCAGGGTGCCTCTTGACAGTATAGGAAGGTATTCTGAAGATACATTCATTATTCTCCTCACCGATGTAAACAAGGAAAACGCCGAGAGAGTGAAAGAAAGGGTAGAGGATATGATAAAGACCCAGATGGGAGATGAAATAGAGGTAAAGATATCTCTCAAGGTATATCCAGATGATGGAGAGGATTTGGACAAGCTCTTAGAAGAATCATTCGAAGAGGTGAAATGAATTGGGATATTTCAAAATAGATGGTCCTGTGAGTCTTGAAGGCGATGTTGAGATCTCAGGGGCGAAGAATGCGTCGTTGCCAGTGCTTGCCGCTTCTATAATCTCGGATTCTAAAGTCGTCATTAAAAATGTTCCTGATCTTTTGGATGTCAGAACCATGATAGATATCCTGAGATCTGTTGGGATGGAAGTTTCATTTAACAGAGGAACAGTAGAGATATCCCCCGCTGCTTCTCCAAACACAGATGTTCCATATGAGCTCGTCAGAAAAATGAGAGCTTCGTTTAATGTTCTCGGACCGCTTGTTGCAAAATACGGAACTGCCAAAGTAGCTCTTCCAGGCGGATGCTCTATAGGCGTCAGGCCAGTTGATTTCCACATAAGCGGTCTTGAGAAAATGGGGTTTGAAATAGAAATAGAACATGGTTTTGTGATAGCAAAAAAGAAAAATGTGAAGAGTGCAAGGATAACTCTTCCAAAACCAAGTGTCGGAGCTACAGAACATCTGATGACTACAGCCTCTGTTCTCGATGGAATAGATACGGTGATAGAGAACGCAGCAATGGAACCAGAGATAATTGATCTTCAGGAATTCCTAAAGGAGCTTGGAGTTGAAATAGAGGGAGCTGGAACAAGCATTATAAGGATAAAAGGAGGTGTCAAATCAAAGAAAGCTCAACACACGATCATTCCGGATAGAATAGAAGCTGGAACATACGCTATAGCGATAGCCGCTACCCAAGGAAAGGGGAGAATAAAAAATCTGGTACCGGAGCATCTTAACTCTCTTTGGGAATTTCTGGAAGAAGCCGGAGTGAGTTTGAAATTCAATGAGAATATTGTCGAGATATCTATGGATGAAAGACCTAGTCCATTGAACATAGATGTTGCACCTTATCCTGGATTTCCCACCGATCTCCAACCTCAAATGATGGCGTTTTTGAGCATATCACGCGGAACATCTCATATAAGAGAGAATGTATTTCACTCAAGATTTCTTCATGTTGATGAACTTAGAAGGATGGGAGCGAAGATAGAGCTATCCGATTCAGTAGCGATAATAGACGGCGTCGAAAAGCTATCTGGAGCTCCTGTGAACGGAACAGATCTCAGAGCAACTGCAGCATTGGTTATAGCTGCCTTCATGGCAGAAGGATCGAGTGAGATACATCATGTTGAACACATATTCAGGGGATATGAAAATATCATCGAGAAATTCAAAAATCTTGGTGGAAGGATCGAGTACATCGAGGTGAACGAATACGTGGATTGAAATAGGAAATCTTTATAACCGCCTCCATTCTTGTGATATATGTCCAAGGAAATGCAAAGTTGATAGATCAAAACATAGAGGGATTTGTGGAGCAGAATGGAATGTAAAGATATCGAACGCTCTTTTGCACTTTGGGGAGGAACCTCCAATATCTGGAAAAGGTGGATCTGGGATAATCTTCTTTTCAGGATGCCCGATGAAGTGTGTTTACTGCCAGAATTTCGGCTTCTCCCAACACATGAGAGGTGTGAATCTATCAGAGGAAGAACTCGCCACTGTAATGTTAGAACTTCAGAAAGCCGGTGCTGAGAATATAAACTTGGTGACAGCATCGCAATACCTTCCTCATGTGATCAAATCCCTTGACATCGCTTTCAAAAAAGGGCTCAGTATTCCCTTGGTTTGGAATACTTCGAGTTATGAATCGGTTGAATCATTGAAGTTACTAGATGGTTTGATAGACATATATCTAGCCGATATAAGATATGTCGAGGATGAAGTCGGAATGAGATATTCCAAGGTTCCAGATTATTGGAGCGTTGCAAAAAAAGCTCTTAAGGAAATGTTCCGTCAAGTAGGAGCTTTCAACGGAAGAAAAGGAATGATAATAAGAATACTTGTCTTTCCGAATAAGATAACAGATCATAAGAAGGCGCTTGATTTCATAGCATACGAACTATCAAAAGATGTTCCCGTTTCTATAATGAGGCAATACATGCCTGTTTTTAGAGCAAAGGAATATCCTGAAATATCAAGGAAGATTACGGAAGAAGAATATAATGAAATAGTTGAACACGCAGAAAATTTGGGGTTGAAAGGATGGGTTCAAACCGATGAACCTCAAGTAGTTCCTACAAGATCTGTCAAGTCCATATACGATCTCTTAAGATCAAAACTCTGAAATTCTTGGGGGGTTTAACATGTACGATATTTTCGTTACTGTTACTATATTCTTTACCGTTTATATATTCATAATATCTGAGAAAATCCATAGAACAATAGCATCGATGATAGGTGCAGCTGCTTTAATATTCCTTCAAATATTTGAGAACCCTCATGAAGTTTACATAAGATATGTGGATTTTGATACAGTTTTCCTCCTAATAGGCATGATGCTCTTTGTGGCAGCTATGAAAAGAACAGGCTTTTTCCAATACTTAGGTATCAAAGGTTTAAAGATATCAAGAGGAAGTCCAAAAATGCTATTTTTTATACTTACCGCGATAGTTGCTGTTGTATCTGCATTCATAGATAATGTCACAACTATTTTAATATTCATCCCGATGACTCTGGCTGTAACTGATGTTATAGGAATAGATCCAAGCCCATTTGTCCTTGGTGAAGTATTTGCATCGAATATAGGCGGGACCGCCACACTCATAGGTGATCCTCCAAATATAATAATAGGTACGAATGCGCATTTGTCATTCTCCGATTTTCTAGTAAATCTCGCGCCGGCGTCCTTTACAATATTTCTAATAGTTGACATTTTCTTGATGTTTATCTACAGGAAAGAACTCTCAATCGACCTTAAAAGTGTTATAAGAGATGATATGTTTCGTGAAGAGAAAAATCCCAAGCTTTTCATGGGAGAAATTCTCTTAGGAACTACAATTGTTCTCTTCCTGCTCCAGCACAAACTCAACATATCAGGTTCTTCAATAGCACTGATGATGGGCTTTTTGTCGGTTCTAGTCATAGAAAAAGATCAACTTGAAGAGTTCCTTAGAGAAGTAGATTGGGAAACTATCTTCTTTTTCGTCGCATTGTTCATAATAACGGGAGCACTAGAAGAGACGGGAATATTAGAAAAAATGGCTTACTTCATGGTGGATCTAGCAGGCAGCAGCCTGAAAAAGTTCGAAATGATACTGATATCGTTTTCTGCAAGCTTATCAGCGTTTGTTGACAACATTCCATACACCGCTACGATGGTTCATGTCATAAACCATCTTAAAGAAATAGATCCAAAAACTTTTTCTGATCTCAATCCACTGTGGTGGTCACTCGCCCTCGGAGCCTGCCTTGGTGGAAACGGAACACCGATAGGAGCGTCCGCTAATGTAGTAGCCCTTCAGATACTCTCTCAAAACGGAAAAAAGATAAAGTTCTGGAAATTCTCGATCGTTGGTTTATCGGTAGTGGTTCTTTCCATACTAACAGCTTCTGTCTATGTTTACATTAGGTACTGATTTTTCGGCGATTATATACTATATTCTAGAATTATCTGGAAATATTCCTAAAAAGATACCAAATTCTCTTTGTTATAACTGTTTACACCTCTGGATAACATGATATAATTTCCTCAGAAAGAAATAGACCCATAGGGAGGGGAGAAAATGCTCGTTTACGAAGATCTTTTAGAATGGCTGGACTCGACTCCAACCATACAAGAGCTTCGAAAAAAGGCGAAAGAATTAGGGATCAGGTTAAAAAAGAGAATGAAAAAGAGAGACATATTGAAAGCTATACGTCAAGAGATAGAAAGGAGAATAGCTCAGACCAAGGAAGAAACGACAAATCCAACGAGTCATATTGAAAATCAAGAAATTCAGGGAAAGACTTCCAACTACGAAGAGGATCTCCCAAAAAGCTATGGAAAAGACAAGCTCGTTCTTATGCCAGTAAATCCCAACTGGCTTCATGCCTACTGGGACTTTTCACCCGAAACTATTAGAAAGATAGAATCCCTCGGACTTGGATATGAAATAGTCCTGAGGCTATATGATGTGACATACATAATATTCGATGGCACAAATGCTCACAGAACATTCGAATTTGGTGTTGATGTTCGATTCACAAGAAATTATTACTTCAACGTTCCCCTTCCCGGAGCTTCTTACATATTAGAGCTTGGTTATAAAGGACCGGATGGTAAATTTGTTCCTCTAATGAGATCGAATGTTTGTAGCGCTCCGAGAAATCATCCGTCAGATTCAAAGAGAGAAAGGTGGCTTGACCTGAGAACAAAAGAAAAGAGGGTCAAACCCGGCGGAGAACCTTATGTCAGACCTATCGAGAAAATGGTTGGATCCTCTGGAGTTGGAATACTTCAGAATGTCTCACCATCCGGCGGAGGAGCTTTCATATGGGAGAAGGTGAGAAGTGGACTCGGGAAGGGTGGTAAATGATGAAAAGTGGAAATATCGTCCTAGTACTCCATGCACATCTGCCATATGTGAGGCATCCAGAATACGAGGAATTTCTCGAAGAGAGATGGCTCTTTGAAGCAATGATAGAGACTTACATACCGCTTTTGAGAATGTTCAAAAGGCTTGAAAAAGATGGGGTTAATTTCAAATTGACGATGTCTATAACCCCTCCTCTTATGGAAATGCTCACATCCGAAGATCTCATGAAAAAGTTCGAAAGACACATGTCAAAATTGATAGATCTTGCAGAGAAAGAGGTCGAAAGAACATCGACAGAAGATCCAAAAAAGCACAAAATGGCAAAATACTATTTAAATGACTTCAACGAAATATTTGGGATATTCAAATCTTATGGTGGAAATCTTTTAGAGGGTTTCAAAGAATACATGAATAAGGGAAAATTGGATGTCCTAACATGCAACGCAACTCACGGATATCTTCCTCTAATGGAAATACACCCATATTCTGTAAAAGCTCAGGTAAAAATAGGAGTTGACACATACAAGAAACACATGGGAAGAAGTCCTAGAGGAATATGGCTCGCAGAATGCGCTTACTATCCGGGACTTGACAAAATTCTAGCAGACAACGGGATTGAATATTTCTTTGTCGATTCACACGGTTTCTGGTATGCCGACGAGAGGCCAAAATACGGTGTTTACAGACCTGTGGTTACGCCAAGTGGTGTATTTGTATTCGCTAGAGATCCGGAATCAAGTGAACAGGTTTGGAGTGCAGATGTCGGATATCCTGGAGACGGGAGATATAGAGAATTTTACAGGGATATAGGATTCGACAGAGAATATGACTATATAAGACCATATATCGATAAATCCGGAGTCAGAATAAACACCGGAATAAAGTATCATAAAATAACCTCTAAAAGGACTCCACTTTCTGAGAAGGAGCTCTATGACATAGATGAAGCTCTAACTGCTGTTAAAGAGCATGCCAAAGATTTTCTATCTAAAAAAGAGGCTCAGGCGAGGAACTTGAATGCCCTATTCGGAGGCGTTGAGCCGGTAATAGTGGCACCTTTTGACGCAGAACTCTTTGGACACTGGTGGTATGAAGGGATATTCTTCTTGGAAGAATTCTTCAGGATGATTTCAAAAAGCAGATATCTAAGGGCTGCAACTGCTGGAGAAATGGTCGACAGACTCGAAGTGGTTCAAATAGTCACTCCAGCAGCATCAAGCTGGGGAGCAAACGGTTACAACGAAGTTTGGCTAAATGGCAAAACTGATTGGATATACCCACATCAGCATGAGCTTGAAGAAAAGATGAGAGAGGTTGCCAAAAGCGTAGATGAATCCAATGAACTCCAGGTCAGAATGGCAAAACAAATGGCTAGGGAGCTTCTTCTACTTCAATCGAGCGATTGGGCGTTTATAATAACGACTGGAACGAGCGTGAACTACGCCGTCAACAGGGTTAAGTCTCATATAAGAAGATTTCTGGATCTTTATGGAATGTTCAAAAGTGGAAATATAGATGAAGAAAAACTTAAGCGCTATGAATGGTTAGATGGAATATTCAGTGATGTGGATTACAAAATCTACGCAAACTGAAAGGCAGCGGTTTCCCGCTGCCTTTGTTTAAAGCAGGACAGAAACTATAGATATCAAAAGTGAAACAACTGAAATGACTAAGAAGATGTAATAAACACCCTTTGTAGGAATGCCATTAACCTCTCTGTAAAGATCAGAATACCCCTTTTCCAGCTCATTCAACTTCTCCTTGATATTTTTCATCTCAATGCTTTGCGTGTTGATGCTCTTCGTAGTTTTCCTTGACAGCTCTTCAAGATCATTCTTAACCGAGCTGAATGCATCCTTCAAATCTAGTATTTCAGAATTCATGCTCAGTACTTTCTTACCCATATCCTCATCACGACGCCTGAGGTCCTCCAGTTCTTTTCTCAGAGAAGATACACTGCTCTCAAGAGTTACCGAAAGAGATTCAATTTTTTCTGAAAGTCTTGAAGTTTGATAATCTATCTTTTTATCAAGAACTTTAAAATCTACATCGTGTTTTCTTTCAAGATCTTTTAACATGTCTTGCAAATTCTTTACACTCTTCAAGCTCATACTAAGGCTTCCTTTAAAGGATTCTAGCTCTTTCTTTAAAGATTCTATTTCGGACAAATTTCCCTTGACTTCACTCTCAAGCTTTCCTACTTCTTTTTGAAACCCAGAGCTTGTGATATCTAGACTCTTTTCCATTTCTTTTATCTTGTCGTCAAAGTATTTCTTCAGATTTTCTAAATCTTTTTCAGAAACTTTCGAAGCTTCAGAGAGAGCTTCTTGCCTTATATCAACTGTTTTCGATCTATCATTTTTCATAGACTGCACTTCAGATTTCAAATTTTCTACTGACGCTCTCAAAGTATCCATGTCTCTGACTACATCTTCTATTTTAGATCTGTACTCCTTATCGAGCTTTATGAGTTTGTCCAAAATTTCAGACTTCAGAGATGCGATCTCGTTGTATATATTTTCGCTTTCGTTGATCCCCTTCAATTTTTTCGATACATCGTCTAATTCTCTTTTCAGCTCAGAAAGGCTAGCATAATTTTCTGACGACCACTTGTAAGCTTTCGAAACCATATCAGACATCTCAGACACCTTTTTATTTAAAGAATAACTATTTGATGCAAAGCTTTTGACATATCTTTTCAAGTACAAGATAGTCCTATATAGTGAGACGGCTAGCTGGTACCTCGTGACAGTCTCATTCCCTCTGAAAGTTCCATCGGGGTATCCCGATATTATCCCAAGCTTCATCAGGCTAACGACAGCATCGTAAGCCCAGTGGTTTCTTGGGACATCCTTTAGACCAAAGACTATGAGAGACATTAAAATCATCATAACGACGAATTTTTTCATGTATTACCACCACTCACCTGGAGATAAACGAGTACTCCAAGAGCAGCCATTAACATCATTATGACTACCCACTGGGTAGTATCCGTGTTTGAAGAGCTTCTGATTTGCTTTGAAATCTTATCCAATTTACTCTCTATGTCATCCAAACTCTTCTGGAAAACTTCTTTCTTTACAAATGTTTTTGAATTCTCTTCGATGTTGCTAACTCTCTTCTCCAGCTCAGCTATGTCAGATTTCGTCTTAGACAGCTCCGGCTCTAATATGTTGGCCACTCTTTCTTTGAGATCAGAAAGATCGGTCTTCAAACTGTTTATATCAAAACTGTTACTCTTCACAACTTCGCTGACCTTTTGAAAATCTTCTTTTTCTTTCATATAAAGAGAACTGTACTTACCACTTAGATCTTCTAATTTTGATGAAAGATCAGACACGTTCCTTTCAAGAACAGCTATCGAATCTGAAGCTTCTGAAATGCTTTTTTCCAATAGATTTACCCTAGAAGATAGCTTGGAAAGATCAAACTTGAGCTCTTTTACAGCCACCGAATTTTGATTGGAATTTTTCTTCAAAGTGTTGATCTCATTGTTCAATTCAGAAAGATTTGAATCAAGCTCAGCTTTGACAACATTTATTTTCTCTTTGACATCGTTAACATAGTCCGTGAATATGGAGTAAGCCTTTTCTAATTTATCAACAGAATCGTCAAGTGATTTGAGATGTTTGGAATTATCATTGACCTTTTTGGAAATTTCCATAACACTCGTGGCTATTTTCGTTATCCTAGAATCGACATACATAAGTGAATCGTTCAATCTGTCTATAGAACTTTTGCTTTTTGATATTTCAAGGGTGTTCTCCCTTATCCTCTTCTCAAGAGAAGAGAGTTTCTCAAATATGTTCTTATATCTATCATTCATGTAGCCAGCGAGCATCTTGTATTTTTCCTCAAGATCGCTGATACTTGAACGTATTTCAGATATCACCTGAGGTTGTACAGAAGTCTCCTTGTTCTCCGGCTGGGAAGACATATTCTTCATTTGAGATTTTATGTACTCTATCGTTCTGTATATCGCCACAGCAAGCTGATACCTATTTACAAAGTCAACGCCCCTAAAAGTTCCATCGGGATATCCCGATATTATCCCAAGCTCCGACACCTCATTGACAGCATCGTAAGCCCAATGATTTATTGGAACATCTTTGAAAGATATCCCAAAAACAGTCAGAGAAGTTAGTAAAATAACTGGTATTACATTCTTCATGCTTCTTTCCTCCTTCTCCAAACAGCATGTGAACCCTTTTTTATCTCCATAATCCCATCTGGCACCTCTACTTTGCCGCTTCTCAGAAGCTCAACCATTAGATCCTCCGGTATAGAGGTGTCTATCCAAATGTCTTTTATATCAACAATTTCTATCCCTCGATCTTGATACCTCTTTAAAACATTTGAGAGTGCTTTTGAAAAGCTATCCACCAGACCACCACCATTACAAACTCTTGAATATCAGATATCCAGCTACACCAAGATTGATCAAACTCAGAATTATCACGAAAATCCCCCATCCAGGAATGGAAGAAGTCTTTTTCTCCAAGTTCTCCACTCTACTCTGTAAATCTTTCGAGTTTTTCGAAGATTTGGTGATTCCTTCCGTAATTTTTTTCAAATCTTCCTTAAGAGATTTCAAATCAGCAGAGAGAGATTGAGTTTTCTCATCAAGATCAGAGACTTTGTACTCCAAATCTGAAACATCATTCTGAAGTTTTGAAATATCAGAATTCTTCTTTTCAAGCTCTGAAACTCTTTCTTCCACGGAACTAAACCTTCCAGATAGATCTGCGACAGAATCTTTAAGTGATTTGAGATCGAACTCAAGTCCCTTGATTTTCTTAACTTCGCTTTTCAGTGTCTCTAGATCTTTTCCATGAGAAGAGATTTTCGCTTCAATTGAGCTTATCTCATTTTTGAGTGTCTCCAATTCCGAAGAAAGCGTTTTTATAGAACTTGAGTGTTTCTCAACAACAGCTGAGAGGTCCTTTGAACCAGTGGACTCTCCACTGATAGACTTTTCCAGCTTCGAATATTTTTCCTCAAGACTTTCCAGCTTCATCTCAATGGGTTTTATAGCCATGTTTACATAATCTTTCGTGGGATAGTTTTTCTTCATGCTAGAAATCTCATCGCTGAGTTTCCCTATAAGCTTTTTCATTTCGAACAGGGTTTCATAGAGATCGTTCACCGATGTGATCTTTCCTTCAATATCAGATAGTTTTGAAGATAGATTCCTTACGCTCTTTGTGTTGCTTGATATCATTTCATAAGCTTTCTCGATCATCTTTTGCAGATTATCGATCTCCGCTGAATAACCCTCCGGCGGAGCACTCTTGTTTGAAGAATTCTTCTCGAGGATAGCCACTCTTCTTCTGAGGTCCGTTAATATTTTTTCAATGTTTGCCAATTTTATTTCAAGTCTTCTTGTATCACTTGATACAGAAGCGACAGGGGCAGGAGATGTAGCAGACGATTTCGACACCTTCTCATCTATATACTTTATCAATCTGTATACTGCTACGGCAAACTGGTATCTCGTCAACGGGTTGTTACCTCTAAATGTACCATCGGGGTATCCGTTTATTATCCCCATATCCGTCAGCTTGACTACTGCTTCATAAGCCCAATGTCTTGGACTCAAGTCCTTGAAACTAGCAGATAATGCCAAAACAGCCGGAACAAGCAAGAAAATTAGAAATTTCTTCATCGTTATCCCTCCTTCACCCTCTTGTAGGAGATTTCACTTCTTCCAATTCACCATTAAGGAGCATTTTTATGTTTTCCTCAACGCTTACAGGTTTTCCTATGTAAGCTTTCACACCAGCTGCTGAAAGCGCATCAAAAGCATTTGATCCTATTCCTGGAAGTATAACTGCGTCTACACCCAATGAGGCTATCATCTGCACAACTCTTGGTCCAGCTCCATGAGCTTGTGACATTGCTACTTGATTCTCAACCACTTCATATTCTCCAGAGTCTGTATCATATACTATGAAATAATCTGCTCTTGCAAACCTGTCTGCAAGTTTTGAAGAAAGATCATTTCCACTCGCCGCTACTGCTACTCTCATTCTAACACCTCCCGAATTTTTTCTTTTGTGTGAATTCTACCATCTATTTGACTCTGTTATAATGATAAAGGGTGATAAATTTGAGGGTAATAGAACTAGAGGGTGCAACTATAATATCTCTATCTGGAAACTTGGACATCGAAACTTCTGGAAAGTTCAAAGAACTTGCTCTTAAGTGGTGCAAGAAGTCTCAGAAGGGAATTGTGCTAGACCTCAGGGAAGTCGATTATATAGACAGCATAGGTCTTGGAAGCATTATCAGCGTGTTCAACAGATGTGTTAGTCACAAAAAGAAGATGGCGATAGTAGTTGGAGAAGATGAGGTCAAAAGATCCATACATATGGCAAAACTCGATAAACTGATCGATCTTTACGAAAGCGTCTCAAATGCTCTCGAATTTTTCGATTAGGAGGGATGAGTTTGAGAAGGTTGATTGTTGTGATAGGAGTTTTAACAATCTTCCTCTTGGCATTCTCCAGCACATTGAGATACGCTATTCTCGTAGAGCCCAAGGCTTTAAATGTGTGGGTAGATTACGGTCCACACGCAAACACGTGGTCAAGATATGTTTTCTCAAGCAAATACAGATCTTTATACAGATTTTCACATGTAACCCTAGACTTCGTTCCCGATTTGGCGTTTGACCTTCCAAAAGTATCAAAAGAAGGAAGTTTTGTCGTATATACAATAAAGCTTAGAAAAGGATTGAAATGGAGCGATGGTTCTCCAATAACAGCAGAAGACGCTGCGTTCACGCTCAACAGCGCTGCCGATTTGGTTAAAAAAGCCGGGCTGTCTGGAAACTGGGTAAACATGGTTGATCCTCATTTCTTTGAAAAAGCCAAAGCTATTAACGACAACACCTTGAAAATCTATCTCAAAAAAACGGGATTTCTGAGAGTAGAATATGGAATCCTCATGGCACCGATTATCCAAAAGAAATACTGGAAAGAGCACATCAGCAAAGTTTTGAGCGGAAAGAAGAAAATCGATTATCTTTATTCAGTCGATACTATTAACAATCCTGATCCTTCCTCAGGTCCGTTCGTTTTGGAGAAGTGGGAAAAAGGAGCTTTTATAAGGTTGAAAGCAATTGATAATTATTTTGATAAGGGATGTGTTGAAAAACATTACGAAAACGGTGCAATAACTCTGAGATGTCCCGGGGGATACGAATGGAGGAGCAAATATCCCATCGGGAAGGCTGTCCTGAGCGTAGAAATGGGACCGTTTGTCGACGGGGTTATATACAGGGTTTATCAGAATGTATCTTCAGCTGTTCAAGCACTCAGAGCTGGCAAGGTCGATTTCATTCTCAATCCAAGCGGTATTCAAAGTGGCGATGTGTCAAGTTTGAAAGGAAGCGATGTAAATATAATTACAAACGATTCCATAAATCCTAGGTATCTAGCCTTTAATTTGGACAGATCACCGGAGAGATACAGAGCGTTTCGTAAAGCTATAGCATACATAGCCGATATGGACTTCCTAACACGCAGAGTGCTCATGGGAAATGTCTCACCTATAGACTCTCTCATTCCCAAAGGAAACAAATTCTGGCACGCTCCTGTGAGAGCTGTAGATCACCATTTAAGTCACAATCAAAGAATTAAAATGGCGTACGAGATTCTGAAAAAATCCGGATTCAGGTGGATAGTTGAACCGAGATTCTCCGGTGAGAAATTAGTAAGGAAAGGAAAAGGTTTAATAGACCCTCAGGGAAGTGTTGTGAAAGAACTCAGGCTTCTTGCACCAACGGAATCGTATGATCCGATGAGATCCATAATAGCGCTGTACATTGAGAAATGGTCTAACGACCTTGGAATACCCGTAAAAGCACATTTTATGGACTTTAAGTCGATAATAAGGAGAGCCTATTATGATAGAGACTTCGACATGTTTATATTGGGATGGGGACCTGTCAGAACGCCAGATCATCTCGTAAACTACCTCTACAGTAAGAGCATGTTTAATGTCACACATTACTCTAATCCAAAATTCGACGATATAGTTGAAAAGCTTCTTTCCTGTTCAAACTTACACAAAGCAAGAGAAATGGTGTTCGAGATGCAAAAGATATTAGCGCACGACCTTCCGTATATTCCTCTGTTCGTACCCAAAGTGACGGAAGCTTACTCAAAAAAGCTTGTTTTCCCATATACGAAGGTTCAATCTGGCCTTCAATCCGTCAACGGTCTCGTTGAATATGTAAAGAAGGTGGAGTGATGATAATAAGTTTTGACTGCTATGGAACACTCATAGATTGGGAAAGCGGAATAGTGAGGGCCGTTAAAAGCGTTCTTGAAAAATACGGAAAGATTGTAGAAAGTTCTGAAATACTAAAGCTCTACTCACAGATCGAGCCAGAACTGGAAAAAACTTATAAACCCTATAAAGAAGTGCTGAGATTAGTAATGGAAAAACTTGGAGAGCATTTTGGAATGAAGCTATCAGAAGGTGATAAAAACGCCTTAGTTGATTCCATTGGAAATTGGCCGGTATTTCCGGACACAACTGAGACATTGAAAAAGATTAAAGAGCTTCACAAAATAGCTGTCATTTCAAATGTGGATGATGATATATTCAAGCTTACACAAGAAAGAATTGGTGTTAAGTTCGATTACATCATAACTGCTCAAAGAGTGGGGGCATATAAACCGTCTATGAAGGTTTTCGAGTATGCATACAGGGAATTTGAAGTACCAAAGAACGAATGGATTCATGTAGCGCAGAGTATTTTCCACGATATAATCCCCGCAAAAAAGTTTGGAGTGAAAACAATCCTTGTCAGAAGAAGGGGATATGGAGCAACACCAAAAGCTTACGAAGATGCTGATTACATCGCAGAAAATCTCAAAGATATCATTGGGATTCTGAATGAAACTGTTTAGGGGGTGGTGTGGTGGAAGCCATTCAGCATTATTTTTCTGAAATATATGTATACCTTGTTGCAATAATAAATGTGATTATGCAGAAGTGGTATCTGGCTGTACTCACAGGCTTATCCATAATAGCGGTGGCAAAATATCTGGAAAACATATTGATAGCCGCTCTGACCGTTGTCGTTGGAATATTCGTTGTCCTCCCAGTAACGCTCCAAGCCTTCCAGTCGAAAAATTTGGTGCTCGGAGTCGTAAGCGTGATAATCTTGGCACTACTTTACTTCATAATGAAGTATATATACAAAATCGGTCTTTTTGTTGTTGGACTTGGAGCTGGATACATATTTGCGAACGCGCTTTTAGGATTCATTGAAATTCCGAGCAATGTCCCAACTCAAATAGAAACAGGTTTTGGAACATTGAACTGGATATCCTTAGCAATGGGTGTTCTCATAGGCTTGATAACTATAAAATTCACCAGACAGTTAATAGCTCTCATAGGAATATTTGCGGGAAGCTACCTCGCCTCGATGGGAATAATGAATGTTTACACGGGAGATCCTCAGGCTTGGAAGAAAGCTTTTCCAAATCCGTATGGTCTTGTTGATGTAAAAAGAAATGCACTTACAGTGTTTTTGGGAAGTTTGGTGATATTAATAGCATTTGGAATATACTTCAATTTCATGAGAAAGAAAAAGAAAAGGGGCGAATAATCGCCCCTTTTTCATCCTCTCCCTCCCATTAATAGCGCCATAACGGCTTTTGCAGTGTGGATTCTGTTCTCTGCTTCATCGAAAACAACGGAATGTGGTCCATCTATGACGCTATCAACAACTTCTCTTCCTCTATCTGCTGGGAGCGCATGCATGTAAATCGAGTGTTTTTTCGTAAGACTCATTCTTCTTTCATCAGCTATCCAATCTTTGTGCTTTTCTGTCTCTTCCCAAATAACCTTCTCGTTCTCTTTGAGAACATTCATAGCCTCAGCTGGATCCATCTCTAGGAGTTCTCTAGCATTTCCAAGTACGAAGAATCCTCCCCAGTTCTTTGGTATGACGACATCTGCATCTTTGAATGCTTCGTCCATGTCGTGGACTATGTTGAGCTTTCCACCGTATGCCTCCGCATTCTTTTTCGCCTGATCAACTATATCGGGCATCAGGTCGAACTTCTCCGGGTACGCGAGCGTGACATCCATACCGTACCTTGTGAATAGGAGTATCTGTGACTGTGGTACTGAGAGCGGTTTGAGGTGGCTCTTCGCATAAGCCCAGCTTATCGTAACTTTAAGCCCTTTGAGGTCTTTTCCAAATCTCTCCTGTATTGTCATGATATCTGCAAGAGCTTGGAAGGGATGGTAGTAATCATCCTGAAGGTTCATCACGGGAGCTCTTGAGTTTTCTGCAATGGCTCTTATATATTTGTTTCCAACACCAAAGGTGCAGTGTCTTATACCTATACCATCGCCAAAACGCGAGAGTATAATAGCTGTATCTCTTGCACTCTCTCCATGCGCTATCTGCATCTTATCAGGCGTTAAGAATATTCCCTGTCCTCCGAGCTGAGCTATACCGGCCTGCATACTGTTTCTCGTCCTCGTAGACTCATCGAAGAATATCAAAAACAGAACTTTGTAAAGAAGGAGAGGAGTAGGCTCTCCTCTGTAAAACTTGAGCTTTAGATCGCGTGCCAAGTCTAGCATTACATCTATCTCTTCCTTTGTGAAATCTTGGAGTGTTATAAGATGCCTACCTTTGAAGAAAGGATCAGAGCTTCCACCGTAAGAAATCACTTCGTTCACCTCCTTGAGAAAATTTGTCGGAGAGTATTTTACAGTAAAGTGAGAGAGAATACCAAACCTGTAAACAATGGTAAAATCAAGCGGGGTGATAGTGTGTACATGATGAAAGAGGGGGACATGAGCTCGAAAGTACTTCTAATAATCCACGGCCTTGGAGAACATTCAGGACGGTATAGAAATCTTGTAAAGATAGCTCTAAAACACGGATATGGAGTTGTGACATTTGATCTTCCTGGTCATGGAAAAAGCCCCGGTATAAGGGGACATGCACCGCTAAAGAAAGTACTGAGAATGGTTGATAATCTTGCAAAAGAAACAGCAGAACCTCCGGTGATCTTTGGGCATTCTCTTGGAGGTTTAATAGCTGCAAGATATGCAGAACTTGGTGGAAGATTGAAAGGATTAATTTTGTCCTCACCTGGGCTTAGCTATGACAAATCGAAAGTTTCAGATTCACTTGTAAACCTCGCAAAGTTCTTATCGTTCGTAGTTCCGTTCCTGACAATGGATAATAAGATAGATCCAAACAAACTCTCAAGAAATGAGAAAGCGGTTGAAAGATATGTAAGCGATCCTCTCGTTCATAGAAGAATTTCTGTCGCTCTTGCAAGAGACTTCTTTTTGGAGTCCGAAAAAGCGATAAAAGATGCAGAAAAGATCAGGGTTCCTGTGCTTTTGTTGATAGGAACGGCTGATGAGGTTACTCCTCCCGATGGAGCAAGAAAATTCTACGAGAATCTGCGTGTTCACACAAAGAAAAAGGTCGAGTTCGAAGGAGGATACCATGAGCTTTTTGAAGATCCAGAGCATTCCGAGAGGTTCTATAAGGAGATAGAGAAATTTCTGCTGGAAGTATAAAATAGAGAAAAGTTCAGGGGGGTGATTTTATGAAAAAACTTCTTGTGTTTGCTCTCTCAACCATGGCAATCTTATACTTAGCACTTATCCCAGGAATGGAAAAAAGGATGTATGGAGGAGGAGCTGTAATCTGGCCATATCCGGTGTATTTTGAAGTGGATGGATATTACCTCGAAGGAACTAGTTTTTACAAAATACCAGACATGAAGATAAACGTGGATGGGTTCTTGGGAGGAGGAGTATCATTTGGATACGCTGGGATACCTCCATATAGTGTTTTTGGAACAGCTGTCGAAGCTCTTGCTTATGTTTTCGTAAGCAAAGAAGATTGGTACTTCAACCTCTTTGGATATAAGATAATCCCAGCTTTGAGAATCGACGGCGGAATATACTACTCTATCGCAGGAGCAAATATTCCTGGCTATTCTGGGCTCCATGAACCTGGAGTGGGGATTGTAGGGCCAAGTTTTGGAATCTCATTCTTTGCCGAATGGATGAAAGGAAAGTATGTAAACTTCTTCTTCTGGCTGCTTCCCATAACTGTCTATATCAATATCTTAGAATACTAATCAAAAAAGGCGGCCGATCGGCCGCCTTTTGCTTTACTATCCGAACTTTACGAAAGCCCGACTATCGTTCCATCATCGAGTATATCCATCTTCACAGCGTTTGGAACTTTCGGAAGTCCGGGCATTCTGAGTATATCTCCAGCCAAGACAACGACGAATCCCGCACCGATAGATATCTCAAAGTCTCTCACCGTAAATGTGTATCCCTGAGGAGCACCGAGTTTCTTTGGATCGTCACTTATCGAGCTCTGTGTTTTTGCAACTATTATCGGAAGTTTATCAAAACCGTATTTTTTGAGGAATTTGAGCTTGCTCTTCGCCGCCGAGGTGTATTCGACTTTTCCTGCTCTGTATATTTCCTTTGCAAGGATCTCGATTTTTTCTTCAATTGGCATATCCCATCTGTATATAGGCTCATACTGAGCATCTTTTTCAAGCTCCTCAAGAACCTTCTTTGCAAGTTCTTCTGCTCCCTCTCCACCTTTTGCGAAAGCTTCGTTAAGGGCTATTTTTGCTCCCATGTTCTCAACGAATTCCATAACCATCTGGAGTTCCCTGTCAGTATCGGTAAAGAACCTGTTGAGAGCTACGACTACTGGCAGTTTGAACTTCTGCAGATTCTCTATGTGAACTCTGAGATTTTCGAGTCCTTTCTTCAGAGCTTCAAGATCTTCAACACCCTTCTTTGCGTCTTCGAGTTTCTGACCACCGTGGTATTTGAGAGCCCTCACAGTAGCTACCAGAACAACAACAGACGGCTTGAAACCAGCAGTTGGCGACACGAAATCGAGGAATTTCTCAGCTCCGAGATCTGCTCCAAAACCTGCCTCTGTTACGACATAATCAGCGAGTTTGAGAGCCAGTTTCGTAGCCATTATGGAATTTGTTCCATGGGCTATGTTTGCAAACGGTCCTCCATGAATGAACGCCGGTGTGTTTTCTATGGTCTGAACGAGATTTGGATTGATAGCATCTTTGAGAAGGAGAGCCATAGCGTTCTGGGCTTTAAGATCTCCAGCGGTGACAATTTCTCCCGTTCTCTTTCTCGCTATGACGATCTTAGAGAGCCTCTCTTTGAGATCTGCCAAGTCTTTCGCAAGGCAAAGTATAGCCATAACCTCGGAAGCTGCTGTGATAATGAATCCATCCTCTCTTGGTTCTCCATTTCCCCTTCCTCCAAGTCCGACAACGACCTGTCTCAAAGCTCTGTCGTTCATGTCTACCGTTCTTTTCCAAAATACTCTTGTCGGATCTATGTTGAGTTCATTACCAAATTTTATATGAGCATCTATCATAGCTGAGAGGAGGTTATGAGCTGCGGCAACTGCGTGTATATCTCCTGTGAAATGCAGGTTTATTTCTTCCATCGGAAGGACCTGCGAATATCCCCCGCCAGCAGCTCCTCCTTTAACTCCCATAACAGGTCCAAGAGATGGTTCCCTAAGGGTAACTATGGTCTTCTTGCCGAGTCTGTTGAGTCCCATGGAAAGTCCTATGCTGGTGGTTGTCTTTCCTTCTCCAGCTGGGGTTGGCGTAATAGCAGTAACGAGTATGAGTTTTGCATCTGGCTTGTCTGATATCTCTTTGTAGTAGTTATGATCCACCTTTGCTATGTACCAGCCGTAGGGCTTGAGTTTATCCTTTGGTATTCCAAGTTCATCAGCTATTTCGGATATCTCCTTGAGCTTAGCCTGCCTGGCTATCTCAATATCGCTTGGAAATCCCATCTACGATCCCTCCTTTACAAATCTTTTTTCTCGATAGGTGCATACTCTTTTGATATTCTATCAAGAACACCGTTCACAAATTTACCACTATTTTCCGTACCATACCTCTTAGCCATTTCTATCATCTCATCAAGGGTGACCTCTATAGGAACATCTTTCTCATAGAGAAGTTCGTAAGTACCAAGTCTGAGTATGTTTCTGTCAACTGATGAGAGTCTCTCAAACTTCCAATTTTCGAGTTTTGAAGATATAACTTCGTCTATCTTTTTGAGATTATCTCTTATACCTTTTGCATATCTTTTTGCATCTTCTATGAGCTTTTCGTCGAACCAATCTTCGATATATTCATTTATCATCTCTTCTGGATCGTTGGAGGTGAAATCCATTTGAAAGATCGCCTTGAACACTGCTTCTCTCATCCTGCTTCTTCTCGTCGCCGGTTTTATAAAAATCACCTCCTATTTTCTCTAAGGTTGTATATTAACACAGAAAGCTATTAAAAAAACCCAAAAGATGCCGATACTTTTAACAGAGGGGAGGTGATCCCCATGAGGGTCAATGGAGTGGGATTTTCCAACATGTACTTCCCAACTTTCCAAGCCATGCCGGCTGTTCATAGATCTAGCGGCGCACCAGTTATGAGCAAAAACGACATGCTCCGGGTTTTGGGTTTAATGATGTACAACCAAACGGGAATACCATATAAGCTCGCAAGAATAGCTGCACAAATGTATGCCGGCATGAACTTGGACCAGATGGCGTGAGCACTGCTCACGCCATTGTTTTATCAATGGAAGCTCTTTCAAAAGCTTCTTGAAGAATTCTCATCGCTTTCTCGATCTTATCCGGCGGTGAAGACTTCTCAAGATGGCTTTTAACATATTCAAAGAAAACTTTTCTCATATCCTCAAAACTCTCTATCTGAGGCGTGAATTTTCTATCCTCTTCCTCAATTTTTACGCTGACAACTTTCTCGATCTTCATGAGTTTTCTGATGAGATCGGAATCTCTTCCGCTGAGTACAACTCTTATGTAGTCAGCACTTTCCGTCTCTTCTTCAATCCTAGATATTATGTTATCCCTGGCCTCACTTACGAGATTGACTGTCTTAAGGATCTTATGAGGAAGCTTTAGAAATTTCACATCGACATTCCAGCTATCCATATCCACGATCAAAAATCCCTTGTCCTCATTTTCAGAAAAATCCACTTGGATTATCGAACCGCTATAATAAGCCGGGGGATTAGAAATGACCTTTTGAAAAGCATGAACATGACCGAGTGCAACATAAGAAAAGCTGGATCCTATGTACTCTTTTTCGAGCTCTATCGATATTAGATCCTCAGACGGCTTTGTTATACCCCTAAACATAGCGTGGGAAGCTAAAATTTTGTAATCAGCATTCGGGTTGGAAACATCAAACTTTTTGAGTGTTCCTACTAAACTCCTCAGCACCTTTTCTTTTCCCTTGCTCAGCATCATTTTTCCCGATATATAAGGCAACGGATAAAGGGCTATCTTTCCAGAGTTTGTGTCTATTATTCTTTCACTATAATCACCATGCCCAACAATCGTTATATCCTCAGATATCCTGTCATATGTAACAATTCCCTCCCAATCGTGATTTCCTGCTATAACAACGACTGGAGCAATCTTTGATAGGTTTTCAAGCGCGTCTAAAACCGTTCTGATGGATTCCAAGCTTGGATTTCGCTTGTAATGTATGAGATCCCCAACCACTAGAACTATATCTGGATTTAGAACCTTCGCTTGATCGATCAATGAACTTAAAACTTCTCTAATTTCATTCGTTCTGTTTTTAACCTTACTACCTCTCCAAGAAATGAGTCCAGAATGCCAATCGGCGGTGTGGATTATTCTCACACATACCACCTCGATTTATAAAAAATGGGTCCTTTTGGACCCTTTTTAAGCCAGCGGTGGGACTCGAACCCACAACCTGCGCATTACGAATGCGCCGCTCTGCCGATTGAGCTACGCTGGCTCACCGGTTTGAAAATATATCATACAAATTTGAAAGTTTTCAAGTATTCCGCGGGGAATTTATTAGAATTGATTCTTGATCGTTTATAACCTCCCTTATTCGATTGAAAACGGATCTACCGCCAGCTCCTCACCAACATGAATGGCTGCCTCCATCCCTCAAAGGTTCGATTGAAACTTTTCAGGAAAGAGGAAGTTGCGATAGTTGGGGAACGAAATGCATCAAAGAAAGGTTTGATATTTTCAAAGAAGCTGAGTACGAAATTTGCAAAACATTGGCGAGGTAGTGGTATCTGGATTCGCAAAAGGTGTAGATACCTATGCACATCTAGGCAATAGAGGGTAACGGAATAACAACGATGGTGTTGAGCTATGGAATTTTGAATTTGATAAGTACAAGGAAGGTTTTCCAAATTGATGAAGAAAGATTTGGAAAAAGGCATCGTTGCTGTATCTCAATTTAAGCCAAAATCAACAGTGGAGAGCTTATAACGCAATGAAAGGAAACGAAACCGTATGTGCATTATCTAAAGCAGTGATAGTCATAGAACCAGGTCCAGAAGTGGGCAAGAGAAGTGGAAGTTTTGCAACGGCAAAATCCGCGATGAAAATGGGAATACCGGTATATGTTTATCCGTCTCCACTCAACATCCAACCCGCCAAGTTTCTTGCAAAAAGAGGCACACATATAATACGCGACCATGATATATCAGATACTGAAAGTATCGAGCGATTTGTAGAAAAAGTCTTGAAAAACTCCAGAAAATCAGAATTGGATACTACTTAAGGGGTGAATCAATGAGAAATAGTCATGATAGATTCACAAAAGCTTCTGAAAAATCAGAAATGGCTAAAGTTGAAAAGATCATAGAAGGTG
>WGAO01000002.1 GCA_015489065.1 Thermotogaceae bacterium | reverse complement strand
TCTCATAGAAGCAGTTATGTATGGACAAGGCTGCGAGTGATAAACAGAAAGGGGGGATGAAATATGAAAAGATATCTGGGAATAATAGCGGTTGCTTCTCTTGTGTTCGTTCTATTCTCTTGTGCTTTAGTTCAGCCAAAGACCGAGATAGAGCTAAAGGGTCCTAATGGAAATGTTTACCTGATCCCGGTAAAGGTCGGCGGAGTGAACGCAACAATTAAAGATGGAAAAATACTCGTAGATCTGAAAGATGGAGAATATCCAGTTGAGCTTATGGCTGATACGAAAGTCTTTAAGAAAAATTACACGGTTGTTGTAAAGGACGGAAAGGGCGTTGTGAATCTTGAAAAGACTGATAGCGTAGCTGCGGAATTTTTCAACACAACTGATGGAAGAGTACTCGTTCTTGCGAACATGGGAGGATACAAAGGATTGGATGTGCGCTTTGAATCTGAAGGTTCTGCCAGCGCTAGTGGAGGAGACGCAGGATCGTACCTTTACATATACAACGCAAAAGCTCTTGGAGTCGCCGCTAAAAGAGGAGGAGCTTTGAAAGATTTCATGGCCTTTCCGGCTCAAGATGCTTGGAAAGGCATCCTGAAAATTACGGCAGTTGACAATAGCAATAAAAAGCACGCGATAACATTCTAAAAATACGGAGTTTCCTAAGGAGAGCCGCCCTGCCTGGGCGGCTCTTTTGTTTTTGAGTATGGGGTAGCTCCTGGATGTTTACATGGATTTTCATAAAATTATGAAAAATTTTCACGGATTTTCGGGTTTTGGGTGAAAACAGTTACACAATATCATCAAAGCACCGACAATCTGAAAGGGGGTATTTTTATGTGGCGCAGGCTTGCCATTTTTGCATTTGTTTTGCTAGTTGCGGTTGGATTTGCTACCAAGTTTCCGAGAAATGAGACTCTATACATAGGTGGGGGTATCTGGGCACCGCCGAGCAACTGGAATCCGTTTGTTCCGTGGAATGCTGTTGATGGAACAGTTGGAATGATCTACGAGACGCTCTTTTTCTACGATCCTCTCACTGGAAAACTCCAGCCTTGGCTTGCCGAGTCTGGAAAGTGGACAGATTCAAAGACATTTGTCGTCAAGCTAAGAGAGGGAACGAATTGGCAAGACGGGAAGCCTCTGACTTCTGAAGATGTAAAATTCACATTCGAGATAGCGAACAAGTACAAGGCATTTTACTACAGCGGTGTTTGGGATTGGCTCGACAATATAGAGACGCCAGATGATAGAACAATTGTTTTCCATTTTTCACAGCCAAGATATCACAACTGGCTCATTACCATGTACACAGTTCCAATAGTTCCAAAACACATCTGGGATGGTAAGACTCAGAATGAAATTTTCAGCACGGCAAACGAAAATCCAGTTGGATCTGGTATGTACAAAGCGGAGGAATGGGATCAGGATAAGATGGTTTTCCTGAGAAACGAAAACTGGTGGGGTATAAAGTACTTCGGAAAGCCAGCACCAAAGAGAGTCGTTCACATAAAGATTTTCTCCAACAATGTAGCGCTTGGGATGATACTAAAAGGAGAACTTGATTGGAGTGGTTTCTTCCTTCCAGGAATTCCAAGACTCGTCAAAGCCTACGGTGGACTTGTCGCATGGTACAACCACCCGCCTTACATGCTCCCAGATAACGTGGCGTATCTGTTCATGAACACAAAGAAAGCTCCTATGGATAACGCGCTCTTTAGAAGGGCGGTCGCTTTTGCGATAAACACAAACGAGATAGTTGATAAGGTCTACGAAAAGCAGGTTGAGAAAGCAAGGCCAAGCGGATATCTTCCGATACCAGCATGGGATAAGTTCTACAACAAAAAGCTCGATGAAGAGTATGGTTTCCACTACAATCCGATAAAAGCAGGGAAGCTCCTAGATGAGGCTGGGATAGTCGATAAAGATGGCGATGGATGGAGAGATCTTCCAAATGGAAAACCGTTCAAATTGGAGATAATTGTTCCATATGGCTGGACAGATTGGATGGAATCTATAAAGATCATCGCAAAGAACTTGAATGCCATCGGGATAAACGCCGAGCCTAAATTCCCGGATTTTGGAAAGTACTGGGAGGATATAACAAAAGGGAAGTTCGATATGGCTATAAACAACTTCGGATCTCAAGTTTCTATGACACCTTGGACTCTGTACAACTATGTCGTTCACTACCCGATAACTGATGCGATGTACGACGGAAATTTCGGTAGGTATGACAATGAAGAGCTCTTTAACCTCCTTGAGGAGATAAACAAGACGCCTCTCTCTGAGGAGGATAAGCTCAAAGATCTCTTCTCAAAAGCTCAAAAGATACTCCTGACCGAGATGCCGGCTGTTCCGCTATGGTACAACGGGCTCTGGTTCCAGGCGAACTCCTCACACTGGACTAATTGGCCAACTGAGAAGAATCCATACGCCTATCCATGCCTTTGGGCTGGAAGATGGCAAGTCGGTGGTTTGAAAGTCCTTCTCAACTTAAAACCGGCGAAATGAAACATCTCTCCCCCGGCATGTGCCGGGGGTTTGGAGGTGCTTGCCTTGGGGAAATATCTTTCTAAGAAGATAACGATTTATATTCTGACATTTTTCATAGCCGTTACGCTGGACTGGGCGATACCGCGTTTCATGCCGGGAAATCCGATATCGATTCTCGTGTCGAGATTCTCAGCGCTTCCAAACGCTCGGAAAGTTCTAACTTCGTATTTCACTCAGTCTTTCGGACTCGATAAGCCAATACTCGTTCAGTATTTGAACTTCTGGAAGGCTTTCTTTCACGGAGATCTCGGAGTAAGTGTTTATCTTTATCCAAAACCCGTGGTAGACATAATAAAAGAATCTCTTCCGTACGACATAGCGCTCCTTCTTCCATCGATAATACTAAGCTGGATATTCGGAAACTGGATAGGAGCGCTGGCTGCGAAAAATAGAATTTTGGACAAGACTTTGGTTCCAATTCTCTATGTTTTCACAGCGATGCCTTATTTTTGGTTTGCGATAATAATAGCCTGGATATTGGGAGTGGTTATTCCTATATTTCCGATATCTGGAGCTTACAGCTATTCAATGACTCCAGAGCTATCCTGGACTTTCTTTTTCGATTTTCTTCATCATTGGTTCTTGCCTTTCCTTACGCTTTTTGTAGTTATGCTCGGCGGATGGGCGATAGGCATGAGAAATATGATCATATACGAAATAGAGGCGAACTACTCAAGGTACTTGGAATCCTTGGGAGCTTCCGACAAGATGATACTCAGGTACGCTTTCAGAAACGCTGTTCTTCCTCAAGTCACGGGACTTGCACTTCAACTTGGAACTATAGTCGCAGGAGCTCTGACAACAGAGATGGTTTTCTCGTACCCTGGGATTGGGTATCTGCTCCTTCAGGGGATACTTCATCAGGATTATTTCTTGATACAGGGATGCTTTCTTTTCATCGTTCTGTCGGTCTTAGCGGCGAATTTCTTGGTAGATCTTGTCTATGTTCTTATAGATCCACGCGTTAGGTACTCTTACACCGAGGGAGCGTGATCTTCTTGAAGGAGTGGCTCAAAAAACACGATACGATTTACTTCATGCTCACAAATAAGAGATTTGTTGGAGGAATGATATTCATAGTCGCGATGGTCCTCATTGCCATTTTGGGTCCTTGGCTTGCCAGGTTAGAGCTGAATTGGTATCTGGAAGAGAGCGGCACAAAAAATTTAGATCCAACTGCCAACATAGGTATTCCGTACTCTCCTCCGTCGTCTCGACACTGGCTCGGAACGAATTCCTTCGGCCAGGATGTGTTCATGCAGCTTGTTTTTGGACTTAGAAGCTCGCTCCTTATAGGGATAATAGGTGGCGGACTCGCAACGCTCATCGGGCTCATCGTTGGATTCGTATCTGGATATTCTGGAGGGATGATGGACGAGCTCTTGATGATGCTCACCAACATCATGCTCGTTATACCGACGATGGCGGTTCTTATAATAATCGCTGCTTATCTTCCATACAGAGGGGTTCTTATAGAGAGCATAATAATAGGTCTCACCGGTTGGCCTTGGACTGCGAGAGCGGTTAGATCTGAGACGCTCTCTTTAAAATCACGCGATTTTGTTCACCTTGCGAGGATAAGCGCTGTAAAGCCGTTGAGGATAATCTTTGGTGAGATAGCACCCAACATGCTCTCTTATGTCTTCATGGTATTCATACTCCAGTTTGGTGGATCGATATTGGCAGCTGTCGGGCTTGATTTCATCGGGCTTGGGCCAACGAGAGGAACTTCCTTGGGTCTTATGCTCCAGCAGGCAGTCCTTTGGAACGCGATACAGCTTGGTATGTGGTGGTGGATCATACCGCCGGGAGCGATAATAACCGCGATAGTTGCGGCGCTTTACACAGTTAACACCGGACTTGACGAAGCTTTCAATCCAAAGCTCAGGGAGATGTGAGCGTGGACATACTCAAGGTGAACGATCTAAAGGTTTACTACAAAACCCTCAGGGGAAGTGTGAAGGCTATAGACGGAGTTACTTTCACGATAAGAAAAGGAGAAGTTCTTGGGATAGCTGGAGAATCCGGATGCGGGAAATCAACGCTGGTGAATTTCTTCGTTCTTCCGAAAGAGCCGATGTATCACGCCGGCGGGAGCGTTATATTGGAGGATATCGATATAACTAAGCTCTCGAAAAATGAGCTTAGGAAGATCAGATACGAGAAGATATCGATAATCCCCCAGTACTCGATGGACGCACTTTCACCAACGAAGAAGATAAAGGTGATAATAAAAGACATAATTAGGGAACACGGAAAACATGTAGATCACACCCTTATTGAAGAGAGGCTTTCCATGGTGAACCTCTCAAAGAAAGTTCTTGATATGTATCCTGTGGAGCTCTCAGGTGGAATGAGGCAAAGGGCAACGATGGTCGTATCAACGCTTCTGAACCCAAAAGTCCTCATAGCAGACGAGATAACCTCAGCTCTTGATGTGAGTACTCAGAAATTCGTCATAGAGATGCTCATGGGATTCATGGATAGAAAAATAGTTGATTCTATGATCTTCATAACGCATGATTTGTCGATACTCTATCAGATAGCAACAAGGGTTATGGTGCTTTATGCCGGAAAGGTGGTTGAAATAGGCCCGATGGAAGAGGTTATAAAAAGTCCGGTTCACCCTTACACAAAAGCCCTTGTGTATTCTCTTCCTGAGATGAACGTCCGGTTTAAAGAGAAAAGACTCAAAGGAATACCGGGACACCCTCCGCACCTTTTGAATCCGCCGGCTGGATGTCGTTTTCACGATAGATGTCCGGTTGCTAGAGAAAGATGTCAAGAAGAAGAGCCACCACTTGTAAAAGTCGGAGAAGATCACTATGTCTACTGCTGGGAAGTGAAAGTGTGATAAGGCTGGAAAACCTAACGAAGATCTACTCAACTGGTGTTGTTGGAAGAAGGGGAATCGTGGCGGTAGATAGTGTGTCTTTCAAGATAAAGATTGGAGAGATAGTATCTCTCGTTGGAGAATCGGGATCTGGAAAGACTACTATAGGAAAGCTAATCCTTCGTCTCATAAAACCAACGAGCGGGAAGATTTACTTTCTTGATAGGGAGATATCAAGCTACAAACCTCTTGAGTATTACAGAAATGTTCAAGGGGTTTTTCAAGATCCGTTCTCTTCTTTCAATCCAATATACAAGGTCGACAGGATATTTGAGAATGTCAACAGATACCTTTTGAATCTCCCTAGAAGCGAATTCTGGGGAAAAGTTGAGGAATCTTTGAAAAGCGTTGGGCTCAATCCAAGGGATGTCCTTGGAAAGTATCCTCATCAGATGTCAGGTGGCCAGCTCCAAAGGACCTTGATAGCAAGAGCCTTGGTCATAGGTGCGAAATTTTTGGTAGCGGACGAGATAATAAGCATGCTCGATGCATCAACAAGGGTTGATGTTCTCAACATCTTAGGAGATTTGAGAGACTCTATAGGACTTGGGATACTCTTTGTAACCCACGATCTTTCACTTGGATACTACATAAGCGACACGACGGTGATAATGTATCGCGGAAGCGTCGTTGAGATGGGGGATACTGAGAAGGTCTTCAAAAATCCTGTACATCCCTACACAAAGATGCTCCTTGAAGCTGTTCCAACCTTTAAGAAAAAATGGGAGCCATCAAAAGAGATGTTCAAGATAGAGAGTGGTTCTCTCATATTCAGAGGAGGATGCAAATACTACTCAAGATGCCCTTTTAGAAGAGATGTATGCAAGGAGTTTGATGGGAATCTTTCAGAAGTTGAGGAGAATCATTGGGCTGCTTGTGCTCTTTTTGGGAGGTGATCAATGTGTTTGGTAAGGATTTTCTCTTTGGAGTTTCGATGTCGGGTTTTCAATTTGAGATGGGGGGAGAGGATTCTCTCGATCCAAACTCCGATTGGTTTGTCTGGGTAAGGGATAGTGTGAACATCGCCTCCGGCCTTGTAAGTGGAGATCTTCCAGAAAATGGAGTTGATTACTGGAATAGATTTAAAAGCGATCACGATCTCATGAGAAAATTTGGAATAAATTCAGTCAGGATCGGGGTCGAGTGGAGCAGGATCTTTCCCAAGTCGACAAAGGATGTGGAAGTTGAGGTTAAAAAGGATGGAACGGCTATCAGGAGCGTGAAGATAACCGAGAAGAACTTGAAAGAGCTTGAAAAGATCGCGAACATGGAAGCTGTCAAGAGATACAGGGAGATCATGAAAGATATAAAGGAAAAAGGAATGTGGTTAATGGTGAATCTCAATCACTTCACGCTCCCTCTATGGATACACGATCCGATCAAAGTAAGAAAACACGGCATCAAGAATGTTGAAGAGAGTGGTTGGTACTCAGAGGAGACGGTCATTGAATTCGCCAAGTTCGCCGCCTTTTGCGCGAGAGAGTTTAAGGATCTAGCAGACGCGTGGAGCACGATGAATGAACCGCAGGTTGTCTCTTCTCTTGGATATGTCTTGATAACTGCTGGTTTTCCGCCTTCTTATCCGAGCTTTGAAGCTTATGTCAGGTCGTCTATAAACCTCGCTCAAGCGCACGCGAGGGCTTACGATTCCATAAAATCTATGTCAGACAAAGATGTCGGGGTAATATATTCTTTCTCACCGGCTTATCCGGTGGATGGGAAAGATGGAGAACATGTCGATATGGCGAACTACTATCAGAATTTCTGGTTCATGGATATGATAACTTCTGGAAGAATAGGAAAACTTTTTGAAGGATCTACTGAGATGGAGAGAACAGATATGAAAGACCGAGTGGATTTCCTTGGAATAAATTACTACACGAGAATAGTAGTTGATAAGGGAGGACCTATGGGCTGGAGAATTTTAGGGGGTTATGGATACGGATGTGAGCCTTACTCTAGATCAAGAGCCGGGTATCCAGCTAGCCAGGTTGGATGGGAGATTTATCCCAAAGGCCTTTACGATATCATAAGAATGCTACATGAGAGATATGAGCTTGATATGATA
Organism: Thermotogaceae bacterium; assembly: GCA_015489065.1. Classification (GTDB taxonomy): domain Bacteria; phylum Thermotogota; class Thermotogae; order Thermotogales; family Thermotogaceae; genus WGAO01. The sequence continues at coordinate 14,112 of WGAO01000002.1, read as the reverse complement.
GTCACAGAGAACGGAACGGCAGATCCGGAAGATAGATTGAGGCCTTATTATTTGATATCGCATATATATGAAGTTGAGAAAGCTCTATCTGAAGGGTATCCGGTTCTTGGATATCTTCATTGGTCTTTTATGGACAATTATGAGTGGTCTAAAGGGTTTGACAAAAGATTTGGCCTTGTTCAGGTTGATCTTGAGAGCAAGAGTAGAAATCCAAGACCAAGTGCTTATGTATATTCTGAAATCATCAGAAAGAGAACGACTAAAGGTATAGTGGAATCTGTTCCCTATGAAGTCTGAAGGGGGAGTTGATTTTGAAGATAACGATAAAAGATGTCGCTAAAGAAGCGGGTGTGTCAACAGCTACGGTTTCAAGAGTGATAAACGGGAGCGACAAGGTATCTGAGGATACGAGAAAGAGAGTTGTCAAAGCCATAAAGAAGCTCGGATACAAACCTTTGAAAATAAACAACCCAGCTGCTAGCAGCAAGCTCAAGATGATCGGCATACTCGTTCCCGATATCTTTGCGTATCATTATAGCGATATAGTCGAGGGAGCAGCCGAATATCTTTATCAGCGCGGATACGAGCCTTTCATATATATGTTCCACAGAAAACTTGAATCAGAGCTTTTGGCAATAGATTACTTTTTTATGAGCAAGGTTGACGGTCTTATAGTTTGCACCTCAAAAGAGGATGACAAATATTTGAAGATAGTCGAGGAGACTGCTATACCAATCGTCACGGTTGATAGAGAAAACAGAGATTTCCGGTTCGATTCTGTAAATATAGATAATTACAAAGCTGGAAAGTTGGTAGCCGGGTATCTTCAAAAGATGGGACATAAAAGAATTATCCACATAACTGGAAATCTCGATATATATTCCGTCAAGATGAGGATGGAGGGGTTTGTAAAGAAATCCAAGAAATTGGGTATGGATATCGAGGTTATAGAGGGAACTTTCGAGGTTGGCCATGCTTATTCCTTGATGAGAGATAGATTGAAAAAGGGAAAGAACTTCACGGCTGTTTTCACCTCATCTGATATGCTGGCAGTCGAGGTTATCAAGGCTCTCAGGGACGAATCAATCGATGTTCCGGATGAGGTTTCAGTTATGGGTTTTGATGACGCGTACTATTCCAAGTTCACTATTCCCCCTTTGACAACTGTGAGGCAACCCAGAATGGAGATGGGACTGACTGCAGCTCAACTTCTTCTCTCAAGGATTGAATCGAAAGGAAGAGTTGTTACAAGAAAGATGATACTTCCCGTTGAGATAGTTGAAAGAGAATCGGTCATCAAAATTTAAAAAGGGAGCCGTTTGGCTCCCTTTATTCATTCCCAAGGATTCCATTCACCAGATAGATATCTGTCTATTGCCTTTGCCGCCTTCTTTCCAGCTCCCATAGCTTCTATGACAGTTGCAGCTCCTGTGACTATATCACCGCCTGCGAATACTCCTTTGACACTCGTTGCTCCGGTCTCAAGATCTGCCTCTATGTATCCCTTTTTGTTTCTCTTTAGCTGCGGAAATTCGTCGAGGAGTATCCTCTGAGCCTGCTGACCTATGGCCTCTATTATCATGTCTGCTTCTATGAATTCGTATTCTCCCGTGGGTTTCGGTCTTCTTCTACCATCGGCATCGGGCTCTCCTAGCTCCATGACGGCACATTTTATACCGATAACATGTCCGTTCTCATCACCAACATATTCAACAGGTTGTCTTAGCCAGTGGAATTCTATCCCTTCTTCAACAGCATGGTGATATTCCTCCAATCTTGCCGGCATCTCTTTTTCTGTTCTTCTGTATACGATCATGACTTTTTCTGCTCCAACTCTTAAAGCAGTTCTTGCAGCATCCATAGCGGTGTTCCCCGCTCCAACGACTGCGACTTTCTTTCCGATTGTTATGGGTGTGTCATATTCAGGGAACTTGTAAGCTTTCATCAAGTTCACCCTTGTGAGAAATTCACTCGCCGAATAAACACCGTTCAAATTCGTACCGGGAATTCCTATGAATTTAGGAGCTCCTGCCCCAACTCCTATGAAGATAGCATCGTACTCTTTCAGTATCTCATCGACGGGTATTGTCTTTCCGACGACGACATTCGTTTCTATTTTGACTCCAAGTCTCTTTATGTACTCGACCTCTCTTTCGACGATCTTCTTTGGAAGCCTGAACTCAGGAATTCCGTAAACCAGAACTCCACCGGCTTTGTGGAAAGCTTCGAATATCGTTACATCGTACCCCAATTTCGCCAAATCCGCAGCTGCTGTTAGACCAGACGGACCTGCTCCAACAACTGCGACTTTCTTTCCTTTCTTTTCCTTTATTTCTGGAAGTTTTAACTCTCCATGCTCAGCTTCCCAGTCCGCCACGAATCTTTCAAGTCTTCCTATTGCAACCGGTTCAAATCCAGGAATTTTTGCAACAACGCACTGCGCTTCACACTGATTCTCCTGTGGACATACCCTTCCGCAAACGGCTGGCAGATTGTTGTAAAGCTTTATCGTGTCTATAGCTCCCTGGAAATCTCCTTCTTTTATGTGCTTTATGAATGTCGGTATGTCTATGTGGACAGGACACCCGCTCACACAGGGCTTTGTGGGACAGGTGATACACCTCTGTGCTTCCTGCATAGCCTCTTCTGGCGTGTAACCAAGAGCAACTTCGTTGAAGTTATGGATTCTGACTTTTGGATCCTGCTCACTTATCGGAGTCTTGTTGGGTTGTCTTTTCACAGCCATGAAAGATCACCTGCCTTTTCGAGGAACTTCTTGAACGCCTCTTCTTCTTTTTCTCTGTACTGTTTTAATCTTCTGATAAGCTCGTCCCATTCAACCTGATATCCGTCAAATTCTGGGCCGTCCACGCAAGCGAACTTTATCTCTCCACCGACACTCACTCTGCAAGCTCCACACATTCCCGTACCGTCAACCATTATCGGATTCAGTGATACCCACATCTTCGGTATTCCGAGCTCTTTTCCTTTCAGGGCGGCGAATTTCATCATTATCGTCGGGCCAACTGCCCAAGCTATGTCAAAATTTATTCCTTTTTCCTTCACCAGATATTCCATTGCGTCTGTAACCACGCCTTTCATTCCGAGTGATCCATCATCTGTTGTGATGACTATATCACCGAATTTCTTGAATTCTTCCTGCATTATCACATATTCAGCGCTTCTACCTCCCAGCACGGTCGTTATCTCGTTGCCGGCTTCCTTGAGAGCTTTCGCTATCGGATGGAGCGTTGCTATACCGACTCCTCCACCTATGAGAAGCACCTTTCCGTAATTCTCAATCTCGCTCGGTTTTCCAAGCGGTCCAACTACATCTAGTATTTCGTCTCCTTCTTTCATGGCACAAAGCTCATAAGTTGTCTTCCCAACAGCCCTGACAATCATTCTAAATGCGCCCTCTTCTGGATAGGTATCTGCTATCGTTAAAGGAATGCGCTCGCCTTTCTCATGGAGCCTTATCACTATGAAATGTCCGGGCTTTGCATGCTCTGCAATTCGTGGAGCTTCTATGACGAAATCATGAACCAGATGAGCTAACTTTTGTTTCTTCAGAATTTTGTGAGGCACCTTCTTCCCTCCCTTTGAATATTTTCGCCACTCTTTTTGACATCGATCTTATTCTTCTTATATATTCCTGACGCTGGGAAACGGATATCGCGTTCCTGGCGTCTAAGAGGTTGAATACATGTGACGCTTTTATGATCTTCTCGTACGCTGGAAGATACAGCTCTTTCTTTGCTAATTTCTCAAATTCTCTGTAGTGATCCTCAAAATGCCTGAAGAGTGTTTCTACATCAGCTTCCTCGAAATTGTAGATCGATTGCTGGCGCTCGTTTTCCAGAAAGACTTCTCCATACTTTAAATTCTCATTCCATTTTATATCGAACACATTGTCAACTTCCTGGAGAAACATCGCTATTCTCTCAATTCCATAGGTTATCTCAAGTGGAATCTCCTTCAATGGGATGCCACCTACTTGCTGAAAATAAGTGAACTGCGTTATCTCCATACCATCGAGCCAAACTTCCCAGCCCACTCCCCAAGCTCCCAAAGTTGGAGATTCCCAGTTATCTTCAACGAATCTTATGTCGTGTTCTTTTGGATTTATTCCAAGATATTCAAGAGATTTTATATAGAGGTCTTGAGAATCTTTTGGGGACGGTTTTATTATCACCTGAAACTGGAAATATCTCTGAAGTCTGTTTGGATTTTCTCCATATCTGCCATCTGTTGGTCTTCTTGATGGCTGAACAAAAGCGACTCTCCAAGGGCCATTTCTCAGAACACCGAAGAAAGTTGAGGGATGGAAAGTCCCAGCTCCCATTTCCATATCATAGGGTTGATCTATAAAACAGCCGTTCTTTGACCAAAATTCCTGAAGCTTGAATATAACATCTTGAAGATACACATCTATCCCTCCTGAAGGTTATGCTACAAAAAATCCATGTACTTTCAAAGCAAGTCTTGGGATATTGTACAGCAAGAAGCTTTAAAAACAAAAACCCCGCCATTTCGGCGGGGCATTTTTCCAGCAATTATTACAAATGGATAGCCTTTCCTTCTGCTTCTTCAAACGCTCCAAGGAGCGCCTCGGATATTGTCGGATGTGGGTGTATTGTCCATGCAAGTTCATCAACTGTCAAGCCGTGCTTTACAGCGACCGTTCCTTCCATTATGAGCTCTGATGCAAAAGGACCAACGATTGTAACTCCCAAAACTTTTCCCGTGGATTTCTCATATACCACCTTTGCGAATCCCTCTCTCTCTCCCATAGCTGTCGCTCTTCCATTTGCAGACATTGGGAATTTGGCGACAGCATGTTTCTCTTGATCCATATTCTTTTCTTTCAATCCAACGCATGCGAGCTCTGGGCTGCTGTATATAACAGCGGGTACAACTGAGAGATCCACTTCTTTTTCTTCTCCTTTTATGTTATACGCCGCAACAACACCTTCGTGAAATCCAACATGAGCGAGCATTATCTTTCCCCTGACATCTCCAGCTGCGTAGATTCCGTCAACAGTTGTTCTGAGTTTCTCATCGGTCTCTATTCCCCTTCCCACTTTAACTCCCAAGCTCTTCACATCTTCTCCAACGTTCGGTCTTCTTCCAACGGATAGAAGGATCCTATCGACTTCTAAATCGAATGTCTCATTTGGAGATTCGATGGATACCCTGTATTTATCTGTTTTCTCTACAGATTTAACGCTTGAGGATTCGAATATATCGACCTTCAAGCTTTTCAGAGATTTCTTTATTACAGCAGCGGCATCTTCATCTTCAGGTGGGAGTATGTGTTCCATGAGCTCAACGATGTATGTTTTAACTCCAAGCGCCGCGAAGAAATTTGCCATCTCGACACCTATTACACCACCGCCAACTATCAGTATAGAATTTGGAAGCTCCTCCATTTTGAAGACATCGTCGCTCGTCCACACTCCGTCGACTTCGTCAAACGGTGGAAAAATCGTTGGAGTAGACCCGGTAGCTATTAGTATGTTTCTTGATTCGAATATTTCATCTCCCACTTTTACCATACCGGGTTTTTCCAGAGCAGCTGTACCTTTTTTGTAGTCTATTCCGTTCTTTTTGAAGAGATATTCGACACCTTTTCTCGATGAGAGTATAGCCCTTTCCATGTGTTTTTTGATCTTTTTAAAGCTATACTCCACTTTTTCCACTTCTATTCCGTATTTCTTGAATTTCTCCCTGGCATCGTGGAAAGCATGTGCCGCTACCAGCAGTGCTTTTGTTGGAATACACCCCTTGTTTGTACAAGTTCCTCCAGCGTGATCTTTTTCAACTGCCAAAACCTTCAAACCGAGATGTGCCATCTTTATAGCCGACACATAACCTGCCGGACCTGCTCCTATGACTATGGCGTCGTACATTCTCATCCCTCCTCGATCTTTATCACCTCATCTTCCGTGACTTCTATTTTAACAAGATAAGTCTTTTCAGGATCATTGTTTATGAGATCTGGGTTTTCCGAGACTTCTTCATTCACTTCTAGGATTTTACCTCCTATAGGGGATTTTATTTCCACGACTGATTTCACAGTTTCAAGTGATGCCAAAATGTCGCCTTCTTTCACGATACCGCCTTTTTTTATCTGAAAATTCACGAAAGTTATATCTCCGGCTTCTTCTAAAAACGATTGTGTTATTCCTAAAATGGCCGTTTTTCCATCAATTTCGATCCAAAGATCCTTTATGATTTTCCTCATGATATCACCCCGCAGCTTTTTCGCCTTTTTCCACAACCAAGTCTATGAAATCTTCGTAGCTTATCAGATCTACGACTGACATATCATCAGAGTATCCGCGAGCATTGAAGTCTTCTCTTAACGCAAAGATCTCTACATTTTTCTGTTTTAGATCGTCAATTTTTGAATCTCCAAGTGCGTAAAGTACAGCATCCTGCAGAAGCACTACGACATCTCCTTCTTTTGCTAATGAGAGCTTTTCTCTGGAAATTTTTCTCGTTGGAGGGTACTTGACAATTATCATCATATCCATCACCCCTTCACATGAATATCACGAGGTCAAAATCGTGAATGAAATCTGCAAGGTTGGATTTTGAAATCAAATCGACATTCCATTCAGGCCCTATTTTCACCTTTCTGCTCTCAACATCTTCCTTCACAGCCAAAACTTTTGTTCCGTATCTATCTATGTATCTGTGCACAGTTTTTATTGGCAGAAGTCCGAGGCTTTCAGGAGAATATTTCTCACCAAGAGCTACGACAGAATCTTCCATTAGGAGCACGACTGGTTCTATGTCTTCCCCATACATTCCAAAGGCTGTTCTGAATGTCTCGTTCACGAATATTGACCCTGGTGCCGGTAAATATGATATAAACAGAACTTTTTTCATTTCGATCACCCCTTACGCCATTAGGTTTACGAATCTATCACTTTCGTATATCAGGGATGCAAGTTCTGGAAGACCACTCAGTTTTGCACCCTCTACTACTTTATCTCTCTCAAGTCCTCTGTACTGGAAACATATTCCGCAAATGTGAACCTCTACTCCCATGTCGATCAACTCTTTGATAAGCTGCGGTATATTCCTGTCGCCGCGAACCGGTCTTGCCGCCGTGTTTATAGCCAGTACGCTGTCGCAGAAGAGGAATATCGCTGCCTCATGTCCTTTCTTCACGGCTTCTTTTGCTATTCTTATAGCCGTATCAACATCCTGATTCGTGTACGGATGAAGCATGACTTGGATAGCGATCTTCATCTAAATCACCTCCTGCCGTAGAGCCAATAAGCCATAGTCCAATTTCCAAGTACGAAGAATACTGATGCGAGTATGGATCCAAGAGCTAGGTGAGGAACTCCCGTGAGGAAATGACCTATGTTACATCCGCCAGCGAGTGGTGCTCCTATTCCCATGAAGATTCCTCCAAGTGCTACTTGGGCATAAGTGCTCGCTTTTCTTGGCATTCTCAGTTTGAACTCTTTTGCTGCAAGCGAGGCTATAAGAGCTCCTATGATTATTCCCAAAACTTCTGCTCCTTCCCAGTTGAGCTCTCCACCATTGAAAGTCGAGTACACACTCGCCCATCCTCCGGTTATTCCCAATCCATATGGTCTGTGACCAAATCGATAGCTTGTCCAGTATCCAAACATTGCAACGAATGTCACCAATATCGCCGTTGTGTACCAGTTGAATCCTTTTCCACCTCTCTCACTAGTTTTCGTTCCAAAGACATACCAAAGGAGCAGTGCAGTAACTATGATCGCGGGTATCCATGGATTCATATGAAAGATCGTTGCAAGCGTTGGACCTATCTTTCCTTTTATATACACGCTGTTTTCGCTGGAAACATCGACTTTATATGCAGGACCTTGTAGCCATTTAATGATGGGCTTTAAAAAGCCGTGTTTTGATGCTGTTGCAAAGAGTCCGTAAAATATCGCAGCCATCCAGGCAGTTGTCATACCCTCGCCCGACCTATATGTAACGCCGCTAGCGCATCCGCCGGCTAAAACCATTCCAAACCCAAATATCAGACCGCCTAGTATGTTTCCAATTGGAGCGAATGGCTTGGGTCTTAAAGCTATCCATCCAACTGATGCCATGAATTGAAATCCTATTATTTCAAGAGCGATTGCCAGCATAACGGCTTTCCAGAGATAGTTGTCTTTAAAGAGCCTCAAATCCCTTATTGCTGAGTTGAAACAGAGCCTTCCACGCTGAAGAACTATCCCAAAAAATATACCGGTGATTATACCGGTCAAGACTTCCATGCTATCACCTCACTTTTTTCTTATCAGGATTCTCCACTCGCTTGGGCCGATTTCTTCTATGGCTATTACTTCGTTTCCATCTTTTTGGACATTTGCAGGGATCCTCTCTTTGGAAAGTGGATAATCGATGAGCACCTCCAAAACTTCACCGGGTTTCATGTCTTTGAGGGCTCTCCTTGTCTCAACATCAGGGACTGGACAGACCTCTCCTCTGACATCCAGAGTTTTGTCAACCTTCACCTCAGACATACTTATCCCCTCCTTTTGTTTTTGATTGAAGAAAACATTGAAGAAATTTTTCACAAATTGAAATCTGGGTGAGATTAAATCTTTAGCATCCTTTGATAACTAAAGTGTTGTGTATCACTAGGTGGATATATCGAATTGGAATTAAAAATTTAAGAAATGTGAAGTGTGATATGGCAAACGTAATATCCTGATAGAAAATGAGAAGCTATAGCAGCTCCGTAAGAAATTCAATTATCAAAGATCGAAATTGAGATATTCTTAACAGTAATTAGGAAATATTTCACTTATCTATTCGTGAAAAATAGTACAATATTTTTGTTAAGTTTAAGTTGCTTCAGAGTTGCTATAAGGTTACAAACACTGCTCAAAAATTGTGTAGTCGTGAAAAACTGAGGACTTTGAATAGTTGAATCGTCCTGAATTTGGGGTCAGGTGGGGAAAAAGATATCGTTGATCTGCTAATTCTCAAGAGGTTCTTGTGACACTATTTCCAGAAAAGTTTCATCCGCGCTTTTATATCCGGCTTCCGTTTTTTCTTCCAATCAAGTTGGCTGTATGAAAACCTTCAGAAAGCCTCTCGACGATTTTTCTTAAATATGAAGCTTTCCCACCAGATTTGAGATATATAAACAAGCTAGAGATATGCTAAAGATGCCTAAGTTTTATGTTTTAAAGCTTTATAAAACCACTTTTGGGTGAATCTCACCCTTTTTCGTTGTATTCAAATCAAGTAAATTTTATCTAGACTTTTATATTCCTAGCTCTTCGAATATCCTGTTTACTATTTCTTTTCCAACTCTTTTTTGTGCTTCCTTAGTCGAAGCACCTATGTGGGGCGTCGCGACGACATTTGGGAGTGAAAGAAGCTCTTTCTCCACATCACTTGTTGGAGGCTCCGTCTCGAAAACATCCATTCCTGCTCCAGCAACTTTTCCGTCTTTTAATGCTTTCAAGAGAGCCTCTTCATCGACTATTCCTCCTCTTGCACAATTGAGAACAAAGACTCCCTTTTTCATTTTCTCAAAAGCTTCGTCGTTTATCAGATGCTTTGTCTCAGGTATCAATGGAACATGAACGGTTATGTAATCGGAATTTGAGAAGATCTCATCAAGATCAACCAGCTTTACATCCATATCTATCTCTTTTACAAATGGATCGTAAGCAATAACTTTCATACCAAGAGCGAGAGCTCTTTTTGCAACCTCTCTTCCTATTCTTCCAAGTCCTATTATTCCAAGAGTTTTTCCTCCAAGTTCAACTCCTTTGAGCTGTTTTTTCGTCCATTTTCCCTCTTTTAAATCCATTGTTCCGCGAACTATATGCCTTGAGAGTGCAAACATCATTCCTATTGTGAGTTCTGCTACGGACGCTGCGCTTGCGCCTGGAGTATTCAGGACTTTGATTCCTCTCTCTTTTGCTTTGTCTAAATCTATGTTATCAAGTCCTACGCCAGCTCTTGCTATTATCTTGAGTTTTTTCCCGGCTTCTATTACATCTGCCGTTACTTTTGTCGCACTCCTCACGACTAAAACTTCGATTTCTGGCATGATCTTTATGAGCTCATCTTTTTCGAGGTGTTCGCTTGTAACTTCTAGTTCTTTTTTACTCCTTAAAAGCTCCATTGCCTCCTCATCCAAAGGGTCGTTTACATGGACTCTTATCATTCTTATCACCTCCGAGAGTGATTCTATCACTTTGAAAAGTGGAGAACATAAAAATCATCGTTGAGTTTTTCCAGATCCTGCACCCTGAATTTCTCTGAATTGAGAATTTTATTCAAATATTTATAAGGTCTTATAATTCTAAATGGTGGATATCTCCATATAAGAGATCTCTCACCGGTTGGATTTGCAAAAACTACTATTCCTCCTCTGAAATTTTTCAAAATATTTTCAAAGTCTGAGGCTGTAAGTGTTTCCAATCCAAATGGCAATAAAAGAAAATCTGAGCTCTCGTTTACATCTATATCGAGATTCTTGAGAAATCCTTTTGCTTCTTCATCGTTAAAACCTTTTCCTAGAAGTTTCACGCTCCTTGGTGAGGACTTCATCAGAATGTTTGAAAGATCTTCTAAGTTGATTTTCAATTTTCTGAACTTCGTCTTTTCAAGATTTTTAAAGTATATTTCTACAGCTTCGTCTATGTGAAATGGCAAGGCGTAGTAAAAGCCTATTTTAGATCTTCTCCAAGTTCTCACCGGAGATATGACGGAAAGCGTTGAGAACTCTTCAGAGATATTTCCAGACCAGACAATTTCATCATCTTTTGCATTCCAATTTGGATTTTGAGAAAGGTACAGACCGTGATATTTGGAATATCCATACCTTAAATCGGCGAGCTTTTCGTTCTCTTCGCAAGCCTTTTTATGATATTCGTAAGCTTTTTCCCAGTCTTCTCCTTCATAGGTCTTTGCAAGTCTAAAGTAATAGAACGGGAATTTTTCGATATTTCGAATTTTCCCAAGAAGCTCTCTTGTTCTTTTCTTATCTTTGGTTGTAACAGCTGACGCATATAGAGCATGATCGCTATCAGATATCAGATGGAATTTTCCATAAGAGCTACTTTGAGCTACTTTAGTTATGTCGAAGACGAATTCAAGTCCTTTTGAATAATATTTGTATATCTCTTCAAAGACTCCGTCTATATCACTTGTGATAACTGTTTTGAGATCTTCTATCACTGGTTTTAGGAATCCACTTATCTCTGGCAAGATGCTTAAAGCTTTTTTGTAAACAGCTAAGGCTTCTTTGAATTTTCCATTCTTTAGATAAACATCGCCCATAAATGTGAGTGATAATCCTTTGACTTTTTCATTGTCTATTGTTCGAATCTCATTCAAAATCCTCAAAAGCTCTTCATATGGCGTTCTTTTCTCTTGAAGATAGTCAAACAAAAACACAAGTCCATTCGTTCCGTAGTTTTCAACGAATTCTTTGAAATTTCTTCCCTCAGGGATTACATCAAGGAGGTGATCTTTCCCATCCAAGAGTCTTTTCTTTAGGGCTTTTGAAAAATCATCCTCCGGATCGAATTTTTCAATGAGGTCTTTTGAGATATCCAAAGAGCATTCCGCAGCTCTCTCAAAAAATCTTGAAAAATTGAGCTTTACACTTTTCTGCTTTGAATATCCCATGAGAAATTCCACTACATCAACAAAATTTTTGAGTTTTTCGCAGTCTAGTGATTCGATATCTGATAAAAATATGTTCAAAAATTTTTCTATATTCTCTCCGTTCTCCTCGGAATAGTTCACGGCCTTTTTAATCCAATGGAACGCTTTTTCAACATTTCCTTTGTGAACATATGCTCTCGCTATAACCGTGCTTGCAGCTCCAGTTACCTTCATTGAGTTTACAGTCCATTTCGGGCTGTCGAGCTTCTCAACAATTTTTCCAAAGACTTTGAAAAACTTCTCTCCCCACTCTATTATCTTTTCCCAATTTTGCCTTTTTTCATTCAGAGCTAACATTCCAAAATACGAATCAGGATAATCGGGATCAACTTTTATGGCTTTTTCCAGGAGCTTTTCCGCTTCATCAAGATATCCAAGATTCATCAAATCGCTCGCAAAATAATACATAAACTCAAGAGCTATCGTGGGAATTCTTCTAGCCTTTGCAAGTTCGTGAAAAGTCTGAAGAGCGACTTCGCTTTTAACGAAAGGTTTTCCAGCTGTAGCTTCAGTTTTGTAAAGTTGAACTAGGTAGTACAGTCTCTCTTCGGGAGTTTTTGCCATCTTAAGCTGCTTTCTTATGAGAGTTCCTGTTCTCTCGTATTTTTTCTTTCTGAGTTTTCTTGTCCAGATGTATCCATAGTGGTATATAGGCCACGGGACGGATTCGACCTTTGGTTTGTAAACCGGCATGTTGTGAACAATGTTTTTGTAATAAACCGTACCGTTTCTGAATATTCTCGCCGTTGATGCGAATTCTTTCCTTTTAAAATCCCAGTCAAGATAACTTATAGTAGGAACGTATATGGTATTGACATCTTTAGAGAGACTTTTCAAGTATTTTCTTATATTTTTGCAGAACTCCTCTGAGACTTCTTCATCCCCGTCTAATATCATCACCCATTCACATCTTGGGAATTTTAAAGAATAATTTCTCGCCTCAGAGAAGTCGTTTTTCCACTCGTGAAAATAGAGCTTGTCTGTATACTTCTTGACTATCTCAGGCGTTCTATCCACAGATCCCGTATCGACGACCACTATCTCATCGACACAATCTTTTGCGCTTCTTAAAGCTCTTTCTATGTTGTTCTCCTCATCTCTCACAATCATAGCTATGGATAATAGGCATTTTTCTCCCAAATCTTTCACCCCCGCCCCATTATACAAAATAAAGAGAGGGGCCGCTTGCCCCTCTCAAAAAGCTCTGTAATTTTTATCTCATCAATAGAAGAACATTTTGCGGCATTGCGTTAGCCTGAGCTAGCATCGATGTAGCTGATTGAAGGAGTATCTGTTGTTTTGTGAAGTTCATCATCTCTTTAGCCATATCAGCATCTCTGATTCTGCTCTCAGCAGCTGTCAAGTTCTCGGATGCCACACCGAGGTTAGCTATGGTATGTTCAAGCCTGTTCTGAACTGCTCCAAGTGTGGCTCTTGTAGAGCTTACTTTGAATATAGCTGCGTCTATCATCATTATGGATCTTTGAGCTTTGTCAGCACTCGTGACATCCACAGATGCCAATCCTAGAGCTGCAGCGTTCATTTCATCTATTCCAGTAAACATGCTCTGTCCCTCGTTAGCACCTATCTGGAAAGTTAATGGATTTGCACCAGACGTTATGGCTGAGTCCACTCTGACTACCGCACTGTCAACGACTGTCCCCTTAGGAATACTTCCTCCATCGACTCCTATATCTGTTACGCTCCACTTGATCGTGATGTTTCCTATTGCGATGCTTTTAACATCTATGGTTTTGATGGCAGACGTGCTTCCAGTTTCAGTGAACAGAGTTACTTTGACTTCAAGAGTTGAATCTGTGTCAAACTGACCGACCTCTATTACATAAGTTCCAGCTTTTCCGTTGTTGTCAGAGTCAAGTACAGAAGTAAGTCCTATGTTTCCACCGGTTACTATGTTCTCAATGGGAGTTCCTCTGAAAGGTTTTATACTCCCGTCCAAGAGTTTCTTTGTGTTGAACTCAGTGGTCCTGGCTATCCTGTTGATCTCTTCTTTAAGTTGATCCACCTCTTTCTGTATCTGAGCTCTATCGACATCGGTGTTTGTATCACTTGACGCCTGAACAGCGAGCTCTCTCATCCTTTGAAGGATGGAGTGAACTTCGTTGAGAGCTCCCTCCGCGGTTTGGACCAATGATATGGCGTCTTGCGCGTTCTTTACGGCCATGTTCAGTCCGTTGATCTGAGAGCGCATCTTCTCGCTTATAGCAAGGCCAGCTGCGTCATCAGCTGCGCTGTTAATTCTCAGACCAGAGCTGAGCCTTTGCAAGGTTTTGCTCATGGATGCGTTGATCTGGTTTATCTGGCGCCATGAGTCTATAGCCGGAATGTTGTGGTAGATCCTCATCCTTTCTCACCTCCTTGTGAAGTTTTCCATCCTTGGTTAAGAACCAAGAT
>WGAO01000001.1 GCA_015489065.1 Thermotogaceae bacterium | reverse complement strand
ATAGCATCCAAAACTTTGTTCTTCAGAAGTGCCCATTCAAGATCTTCTCTGATCCTCGGATCGTTTTTCACTATGGCTTTGGCTTTTCTAGGAGGTACACCCCATATTGAAGACAACTCCTCTGCTTCTTTTTCAAGTTCTTCCTCTGTTATCTCTATACCTTCCATCTCCGCGACTTTTCTTATTCCATAAGTCTCTTTGAGGTTGTTTAAAAATCTCTCTCTAGTTGCCTTTTTGAGCTCTTCTTCACCACCGAAATCTTCCACCAACTTGTCGTACTTTCCTTCTTCCTTCAGCCTTCTGATCATGTCCTCTTCCATCCTGGATATTGTCTTTTCAGAGAGCTCAACTTCTGTGTTATCTATGAGCCATTCAAGAGCTTGATCCCTCAATATCTGTTTCATAGTCGCATCGTAGGAATCCTCTCCTTCTTCTTTGAGCTTTTCCTTGAGCGCTTCGAGAGTTTCAAATTCGTTGCCCACAACCTTTGCAAATTCATCATCAAGATCTCTGAGTATTCTCTTGTAAACTCCAAGAAGCTCTATCCTGTAGTGGAATTGATGATCTTTGTATTCTCTATCGAATTCGACAACATCGCCTTTTTTCTTTCCGATGAGATCCTTAACGAATGGTCTGTCGTCCTCCTCGACCAATATGTACTCATATTCTTCGTCTCTTATGACCTTTCCATCTTCCGTTGTAACCGTCATTTTGACTTTAACAAGATCACCGTACTCTGCCTCTCCATCCTTTTCTTCAAGAAGAGCGTGCTCTTCTCTTAGATCCTGAAGCCTTCTGTCAACATATTTCTCTATCAATCCCTCTTTTTCTATCTTTTTCAGCTCCATTTGGGAATAATCGCCTACTTTTACTTCCGGCTCAAGGTGATACTCTATCCTAACTACTGCTTTTCCGTCTTTGATATCACTCTCAACTACAATCGGTGTGAGGAGGGATTTTCTTAAAAGCTCTTCCTCAACGGCTTCCCTTTCCAATTCCTCAAGAACATAATCCTTGAAAGCTCTGCCAAAGCGTATCTTCAAAACATTCTTTGGGATTCTTCCCTTTCTGAATCCGGGTATCTCCACAAGCTTATTCAGTTTGACAGTTGCGGTGTTTTCAGCTCTTTCGATCTCTTTTTCCCCGAATTCGTACTCTACGAGCATGTAGTTTTTGTCCTGTTCCAAAACTCTCTTCTCCACCTTGCTTCACCTCTCCTTTCGAATTCGCCTTGTATCGTACCACATCATTTTAGTTTTATGTACAAAGTATCGGATTCTATGAGATTTTTAACGAGTTTTAACGTGTTTTCATAATCTTTAAGATTTATCACAGACACCGGTGAGTGTATATATCTGCTTGGGACAGAGACAACACCAGCTGGTGCGCCGCTCCCAGTTCTAGCTATCGAAGCAGCATCTGTTCCTCCAGCGGTTCTTCTTTTCATCTGGTATGGAATATTGTGTTTTTCTGCCGTCTCTATTAACGCTTCCAAAATTCTCTTATCTATGACATATCCTCTGTGAAAGAAAGTGAGAACTGGACCATCCCCAAGATGAGTTGCCCACTTGTCTTTCTCAACATTTGGAAGATCTCCTGCCGTTGTTCCCTCCAGTATTATCGCCGCATCGAGATCGATCTCCTCCATCACAACGGAGCTCCCAAGAAGACCTATCTCCTCCCCGACTGTGAATATGAAATATGTGTCAAACTTAGGAGTGGAGCCTGTTATCAAATCAATCATTATTGAGCATCCAACCCTATCATCAAAAGCCTTCGATGTGGCAAAATCGCCATATTCTTCGTACTTTGTGGAAAAATAAGCGTAATCTCCCACCTTTACATTCTTGACCTCGTCTTTTTTCGAAAATCCAGCGTATATTTTAAGCTCATCAAAACTGATCTTATCTTTCATCTCTTTCTGAAGGTGTATTGGCTTGTATCCAACCACTCCTTGGATATCGTTTATCACAAGCCTTTTCCCTATCACAACTCTTGGATCTATCCCGCCAACGGGACGAAAAGATAGAGTTCCATCCTCGTTTATCGAGGTTATCATAAATGACACCTCATCCATGTGAGCGAGTATTCCTATTTTGAAGTCACTCCTGCTACCCTTTTTGAGAGCTATAAGATTGCCGATCCTATCAATCTCAACACTTGTTGTAGCACCTTCAATCTTTGATTTTATGAACTCTCTGACTCTGCTTTCATCTCCAGATCCTCCGTTTAGTTCTGTGAGCTCTTTTAGAAGCAAAACTCACACCTCCTTAAATTGCCGCTGCCAAATGTGCTATAAGCCGAGCCGTCTCCTCTACATCTTTCGGGTCAACGATCTCAACTGGTGTGTGCATATGAAGCAATGGTATAGACAAAAGAAGTGTTCTTATCCCAATCCAGGCTCTTCTTATGGAATCAACATCAGTCCCGGTTCTTCCAGGAAGAGGTTCTATTTGATGCGGTATATTGTTCTCCTTCGCTACATTTACGGCGAGATCGACGAGATCTCTGTCCATGAAAGGGCCTACTCCAATCGCCGGACCCTTTCCAATTTCTATTTTCTGAGAGTGGCCCGTATCTTCGGCAAAAGTGACATCCACTACAACAGCATAGTCCAGTTTGAGCTGGTGAGCCACAGATTTCGCTCCAGGTCCTCCCACTTCCTCCATACTTGAAAAAACGAAAAACACATCGTTTTTCAAGAGCAATTTTTTCAATTTTTCACTGGCGAGAATGAGTGATGCGCATCCAGCTCTGTTATCCAAAGCTTTCCCGCAGATCTTTCCATTCATTTCACATGGATTTACATCCAGAATCACTCTGTCTCCAACCCTTATTTTTCCCCAATCGGACATCGACGCATCAAGAAGGAGCTCATCGTATCCCTGAACTTTCCCCTTTTTCTCTGGAGGAGTTATGTGAGGAGCCATTATGCCTATCACACCTTTAACTATACCGCTTCTCGTATAAATCTTTACCCGGCTAGCAGGAAGGATTTTTGGATCCACCCCACCGGCGGTCTCAAGATAAAAAAACCCATTCCCAACATCCTTTGAGACAACTAGTGATATCTCATCAGCATGTGCGAAAACACCTATTTTCTTCTCATCACCACCTTTTACCCTGTAAACGAGTCCTCCAAGCTTAGTTTTGAATCCATCTCCAACAATATTCTCTATTTTCTCAAGAGCCATATCTTCCATACCAGATGGCCCATCGACTGATGAAAGCTCCATCAAGAGCTCTGGCGTTTTCACGCTTTCACCACCTCTTCAAAATCCACGCTATCCCACTTATCTATGACAACTCTTCCCGCCCTGACATGTGCTACGGATGGAATTTCTCTCTCTCCTTTTTCATGTGTCATTCTATCGGCTATCTGTATTAGAGTCGGTCTGAGATCAACTGCCATGACAACTGCTTTGTAGCCCTCGTTGAGCCCTGCTCTGATAACTCCCTCGGCTTTCCCAAACACCACGACCGACCCTCCTGCCATAATCTCAGCACCTCTGTGAAGATTTCCTATTATTATCACATCTCCGGAATGGACTATCACCTGACCGGATCTGATATTTTTCTTTATGACCTTAGTTCCCGATTTTGTCTCACCTTTCTGAACGACCTTCATACCAGATTTCACGGATTCCTCCGGAGTACCCACGAGTATTCTGCTTACGCTCAGGCCAAAATCTTTTATTCTTGAGATCATCTTGGGTATATCCTGAACATGTTTGGAGTGGTTCTCAACAAGCAGAGCCACCTCGTCACCCTTTGTAAAAAAACTCCCCATTTGTGTGAGCTTGTCAGTTATCTGGCTGAGAACCTCCTCTATCGATTCGTAATCTCTCACAGTTAATATCAGGCCATCCTTCGTCATCTTAAAATCGACCACTCACATCACTCCCCGATTATCTCCAAAACCCTCTTTATATCAGCCGCATGTTCTTCATTTCCCCCAGGAGTTTCCAATATTAGTGGAACTCTTCTGATCTCATCGAAAGACAGAAAGTTTTTGAAACCGTCCCTGCCTATGTGTCCAAACCCTATGCTTTCATGTCTGTCTTTTGCAGCTCCAAGCGGATTTTTTGAATCATTCAGATGAATCATTTTCAACCTTTCCAATCCAACCGTTTTATCGATTTCATCTAAAAGTCTTCTTACACCATCTGGATCTCTTATATCAAAACCTGCATCAAATCCGTGACAAGTATCGTATGTTATTCCCAATCTCTTTGGAAAAGCGCTCATTTCAATTATTTTTTTCAACTGATCGAAATTGTAACCTATTGCACTTCCTTTCGGTGCAACATTCTCAAGGAGCACTATTACATCTACTCCATCTGTTCTTTTGAAAACTTCATCCAGCCCTTTGACTATAAGTTCTATCCCAGCGTTTTCTCCCGTTTCGAGATGACTGCCTGGATGTATGTTCAAATATTTTATTCCGAGCGCCCCACATATTCTTATTTCCTTCTCAAGGAGATCAACGGATTTTTTCCATACATCTTCTTTTGGTGACGCCAGATTTATCAAATATCCACTATGGCAAAACGCTGCGTCTTCATCAATTCCAAACTTCTTCATGTTTCTCTTGAATTTGATAATCGTTTCTTTATCTGGCATCTTTGCTCTCCATTGCCGCGCGTTGTGGGGAAATATTTGAAAGGCATTTCCGCCTATTTTCACAGTTTCCTCCGGTACCCTGTGAAAACCCCCAGATATCGGCATGTGAGCGCCCAGTTTTATCTCAGAGTTCAACGCTTTCACCGGGCTTTAGAACCCTGCATCTTATTCCTATTTCAGATACCTTTTGACAGAATTTTTCAGGATCTGCTTTTATAAGCGGCCAGGTGTTGTAATGTATTGGAATCACCATCTGTGGCTGAATCATCTTCGTCGCGACGAAAGCATCTTCTATGTCCATCGTATAGTTACCACCTATTGGCACCATCGCTAAATCTATGTAGTCGTTTGCCAGAAGCTCCATATCTTTTGTCAGGCCCGTATCTCCAGCGTGGTACACTGTTCTGTGATCCATCTCTATGACAACTCCAGCGGGATTTCCACCGTATATAATTTCTCCATCTTCTATTATCGAGCTTCCATGAAGAGCTGGCGTGAGTTTTATCTTCATATCACCAAAGTCGAACCTTCCACCTATATGCATGGTATGAACTTTATCTATTCCTTTCTTTTCCAAATAAAGCCCTATTTCAAAATTGCTTATCACAGTCGATCCATGCTTTTTCGCTATTTCTATCGTGTCTCCAATATGATCTCCATGTCCATGGGTAACAACTATATAATCTATCTTTGGAAGATCTTCTATCTTCATAGCAGCTGCAGGATTCCCGTTGAAGAACGGATCTATGAGTATATTCTTACTTCCCTCTATTAAAACCGTTGCATGCCCAACGAAAGTAACCCTCATGACGATCCCCCCTCGTCTTCTAATCTTTTACCTTGCCATTATACTATCTTTTCCTATGGCGGGGCATCACAAATTCAACTTAAGCTTCAGCGCTTCATCGAGCTCTTCATCATCGAAAAGATACTTCTTTCCACACCACTTGCATACCACTTCTGCGAAGTTCTCCCTCTTCATCTCTTCGATCTCTCTAGCGTCTAAAACCGCTATTGACTGCAAAGCTTTATCTCTATTGCAGCTACATCTATATCTAACGGATTCCTCTATGTAATCTCCGACATCTCTACCAAATATCTGAAGCGCAACATCCTCAGGTTTCTCACCTTTTAAAAGATGGCTTGTAATAGAGCCAAACTCCTTTATAGAAGATTCAAGCTTTGATATTTCACTGTCTGACAAGCCGGCATCCAATACTTGAATTACATATCCTCCAACAGCTTTTGTTCCTTCTTTTGTTACAAAAACCCCCAGAACCATGGCTGTTGGGATTTGCTCAGATTTTGCGTAGTAGTTTGTTATATCCTCCGCTATCTCTCCACTAATTATCGGGACACTCGACAGAACAGGTCTTTTCAATCCAAGATCTCTTACAACTCTCAACTGACCTCCTCTGACTACAGATGCTATATCGAATTTTCCGTCTTTCATCTCTCCTTCCACCGCTGGGTTTGCCACATAACCTCTAACCGTTCGATCGCCCTTTCCTTGAGCAACTATTCTTCCTATTGGACCTTTTGTTTCAAAATCAAAAGTTAGGGTTTCAATCTCATCAAGCCAAGGAGTGAAGAGAGCAGCGGCGGTTATTGCTCTACCAAGAGCGGCTGTGGCTATAGGAGATAGTCCGTGTCTCAGCCGAGCTTCTTCCACAAAATCTCTTGAGTCTACAACAGAGAATCTCACCTTCCCGTGAAAGGCGTAGCCATAGATAATCTCTCCCATGTTTTATCCCCCCTGGTGGGTATTATCTCACAGCTTCATTCTTTAACACTTCCAGAAGTCAAACCTTTAACTATATACCTTTGGACGAGGAGAAACATCGTGACAGGAACCAAGGTGGACATCAGTATAGCCGCCATCAACTCATTCCACCTGACGGAGCTCCTTGTGAAGAACTGATAAAGTCCCTGAGTTATTGGCATGAGAGTATCAGTTTTTATCAAAGTGAGCGCGAGTATAAATTGCTGACTCCAACCAGTGACAAATGCGTATATAAAAACTGATACCATCGCAGGACTTATCATGGATAGAACTATCTTGGTTATCACTGAATAATCGGAACATCCGTCTAT